>PFPK01000044.1 GCA_002793015.1 Candidatus Magasanikbacteria bacterium CG_4_10_14_0_2_um_filter_37_12 | reverse complement strand
CCGTTAAGTGATAATCCCAGAATCTCTAGGGAGATTCTACTTAATTTTATTACTATTAGGCAACAGGTCTAATGCTTGTATATCTTACATGTTATGTGTTATATGTAAGTACACTAACAATATTATGGCCATTATTAAAATCTACCCTCTCCCCTTTCTGAGAAAAATACTGATCCTCTACTTCAAATCCAGTCCGATGAAAAAGTGCTTCCAATTCTTTTATTTTAAATCCATAATAATACCGTTCACCCAATACTTCCCCCTCTGAACTAAGCCAAGGTATAATAAATTCTGCGTCATTTTGCTTAAATTTACCTTTTTTTACAATTTTACCAACGCTATCAGAAAACAAATTCCAATTGGTCAAGAGGACATATCCTCCGGGCTTCAAAACACGGTGCATTTCTGATAGAGCATTTAGACGAGTCCCTTCATCGGGGAGATGATGCAAAGTGGCAATACAAAATATGATATCAAAGCTGTTATCTGGAAAAGGAAGTTTGGTCATCTCAGCCAAGACATACTTAGTATTGGGAAAATCTTTTTTGGCCATTTCTATCTGACCTTCACTCTGGTCTAGGCCGATATAGTCTATATCTTGAAATTTATCTAAAAGATGGTATAATCGCCCTGTTCCGCATCCAATATCTAAGACACTATACCCATCTTTTAGATATTTCTGAAAAAGCAACATATCGTCCCAGATATTCTGTCTAGTCGACGCAAAAAGAGGGGCGATCTTATTGTAGACATCTTTGTTCTGTTTGATAATTTCTTTAGAGTCCATAATAGCATCATGTTTGACGAAATAATACAAAAAATTATCCAAGCTAAGCCTTCCACCAAGGCTGAATTTGATGATATCAGGAGAAAAGTTTGTGGTGAGATGAAGACAAACCAGCCTTCCAATCGCAACCTACTGCAAGCTTATCAAAATCTAGTAAAAAATGGAAGTATCAAAATTAACAAACAAATTGAACATTTCCTTCGAAAAGCAGACATCCGCACCCTTTCTGGGGTGGCTATCATCACATCTCTTGTCAAGCCATACAGCTGTCCAGGGAACTGTGTCTACTGCCCTACTGAAAAACGCATGCCAAAAAGTTACCTTGCTACTGAGCCTGCCGCAGCTAGAGCTCTGGCTCTAAAATTTAGTCCCTATGAGCAGATGGAGAGACGAATTGAAATGCTAGAAAAAAATGGACACCCTACTGACAAAATTGAATATATTATCAAAGGTGGTACTTGGAATGCTTACCAACTCAAATATCAATATTGGTTTATTTTGGAATCGTTCAAAGCTTGCAACAATCTCACCAGACGTAAAAAAAAGAAAACAATCCAACAATTTAACAATTTGACAATTGATACTTTGCAAAAGGAATTAAATATTGAACAAAATTATAATGACCTAAAAGCAAAACATAAAATAATAGGACTGACTCTAGAAACTCGACCAGACGCTATCTCACCAAAAACAATCTATCACATGCGCAAGCAAGGTTGCACCAGAATTGAACTAGGACTTCAGGCTCCTGATGATAAAATTTTAAAACTTGTCAATCGCGGTCATACTGTAGAACAATTCAAAGATGCTATTCTGCTCCTCCGCCATGTTGGATTCAAAGTAGACTTGCATTTTATGCCAGATCTACCAGGCAGCACAGCTAAGCATGATGTCGAAATGTACAAGCAATTATTTTCTGATCCGGGTTTCAAACCTGACATGGTAAAAATTTACCCATGCGCTGTCATCAAATCAGCAGAGTTAAATAATTGGTATCAATCTGGAAAATACAAACCATACAATAAAAAAGAACTTTTTGAAGCACTGATTGAAATAAAAAAATCTACACCACGTTATTGTCGAATCTCACGGCTTATTCGCGATATTCCTAGTGACGAAATTGAGGCAGGAAATATTGTGACAAACTTGCGCGAGTATCTAGATAAAGAAATGACAAAACAAGGTGCTGTGTGCCAATGTTTGCGTTGCCGGGAAATAGGACATTCCGCCTTATCGCACAAACACTTAATCACTTTATCACCAAAACTATTCGTGGACGAATATGAAACAATTGGGGGAACAGAATATTTTCTTAGTTTTGAAGATAAAAAACGCCAAGTTGTTTTTGCTTTCTTAAGACTAAGGTTGCCAAAAAAACAATCTGCCCCCCTCTTAGGGAGAGCCGGAGAGAGCTTCCTGTCAGACCGCCAGCCCCAACCCAACCATTCCCTTACAAATGGGAAGGAGCTAAATAACTTAGAAAACTTATTAAACTTAGGTAACTTAAAAAACTTGAGTTTTATTCGTGAGCTCCACACCTACGGCCAACTTCTCAAACTCGGTACTGAAAATAAAAAAGATTCACAACACAAAGGTATGGGAAAAAAACTTGTGTTAGAAGCAGAAAAAATTACAAAAAAACACGACTTCAAAAAAATAGCCGTGATTTCTGGAGTTGGGGTAAGGGGATATTATAGGAAGCTTGGGTATCGGAAGAGTGGTACGTATATGGTAAAAAGTTTAATCCACTCTCTTTGATTTTAGGTTTGCCAAAGCTATTTTTTGGTTATTGTCTATTATCAAAATCAACTGCTCCACAACTTCTGGAATAAGTGTGCTTCTATAATGCAATAATGTTCTGTTGAGAGTAGCTGGCTTTTTTAGTTGACACAAACGTTCTGTTGAAACTGTTTTTCCTGATTCTCTCATTTCTATATCTATCAATATACTAAATTTTCTACAATATCTCCACACAGACCTAATTGATGATTGAACACCACGGGCTTGTAGAGCGTCACAACAGGCTTGTACAAAATCACTTGCCGTTAACCATTGTTCTACATCTTCTGGCGTAACTTCAAGTTTTTCTACCACAGGCAAATTCTCTCTAAGCCGTGAAGTTAATTCTGGGCTACAACAAAATATTGGTGCTGTTGCAGGAGGAGCAATATATTTTTTGTACCATACGTTTAAGTCACCCACGCCTTTCAATTTTATGTTTATTTCTTTTTTCAACATAGCTCCACTTATATGCAGTTTGCGTGCCAATACATACATTGGAATCCACCCACTTGGCATGGTGTTCTTTTTTTCTTCAACGATTACATTTTCAACATACGAAACCAAATCTGGAGATAAATAAAAATATGGGATAACATTTCTATTTTTAGATCCAGTGTGAGAAAGAAATTTAACCAAAACTTTCTGCCCCGTATAATTTGATCTCCCAAACCGATCTTCTGGTTCATCCTCTATTTTTTCAAAAGATGCTACTAATTTTTCAATTTTGCCATGATGAATCTTTGATCTTTCAGCTAATTCTGCAATGGTCAACCAACCTGCATGTGGAGGAGGACGAAAACGCCGTGATTCGTTCACTATTTTTTCGAGTGTATTTTGATCAAAAGTCCCATCTTGATAATAAAAAGATTGTAAAAACAAAAAACCATATCTGTATGCACCATGCATCTGTTTTAAAAAACGTTGTACAGCTCTTTCTGACAAACCACGACCTTCTACATCTTCAAATTTTTCGATCATCTCATCATACAATTTTTTATCGTCCGCTCTATTATGTGCCACACGATCTTTTAATAGTCCCAAACATTCTATTGTTTTTACGGGAACACATTCTACTTTTTGTCTGTCATTATCAAAATCAAAAAATAATCCGCGTGGATAACGCCCGAGTGCCATAATAGCATCCTCTATATTGGCAGTGTCTCGTGTTACAGGTATAACAGTTAGAACAGTAAGATCACGTATTCGTTCTGGTGTAGTATCAAAAAAAGTAGCAGTCTCTTCTACTGTTTTGCTTTCTTTAGGGCGGCTCTGCAATTCGCCACGTCTGTCCAAAGCCTCATTATCTTCCCCCGTTTTCATTTCTAAGCTTGCTGATAATATTTTTTGATCTCGTATAAATTCTCCCATATCATTTAATTAAAAGATAATAATACCACACCAACTCCCATCAGTAAAATCGCTAAAATCTTCAACAAAATATTCTTTTTATCAATCTCTTCTTTAACAATGTGTGGCAAAAAGAAGGACAAAAGAGTAGCTATAATGAATACAAAAATAACCTGACTCCCTTCAAACGCAAATACAAGTGATGGAATAGCAAGGGACAAAGCAATCTGATGAAAAAAAATACCCGCATGGTCAAGCAATGTTATACCTGCGACTACCCCGCCAAGATTACCTTTTAATCCATATGATTGTTCAAAAAAATCTGTACGAAACTGTTTTGAAATAAACAAAGTACCTGCACACACAAACATGATGAGATGAACCCACACAAATGCATGTAAAAAAGATATGTAAAACATAGCACGATCAAGCATAACTGCATAGAGCGCATAAGAAAATGTTGCAATGACCATGAGCCCAAATGCTCGTGAAAATGAAAATATTTTTTTGCGAATATGGACAGACGCTACAAATGCGGCAAAAACCAATACAACAAAAGCAAGCAATTGTTGAGAAGACAACATATCACCAAATATAATCCATCCAAGTCCAAAACTAAAAAGTGGTATCAAATTCCACCATACATTGATACGTGTTGGCTCTTCAAGTTGCATGGCTCTGATATAGGGCAATCCACCAAAAAAATAAGCGACTCCTGCAATACACAAGTATACAAGTGTTTGTGTGTCAGGTATAAAAAAATCAATATATGGAATAAATACCACAGATATAATGCCAGACATTGTCATCCATACCAAATATACATAAGGATTTTTTACCCTATGGCCAACAATATATTTATCCCCGATATTGGTGAGTGCCCAAAAAAAATGAGCCACAATAGCATAAAAAATCCAATTCATAAATATTTTTTATGTTACATGCTAATTGTTCCGTGAGTAAACACAGCCACAATAATCCTGCCGATAAATTCCTCGCTCTTCCACCATCTTCTTCCCCTTCTCCTGTCGGCCACCTTTTTTCCAATCTTCTGCTAGAAATTTAATTCCATACTTTTCTCCCAGTCTCTCACAAATCCCTCCAATTATTTCTATTTTTTTATTCCGCCCACTAGTGAGTGTGGTAGAAAAAATATCAAAATTATTTTCTTTAGAATACTCGACAGATTTATGGAGACGGAGATAAAAACATTTTGGACAACGTAGTCCACCTTCAGGTTCATCTTCAAAACCTTTGATAGCCTCAGACCACTCCTCCTGTCCATAGTCAATCAATTCCCCCCTTGAGGGGGACGAGGAGGATATTTTCTCCATATCTATTATCTTCACATCCCACTCTTTACAGACACGAATAACTTCTTTTTTACGTTTCAAATATTCTTCAACTGGATGAATGTTGGGATTAAAGAAAAAGACGGTCAAATCATACTGACTTTTCAATTCATCAATAATTACAATACTGCATGGGGCACAGCAGGTGTGGAGAAGTAATTTTTTCATTGCCATCACATTGATACTTTTTTAAAATAATCTTTCCCCCTCAACTCCTCTGGCAAATAATCTTGCTCAACCTCTCCCTCAAAATCTGGATTATATTTATAATCCTTGCCATATCCAATATTTTTCATAAAATCAGTCGAAGCATTGCGTAAATGAAGTGGTACACCAAAATAAGATGTGTTTTGGGCATCCTTGGCCGCCTCGCCATAGGCTCGGTAAAGCAAATTTGATTTGGTTGACTTAGCACAATATATCACAGCCTGAGCAAGATGTACAGAACATTCTGGATACCCAATCTTGTGGCATGCGTCAAATGCAGTATTGGCCTGGACCATTGCCTCGCTATTTGCCATACCGATATCTTCACTCGCAAAACGCAAAATTCTACGCGCAATATAGAGCGGGTCAGCACCACCTTCGAGCATTCGTGCGAGCCAATACAAAGATGCATTAGCGTCACTTCCACGCATTGATTTATGTAATGCTGAAATAAGATTATAAAATTCTTCACCTTTTTTATCAAATACTAAATGTGTTCTTTGTAATGCTTCCCTAATATCTTCGATGCCAATTACAATAATAGACTTTTCGGCTTTATAGACTTTAGACTTAAAAGCTAATTCCAAACCATTCAAAGCCACCCTCCCGTCTCCTCCACTAAGTTCGGCCAACATTTCAACAGTCTCAGCCTCAATCTTAATCTCGTGTTTACCAAGCCCTCTCTCCTTATCTTCCAATGCTTGTTTAATCAAGAGAACTATATCATCATCACTAAGACTTTTCAAAATAAAAACACGAGACCTAGAAAGTAATGGCCGAATAATTTCAAAAGATGGATTTTCTGTTGTGGCTCCAATAAGCGTAATTACACCTCTTTCGACATAAGGCAGAAGAGCATCTTGTTGAGCTTTATTCCAACGGTGAATTTCATCAATGAAGAGGATTGTTCTCTTATTTTCGGTTTTTAATAAATCTTGAGCATTTTTAACAACACTCATCAAATCTTTTTTGCCACTTTCCACTCCTGACAAAGAAACAAACTCTGAACTTGTTTGTTTGGCAATAATATTGGCTAGACTAGTCTTTCCCACTCCTGGCGGACCCCAAAAAACAATCGAGGAAAGTTGGTCACTCTCTACCATCTTTCTAAGTAACTTGCCCTTTCCCACTATTTCTTCTTGACCAACAAATTCATCAAAATTACGTGGCCGTATACGGTCTGAAAGAGGTGTGTATTGTGACGGTTGGATTTTCTTTTTCATATCATGTACAATATCATAAATATTAAAAATCATAAATCCCCTTCAAGCATTTTAGGATTTTTGACATCTTAAGCCTCTTAATAATATGAATCTACCTCCCAACACCATTATTGCCGCTGGTCCAGTCATCATCGAAGACAATAAAGTATTATTAAACAGAGAAATAAAAAAAGATGGCAAAGAAAGCCCTTATTTTATGTTTCCTGGTGGGACTGTAGAAGATTTTTCTATTCCGCTAGAAGACGCAGCTAGACGAGAAACCAAAGAAGAGATTGGTATTGAAATTGAAATAATTAAACCACTTCGTACACTACTAATTAACAGACCTGAAACAGACAGCCTGGTAATCTTAATTCATTATCTAGCCAAAAGAATCGGAGAGATAAACCCTGGGCCAGAAACTGTGGAATGGGGTTGGTATAATATTAATAATTTACCAGAAAATTGTGCTGAAAACGTGAGAATTATAATTGGAGAATACATACAAAAACTAGACAACTAAACACTAAAAAAAAATATGAAATTACAACAACAAGACCCCCAAATCTATGATCTGATCAAAAAAGAAATAACACGACAAAAAGAAGGATTAGAAATGATCCCATCAGAAAATCACACTTCTGAGGCCGTATTAGAAGCTCTTGGCTCTAGACTGACTGACAAATATTCGGAAGGGTATCCCGGAATGAGATATTATGGCGGATGTGAAAACGTCGATGTGGTAGAAAATTTGGCTCGTGATCGTGCTAAAGAACTGTTTGGAGCATCATGGGCTAATGTCCAAGCTCACTCAGGATGTCCTGCCAACCAAGCTGTCTACTTTGCTCTTTGTGATCCAGGAGACACTGTCATGGGTCTAAAACTTTTTCATGGTGGGCACATGACACATGGACTAAAATTAAATTTTTCTGGAACAATCTACCACAGCGTTCAATATGGTTGTCGAGAAGATGGCTTCATTGATCTTGACGAAATGAGAAGTCTAGCCCATGAACATAAACCAAAATTAATTGTCACAGGAGGTAGTGCCTATCCACAAATTTATGAATGGGCCAAATACAAAGAAATTGCCGACGAAGTTGGAGCCTATCTTCTAGCTGACATGAGCCATGTGGCAGGATTGGTAGCTGGAGGAATGCATCCCAATCCTGTAGGTATCGCTGATGTGGTGACCACGACCACTCACAAAACTCTTCGTGGACCTCGTGGGGCAATAATTATGGCCAATGGCAATCCATCAACGCCACTGACAAAAGTAGAAAGATCTAAAGAAAATATACCAACACTTGTCGATCGAGCGATCATTCCTGGACTTCAAGGTGGTCCACACAATCACCAAACTGCGGCCATTGCTGTTGCATTGAAAGAAGCTAGACAACCAGCATTCAAAAATTATGCCAAACAAATCGTAGTGAATGCCAAAACACTGGCTGAAGAATTATTGTCAAAAGGATACCAACTGGTGACTGGTGGCACAGAAACTCATTTATTGTTGATCAATCTAGGAAATAAAGACATTACTGGCAAACAAGGCGAAAAGGCTCTTGGCTTAGCTGGGATTACAGTTAATAAAAATACTATTCCTCATGACCCAAGAAAACCATTTGACCCAAGTGGCATTAGACTAGGTACACCAGCCTTGACAACCAGAGGAATGAAAGAAGCGGAAATGAGAGTGGTGGCCAACATGATTGATCGTGCGTTGACAAACCATGGTGATGAAAATGCTCTGACCAGAATTCATGACGAAGTGAAAGAAATGACAAAAAATTTCCCATTATCTCCTAAGTTAGCCTAAAGTAATTTATGTCTCCTGCAAAAAATATCTTCTCGTTTTTGGTGTCCTGTGTGTAACTATAATTATCGCTTACTTAAACCGCTCTTACGCTCACATCTACACCAGCATCTCAGATGCTAGCGTAGCAAACACTTATAAACATATGCCTCAAAACGTGATGATTGTTGGAGATGATAATAACAACACGTTGCGCTACACTGCACTTGGCGACAGTCTTACTGCTGGAGTTGGTACTACCAAAATGGAAGATACTTATCCATATATTTTGGCAACCAAAATATCGGCAGAACACAAATCAGTTGTTCTCAATAATTTTGGAATACCTGGGGCAAAGGTTAAAGATGTTTTGGACACACAGATAGATCAAGCATTGAAAACAAACCCAAACCTCATTACACTCCTGATTGGCACAAATGATATGCACAATCGCACATCACAAATTGATTTTACATCTGATGTAGAAAAAATAATTACCAAACTCCAAGATGGCACAAAAGCAAAGATAGTTGTAATTAACATACCATATTTAGAACAAAGTAAATTATTTATTTCTCTCTACAAATATTATTTTGCCAAACGTGCCAAAGAATACAATAAAAAAATACAACAAATTGCCCAAAAATATAACCTCGTCTACGTTGATCTATATACACATACTGTGCAGACAAAACAAATTTACTCGCCAGATTTATTTCACCCTTCCAAAGAAAGTTATCTTGACTGGTCCAATTTTATCTATGAACATACTCGTTGAAAATCCCATCCTACAAACACAAATTTTTGCAATTATATTTTTCATCACCATCATCTTTTCTATTCGAAAAAAGAAAGACAAAAGTTTCTTTTCTATAGCCACTACCACTGAAATGAAGGGATTTGCAATGCTGGCGATTGTCCTATCACACATCGGATATTTTCTATCTATTGACACACGATTCATGTTTCCTCTCTCTATTTTGGCTGGTGTTGGGGTGGATTTATTTTTGTTTCTTTCTGGCTATGGCCTAACTGTTTCAGCATTGAAAAAAGAATTAAAGCCAATCAAATTTTATCTAAAGAGGACCAGCAAAATTTTTGTTCCACTCTGGATAATTTTGCCAATATTTGTACTGATGGATTTTTTCATATTACACAAATCATATCCAACAGTAGATATAATCCAAATTTTCTTTGGTTTTGTCCGAGAAGCTGACTTGTTAAATAATATAAATTCTCCCATCTGGTTTATCACTTTAATTCTATTCTACTATTTGATATTTCCATGGTTCTTCAAAAAAGAATATCCCCTACTTTCGGCACTGCTCATGTTTTTGATTGGATATTTCTTTGTGACATTTGGATTTGAAATTATTTGGCGTGTCAATCACTTGCACAAACTACATATTATGGCTTTCCCCCTTGGTATAGCTTTCGCAGGATTGTATCACTCACCAAATCTAATAAAAAAATGGCCAGAAAAAATAATGGCCAAACTCTCTACAAAACCCTGGATTCTAAATACAGTAAAAATACTTCTTACTATCCTTGCACTAGTGGTATTTCTATATTTTTCTGTCCATTCTGGCATGGACACAAGTCCTTGGATTCAACAAAATATAAGCAACCTCACCATGTTTGCTCTTGTAGTATTATTCCTGGTCA
>PFPK01000040.1:2409-34206 GCA_002793015.1 Candidatus Magasanikbacteria bacterium CG_4_10_14_0_2_um_filter_37_12 | reverse complement strand
AGTTGTTTTTGGATCTGCTACTTCATTTTTTGTATCTGTACTTTCTTCTGCCATCTTTTCTTCTAGTTGTTCGCCGATAGAATAATATTTAGTTTGGTCTGCAGGCAGTTCAATAATTTCTTTGTTCCATTTTTCACCAAATAAAGCCTTGGCCGTTTCTTGATTTGGAACATGACGAAGAACTTTACCTTCTTCTAAAGTATATACCTTAGTGTCAGATGGAAATTTGATCATTTTTGTGCCAGCTTTTGGGGGCATTGGTTCTCCTACAGTTAGGCTAGATAGGTCAGTCACGACTACAGCTTCAAAGTTACTGTAGTATGTATGAAAGATTCGGCTGTTTAAAAATGGTCGAAGTATCCCATTTTCAACTTTATAGACAGCCGAGCTGTCTGTAGATTTGGCCAGCTGGCCATCTGTGAGAGCGTGTGCGCTCCCGACTCCCACAAGTAGGGTGACTGCAAATATTGCAAGTCCTGTGGCAATACGATTGATCGATTGCATAGTTATAAAATTAAATTGAACCACGGTATTTTGGTATACACTTTTTTAAAGTGTATTAACTCCGTAATCCAAATAAATTAAGGGCAAATATCGTAAAGTACTAGATATTTGCAAGAGCAATTATGACTCATATAATACGATATATTCATAATAAATGCAAGCCATTGTTATGTTAATAATGTGTTTATAACAAAAAACCACCCTATATTTATTAGAGAGTGGTTTTTAGTGTTGAATCAATAAATAATAGTGTTAAAAACAATTAAGTTTGTTGGTATACGGCCTTTTGTTTCATTGTGACACAGAATATAGTGCTAATAGCAATAATAAACAGAGTTGAACTTACTATCCAGATCGGTTTATCTATAATATTTCCATAGACGAAGAGTGGAATACCGACGATAAAGGAAACTAGTATTCCCCAAAACACACCTCGTTCGTCTAGTTTTTTCCAGTATAAGCTTAGGATTGTCGGTACGACGACACACGCCGCAATAGTGTTGAATACCCACCAGAGATGCTTTAGCCCAAAGCCTGGAATATACAAAACACCAAATGCTACCAAGAGACCGACTATGGTGACGCCAACCATTGCTTTTCTTGCTGATTTGATGGCATCTGTGTCTAGAGTAGCAGATTTTTTTATATCTGTTACCCAGAGCGAACTAGCCGCCGCAAGTCCTGAATCAAGTGTCGAACTTAATCCCGCCAAAAGCATTACAATGAAGAGATACACTGCCCAATGTGGCAACAATGATGTGATAACTTGTACCCCAATCATTGAGACATCAACTCCATCAGGAAGAGAAATGCCAAGTGTGGGATTTGCGGCCAGAAAACCTAAGGTAGAAAGAGCAATAGGGACGATACCAAACATGACTGCCCCAGCTAGAAAAGATTTTTTTAACTCTTTTTTCTTAATAGCAAAGGCTCTTTGCCAGTATTGTTGATCAGATATTGCTCCAGCTATTAACCCAATCGATGTAACAATACCAAATGAAAAGGCTACGCCAGGATCAAAGATATTTTTTATACCAGCTAATCCGCCAATTCCAGCCATAATCGCTGACGTACCACCTCCAACAGACCATGTCATTGGCAAAATTAGAGCTCCGATAGCAAAGATTAGAACTAGTTGCACCACATCAGTGATAACAGATGCTCTAAGCCCGGAAATAAGCGTGTATGTGAGGGCAATAATGGCCAATATAGGCATTGTGATAGTTAACGAGATGCCAGTGAGGAGCGATACAAAACTTCCTCCAGCAAAGAGCTGTACAGTAATGGCCATCAATTGGTAAAAAAAGTAAGGAAATAAGTAAATTCGGTGCACTCTCTTACTTTTCAATCTCTCTTGTATATACTGCGGTAGAGTAAAACCTTCAGGCAGTTTTTCTCGGATCTTTGGAGCTAATATAGCAAATATTGCTAAGGCCACTATATTTGGTGCGGTAAACCAAAATATACCAGCCAGCCCTGTTTCGTATGCCATTTGTACTGAAATAAATAGCGCAGGTGCCCATAGCCAAGAGGCTGCAATACTTGCTCCACCAGATTTCCAGCCGACTTCACGACTGGCCAACAAAAATTCTGTTTTGGTGTTAGATGCTCTTTTTTTCGCAAAATAGTAAGTTAGGGCAGTCATGGTTATACCAAATCCAATAAGGGAGATAAGCCCTGATGTTTGTGATATATAGAACATATATTTATTTTAGTAAATTATTTTTTGTTTAATAAATTAATTAATTTCTTTTTACCTTTTTTTATTTTAGATTTCTGTACTGGGGTGAGTTTGCTGTTCTTCAATTTTGTGATAGTTTCATCTAATTTTTCATATATTTTGTACACAGATCCTTTTGTCATATGGCTATTGATTAATTTGTAAGAAGAATATATAATATATTCAACGAGTGGCATATAACACCACGTGGTGGTAGTTACCACCATTCAATATAAAATTGGCTTATTTAAGCCAATAAAGATACACACACAGTTATTTTTGTGAATCTAAACAAAACTACTTAATTAGTGTAAAGATATTTGTTATGCATTTAGATACTCTGGTCAGTATTGGTTTGTCCACAAATGAGGCCAAAATATATGAGACTTTATTAGTACTTGGAGAAGCCACGGTAAACGATATTTCCACCAGAAGTAAGATTCATCGACGCAATATTTATGACACGATGGTGAGGTTGACAGAAAAGGGTCTGGTTTTTCAAGTTATTGGTAGAGGTGAAAATGTCTACAAACCAGTAGACCCTGCCAAGTTGGGCGAGCTAATAGACGAAAAGAATCGACAATTACAGAAAATAATGCCTGATTTGCTAGATGAGTATAATAGTAAGCCCCAACTTGAGGCCGTATACTTCTACAAAGGAATTGAAGGGTTTAAGAACTATTTACGAGATATTTTAAACAGTGGTGAAGACGCCTATTTCATAGGTGCCAAAGGAGCATGGTTTGACCCTAGGCTAAAAGTTTTTCTAGATAAATTTTTGGTAGAAGCCAAAAAAGAAGGCGTACTTTATCGACATCTATTTGATTATGAAGTCAAAGCTCAGATGTCAGAAGTATGGAAGACTGTTGGCAAGCCTTATAAATTTTTACCAAAAAAGTACTCCACGCCTAGTATGATAGATATTTTTGGAGATCATGTGGTGTCTTTTACAGGAGCTGGTTTAGGCAAGATTAGTGAGGACATTTCCATTTTCGTGATTGTGAATAGATCTTTAGCCACCAGCTACAAAACTTGGTTCCAGTTTATGTTTGATTATTGTCCAGATGTGGGATAATTATCTTGCTATTGAAATTATATGCAGAGTGTAGTAGGATTGTTTCACATGGAACAATGGCCCTGTAGTTCAATGGATAGAACAAGACACTCCTAACGTCTAGATCCAAGTTCGATTCTTGGTGGGGCCACAATTAAGTAAGTTAAAATTTTGGAAGTTACTAAAGTCCTAAAAGTATACACTATTGTATACATCTATAATCAGGATTATTCTAGTAAATCAGAAAATACTCCGACAGGAGTATTTTTGTTTCACATGAAACAATTTTAATTCCCCGATGCTTGCATCGGAAGAATAAAATTTCTTTGGTGATACCTCGTCAGCTTGTTGCGAGGTAATTCATTTCATTTTTGTTATTGATGTTTTATATGAAACATTTGTGGTGTGTTGCATTGATAACTTACAAGTATATATTATATAATATAATGTACGACACTATTATTTATTATATATTAGATAAATTTTTCATAAATTAATAATATTTTAGACTTGCAAAGCTTGGAAGTAGTCCATAGGTCTATAATTGTCTGTGGGAATGTAGTATAAATATAAGTGCCCACACACATTGACGTACCGTAGACATTTTGGTATAATTTTGTATATTTTATGGACTCATCACTCAGCCTCCCGACTTTGGTTGGGACTCCATTCTATCGGGCTGGAGTGAGACCACAACAAAGTTTGGACTAAAATTCACAATGGGCCTGTAACTCAGCTGGCTAGAGTGCCCCGATGACCATCGGGGAAGTCATAGGTTCAAATTACAAAAAAATAAAATTCACAATGGGCCTGTAACTCAGCTGGCTAGAGTGTCGCCATGGCATGGCGGAAGTCAGGGGTTCAAATCCCCTCAGGTCCACGAAATATTTGATAAGCAAAATTATGGATGGGTTTGTATATATCATCTACAGTGAGAAGAATGATAAATATTACGTTGGTAGTACGATAAATATTGACAACAGGTTGAATGAACATAATTCTGGTAGAAATAAATCCACCAGAAGTGGAATTCCTTGGGAAATTAAGTTTTATTTCAGGTGTGGTGCTGTAAGAACTGCCAGACAGATAGAGCACAAAATAAAAAAGAAAAAAAGTAGAAAGATTTTGGAACAGATAATAAAAGATCAAGAGATAAAAATGAACTTATGACTCGGTTGACTCGGTTGACTCAGCTGGCTAGAGTGCCCCGATGACCATCGGGGAAGTCAGGGGTTCAAATCCCCTCAGGTCCACTACCTAGCTTTTCTCTGTTCTCTGTTCTCTGTTCTTCGTAGCACAAACATTTTTTATCAACACACCATTTTTTTTTGATTTTATTATGTTGGCACTAGAAATAGACAACTTCACCAAAAAATATGGTGACAATGTCGCTGTTGACAATATCTCTTTGTCTGTTAAACCGGGAGAATTTTTTGGTTTTCTTGGCCGCAATGGTGCTGGTAAAACCACAACCATTAGTTCGATTACTGGGATTGGCAAAATAACTAGTGGAAACATTAAGATTTTTGGAATTGACGTTGAAAAAGATTATCGCATGGCTCGTCGTAAAGTAGGGTTATCGCCACAGGAGTTTAACGTGGATATTTGGGCTAAAGTAAAAAATATACTTTGGTATAACGGCGGGTATTATGGTATGACTGGTAAAGAAAGAGAAAAAAGAATCACAGAATTATTGAAAATTTTTGAATTGGAGGATCATAAAGACAAAGAATTTCGACAACTTTCTGGAGGACTCAAAAGAAGATTGATGTTGGCACGTGCTATGATGCATGATCCTGAATTATTAATTCTTGACGAGCCAACTGCTGGTGTTGATGTTGAGCTTCGTCATGAACTTTGGAAGTATTTGCGTCGTATTAACGAAGAAGGAGAGACTATTTTTTTTACTTCGCATTATCTAGAAGAAGTAGAAGAATTGTGCAATCGGGTTGCTATTATCCATGATGGAAAAATAATTGTGGATGCACCAAAAGAAGATTTTATTAAGGATGGAAGTTCGCTAGAGCAAAAATATTTGGAGTTGACATCGAAAGAGCAGTGAACATGCAAATTGCAAATATCCGAATAATGTTCCTAGATTATTATATAAATTTTTTAAGTTGTAGTGTTTTTGAGTATTCGTACATTCGAACCATTTGCAATTTGTATGTTAAAAAATATGAACGTCATCGGTCTCAAAACTTTCATCTACCAAGAAATCCAGCGCTTTACTAGAGTTTGGATCCAGTCTTTGGTTAGCCCGTGGATCAATGCTCTTTTGTATATCTTAGTTTTTGGCGTGATTGTCGGCGCACGCATTCAGCTGATTTCTGGGGTGAGATATATTGATTTTGTTTTGCCTGGTATCGTCATGCTTAATATTATTTCGTCTGCTTATATGCAGGGTTCTTTTGGATTATATTTCAAACGCTTTGCTCGCCATATTGAGGAATTGTTGATTGCTCCTTTTTCACATCTTGAAATGTTGATGGGATTTTTGGTGGCCTCGGTCTTGCGTGGTTTGATTGTCGGATTTGGGGTGTATGTGATTGCCTTATTCTTTACCACTTCCACTATTTCTCACGTCTTTCTGTTTTTATTTTATAGCATTTCTGTGGCGACTATCTTTTCATTGGTCGGTCTGATTGTTGGGTTGTGGTCCAATAATTTTGAAGAAGTGTCCATTTTGAATACTTTTTTAATCATGCCACTTACTTTTTTGGGTGGAGTTTTCAATTCTGTTTCGATGCTTCCAGAAAAAGCCCAAATATTTGTACGACTCAATCCCTTTTTTTATTTTGTAGATGGTCTTCGATACTCCATGATTGGGATTAGTGAGGCTAATGTGTGGGTTGGGTTGGCCATTATTTTTGGTTTGATTTTTGGTTTGGGGTGGGTAGTATGGTATTTATTTAAAATTGGTTGGAGACTTAGGACTTGAGAATTTACAATTTAAAAACAATTTCCAATTCTAAAATGATTCAAATTTTATTTTTCTTTATTAAAATTGTTTGTAAACTAAAAATTTCAAATTTCAAATTGTAAACATTATGCTTTCAATCGGAATCGTCGGTTTACCAAATGTGGGGAAATCAACCCTCTTCAACGCTCTCACTCGAAGCAAACAAGCTGACGCTCAAAATTATCCTTTTTGTACTATCGAACCAAACGTTGGTGTTGTTGAAGTTCCTGACGTTCGACTTCAAAAGTTATCAGATGTTTCTAAATCAAAAAAAATAATTCCGACTGCCATTGAATTTATTGATATTGCCGGGATTGTCAAAGGTGCTTCGGAGGGTGAGGGTCTAGGCAATAAGTTTCTCTCACATATTCGAGAAGTCGATGCTATTGTTCAAGTTGTGCGTTCTTTTGAAGACAGTAATGTAACCCATGTTCATAACAAAGTTGATCCGAAGGGCGATGCGGAGATAATCAATTTGGAATTAGTTCTCGCAGATTGGCAGACGGTGAGCAAAAGGCTGGAAAAAGTGACAAAGGAGGCAAAGGGTGTAAAGGCAAAGGAAATGACTGTTGAACTTGGGGTGTTAGAAAAACTTAATATCCAAATGGAAGCTGGAAAACCAGCACGGTTGCTAGAATTTATCGATGATGAAGAATTGATTGTTCGAGATTTGCATTTACTGACGATGAAGCCGATGATGTATGTCGTTAATATAGACGATGTGCCACAGTCTGCGGACTACAACCACATTGTTGTCGAGGAAGGTATAAGTCATATCTATGTCTGTGCTCAGACAGAAGCAGAGATTGCCGAGCTCCCACTTGAAGATGCAAAGGAATTTATGAAGGATCTAGGAATGGATCAGTCTGGTTTGGATAAAATTATTACTGCTGGATATAAGCTACTTGATCTAGTGACATTTCTTACTTCTGGCGAACCAGAAACTCGGGCTTGGACTGTGAAGAATGGTGCTACTGGTCCAGAAGCGGCAGGTGTGATTCACACAGACTTTGTCAAAGGATATATCAAGGCCGATGTGACCAATTGGAAAGATTTTGTGGAGTATGGCGGCTGGAATGGGGTAAAGGAGTCTGGGAAAATGCAGTTGGTGGGGAAAGATTATGTTGTGAAAGATGGGGATGTTTGTTATTTTCATGTTTCTACATAGAAGTAACAAAAAATTTATCTGTATTGATTTTTGCATTGCTTTTTTATCCAGCAGATGCTATATTTTTGAGTATAAGCAAAGGAGAATGTAAGTATTAATAATGTACCAAAACGTATGTCTGAAATACTCGGAAGAGGCAAACCAATTGAAACTCGTGGCACGATGAAACCGCCTAATCTCGAAAGAGTGGCAGGTATAGATATCTCTGAAATATCACTGTCTGACCAAGAAACAGCTGCCGCTCAAGAATTTGTACGGTTGCATACGAGTGAAGATGGTGCCGTCGATACCCCAACACACTCGCCGAATACGCATGGGCGTTGCGTATTCAATTGGCGAAGACATTGCGTGCGGCAGGTTCAAGCAAAGATGAAAGAACACAAGTTTTCATTAAACAAGATGACACACGCTTTTCTCTGGCACTGTATAGTGAACTATTGTCTGTCGATGGGATGGAAGAAAAAATACAGCAAGAATTAACACGTCATAGAACCGAGCAAGAGAATGTAAACGGCACGTATGAATCATATTGTGCAAAACAAGATGAATTGGCGGATGTGGAAGCGCAATTATTTGCGTTGTTAAAAGATGTGTTTCAACACGCAGAGAGAAAAGAAAATTTTGGTATATTGGCGAGACGCACGTTGCTTGAAGCAAGGCGAGATGAATTGGTTGGGAGTATGGAAGTCGAATGCGAAAAAAATCCTACCGTTGCCGCCTTGATCGAGTATGACAAACTGATGGCATACGTGGAACAGTTACGGACACAGTCGGGTGGATTTATCTGGACAGAAAGTCGCAAACGCATTATGGACGAACTGCTTCACGCCGTGGTAAGTGGTCGAACGGTCATCACACTTATCGGAGAAACAGGTGTGGGAAAAACAGCATTTGTTCGCGCATTATCACAAATACTAAACGGAAGAGAACCGGATCGGTCGGTCGGGGGTGAACGAGCAACCGCAGAGAGTCTATTTGCAAAAGTAAAAATAGATAATGAAGGATCATTCTTTGAATACGGACCTATTTTACGTGCCATCACGGGCAAAGATTCATCGCGTGATGAAACGCCACAACGCAGCGGCAGCATTTTTTTTGATGATGAATTCAACGCGCGTCCGCAATCAGTACAACGTCAAATTACAAAAACCGTATCTGAAATTCGTGCCGGCCGTTCTTTTGCTGTTCCCGGTACATCAATTACTGAAACCGCGCAATCGGGATTTCTCTATGTTGCGGCTGGCAATCCTGCGGGTGATCGTCATGAACGTGAAGAAACAGGAATCGAAACCTTGCGTGAAATGACGATGATACATGTCCCATATATGGAACAAACACCGGAAAATCCGGAGCTGTATCAAGTATTGGAAGCGGCTTTGGCGGATAGTGGCACGAAGCGATTTACTGCGGTAACCCCCGGTGAACTTGAGCCCAAATGGGAACAGAACGCGACGACAAAAAAAATGGCATCTGTCGACCGATCCGACCGACGGCGGATTTGTATACAGCTTTGCGCAGACGTGGAAGCAATTGTGCGATGCCTTTGAAGTAGATCCGCATGGAGGGAGAAAAGATACTGTATTGCACAAACTCAATACGGCACAACCAAAAGAAACTTATTATATCAATGCATTCAATCTTGATCCGGGTCGTGTCATCGGTTGGATCGATGAATACAAAGCAGAACCAAAAGCAAGGAAACACCACATCGAAGCATTTTTCAAAGAAAAACTCACCCACTACCTCTCACAATTTGACGAAGAAGAACAAAAAACTGTCAAAGCATATCTCACACACTTCGGTATTGTTCTTGACCAACCGTCTCCACCAAAACCGCCGGCAACCATACTCACTCCAAAACAGATTGGTCACCTGAATCCAAATGTACCCCATGCCATTGAAAAAGGGGATGGCACAGGAGATCCACCACCACCGGAAACAGCGGACATACTGAACGAAGATGGGATTGCAATAGAATACATTCGTCGTCCGGTCGGCACCTGGACAGTGGGAATCACGCTAACACGCAAAGATGATGCATCGCAGAATATTGAAATTGAATATGTGCAGTTGAAAGTATTAGGCAGTCTGAAAGATGATGAGCAAATGGTAGTATGTGACGTAGGAAATGGCACAGGCACAGTGATAGCGCGCGCTGACCTTGAGAACTACTACGAAATACCCACTCCCGAAACCGGCAAACCCTTCAAATACGACAAAGCAAAAGCCAGCGAATACGGCATGGCAGAAGTAAGACTGGAGGCACATCCCAAAGCGCAAGAGCTGTTTGACAAGATCATAGGTCGTGACGTCGCATTCTTGGGCACAGATGGTACGCTCTATAGAGAAGAAGTACAACGGTACTGGAACACCCACTGCACTGACCTAAACGACCCGACCACCGACGCAACCCTACCCGAGAAATCCTGGTTGTATTTTGAACAATTAGCTGCAGGGCGCATCAGCGACACGATTGACGGAGACAGTGGAAAAACCCCCACAAAAAAACATACCCCACACTTCGGCAAATCGAATTTCTTCCTTGTCATGGATTTTCCTGAGTTTGACTGGGATAATGAAGAAGAAAAAAAAGATGCCCTCCGTCACCCAAGCATGAAGATACTAAAACAACTCTTTGATAAAGAAGATCCTACTGCAATCATCCGTGATGAAATAAACACCGCACTCTGGGAAGATCATGACAAACGTATCCAATCAAAAAGAGCCAAAGCTGTCATCGCCGAACTGCTTGGCATAGCAGATGTAAACGATCCTGAAATAGACAACTACGAATTCACGCTCATCCGCCAAGACCAATACGCACGCCTGTCTGCCGGACAGGCAGGCATGGCACAAACAAAAAACTACGGACAGAAGGATCTATGGACACACTTTGATGGATATGTCATCCGTGAGGACGGGGAGCGCAGTGGCCTCGTCGGTGGCGACCGTGAGGACGGTGGAGCCGCGGACGTTGGCTACGACTGGCGGGACAATCGTAGTGACGTTATCGCTGTGCGTCTCGTCCTCCAGCGCAAACAATAGATTTGGAATTGAGTTAGGAATAGGACTTAGGTTTGGTTTTGATTTTGGATTAGACTTTGCTTTTGCACACCTTTTTTTGCCGAATTGAGCCAGCCACCAAGCATTTTGCCGATGTCACCAAGAATAGGAATAAGTTTTGTATACGTTTGTTCTTTCATGCAATGGATATCTACACTGACGCGGATAAACAGTTTCAGTGCATCGAATTTTGCCGATGCAGTGGCGATATGGTGGAGCTTGTACGAGCCGGGTGGCATGGTAGTGCCGAGAAAGCATGATTCGATACACTCCAAAAGTATTTTTTCCATCATTTCTCCTATGCTAAATTTTTCCTGTTTGGGAAAATCACGAATAGCATTATGAAGTATAGTATATACGCGTGTGAGTTCATGAATGACCGGAATCGGTGAGTATGGATCATCTTTGGTAGGTATATTGTTTTGCATAGATTGTATATGAGGTATCAAATTTTTTTGTGTCATATATGAATTGGGATGAATTTTGTTCTGTGGAAAATGTATATTCCGCATGGCGTGATTTTTCAAAAGGTAAGCACAATAAAAAGGATGTGATATATTTGGCTACTGAGTTGGAAAAGGAACTGTTGTCTCTTCATGAGGATTTGGCACAAGGACTATATGAACATGGACAGTATACTTCATTTACCGTGCACGATCCAAAGGAACGTATCATTCACAAGGCGACTGTTCGCGATCGCATTGTCCATCGCATGATATACAACTATTTATTGCCCATAGTTCATCCGCGGTTTTTGGATTGTTCATTTTCATGCCGTCCCGGATTCGGGCAGCATCGGGCGATTGGTGCCGTGCAAAAAGCGATACGCAAAAGTACAAAAAATTATTCGCACGATGTGATTGCGTTGAAATGTGACATTAAGAAATTTTTTGATACTATTGATCAAGATATATTGTATCGTCTGATTGCAAAACGTATTCATCATGGACATTTCTTATCCCTCGTGCGTACTGTATTGAGAAGTTTTTATTGCAAAGAGCCGGGCAAAGGGTTGCCGATTGGGAATCTCACCAGTCAGATATTTGCCAATATCTATATGCACGAATTTGATTGGTTTGTGAAGCATGATCTCAGGCAAAGGTGGTATTATCGGTATGCGGATGACGTTATATTTTTGTTGTCGCCTGATGATGATATTGAACAATTGTTTTACAATATAGAACAGTTTCTTTTGAAAAAATTACAACTTGTCATACATCCAAACAAAATACTTGTTCGACCGGTGCATCAGGGTATTGATTGGCTTGGCAAGATTATATGTCCGGGCTATACAATCTTGCGAACATCGACGCGTCGACGAATGCTCAAAAAGATTGAGGCGCATGCACGCATGGGTACGGAATCTGAGAGATTTGCATCCGTAATAGGGAGTTATCACGGGTTGCTAAAAGGAACCGCACGAAATACTATTGATAGACAGATTTGCCAAATAGTAGCACTATCTCGATGAATGTGATATGAATAAACGTGCTTGCCTACAGTATCTGTTGATATACACATTTCATTCTCCTTTGACACAAAGTACGGTTAGCTTGATTTTTTTTAGAAAATAGAGCTGTACTTGCATTACTAAGTCAAAATATACAGCATTTTTCGTATTACAAAGTCGAAATAAGTCTTTCTATATCGTATGACAACCCCCGAACATCCGACAATACACGAAATAACATCGGAGATGAAAAAACCTCAGGACATAGCTGAGCCCCGGCGTGCTAATCCACACAATTTTTTGCGTACAAAAGAACAGCTTGAAGCGTACGCAGCCTGGAAGCGTGAAATTTCTCCACTGGTGTGTGCACTGGTAGAGAGTGCAATGATGGGACAATCGGCTCGGATAGATACCGATGCCTTACCACTCATGCAAGAGGCGTACACAGTCGTGCAAACATTGCTCGAAAATCCTTCCGCGTCAGCCGATGATGTCGTGTCTGATCCGCGTGTCAAAAACATATTGTTTGCGTTGCAAAAATTGGAAACAAAAAAAGAAGATACATTTGTCAATCTCTACGATGTACTTGCGTCACCGACCATAGGCTTTCAATCAAAATTGGCATACACACGTGATAGATTGTTGCCACGTCTGGACTGGCTCGCGGTACAGGCAAAAGAGGAACGCAACCGTATGGTTGAACAGACAACAGACATACACATCTCGCCCGATGAAGAACATGACAGCTACGAGGTAAGGCGCGGTCCGGAACCGGAAAAAAGTGAAGGTATGCCCGAGTATGTGACTGCCATGACCTATCCCTATTTTGGTGGACATTACGCGTCAGTCGCGCATGATAGCTACGATCCGGCCACGTGCCGGTGGAGTCGCAGTGAGCGACGCTATCGCGAATTGCCGGCGCAGTCACTTGATGAAGAAAAAAAGCGTATCTACCGCGGAGCGGTGCTGGCTGGCAAGAGTGTTGCTATTGGTCGATCAGACAATTGGCAGGGTGGACCCTGGACAGCGGACAAGACAAGTATCCGTTGGCTTGGTGACGAACAGCCCGCATCATGGAATGTCGTGCACGATCAAGATGTGGTTATTTTACTTTCAGTCGAGGGTGATGTAGATACTGCGTACCAATTTGACATGAACATCGGCCCTGCACCGGACG
This sequence comes from Candidatus Magasanikbacteria bacterium CG_4_10_14_0_2_um_filter_37_12, assembly GCA_002793015.1. Taxonomy (GTDB): domain Bacteria; phylum Patescibacteriota; class Patescibacteriia; order Magasanikbacterales; family UBA922; genus UM-FILTER-37-12. The sequence goes on along the minus strand of PFPK01000040.1, from coordinate 21,108 downwards.
CGATTGTACCTGATCCGCCGGAAGGTGAACCGAAACATGTCCCTGAATCATTTCCGCAAGAATTGCTCGACAAGGTGGACACTATTATGCGAGAAAATATTCCTGTTGCTGTCAAAATAAAGCGTATTACCGCTTTTATTCGCAACCATTTGGAATACAGTTTAGACCCATCGCTCGAAGCAGTATACAAATCGGACACATCGCAATATTTTCATAAAATGTGGGAACTCAAACAAGCAAAATGCGATGAAGCAAATACACTTGCCGCACGTGCACTGCAAAAACACGGGTTTCATATACGTTTTGTCGGTGAACATTCGGTACGCACCAAATCTCCCGAAGGTTGGACACTCCTGCATGACGGCAATTTGCATGGATGGTTTTGGGCATATGATGGCGAAAAACAACAGTGGCTACGTCTCGACGCCACGCCAAAAGGTGATCCGAATGTGGATGAAGATGAGCAAGAGGCCGAACTTGGCGAAGGAGATTTTGGAGAGCAAGAACAAGGATTGATGAGTGAGGAAGAACTGCAAAAAACACTGGATGATATTATCAAAAAAGAACAAAAACAAGAAGAACGTGAACATCCTGAAATCGTGTTCGCGCGTGAAGCCAATTGCAGTCCTGAAGAAGCAAAACAGGTTCTTGATAAAATAAAAGAATTACGCGAACGCTACGCGCGTGTGCTCAAAGACGCGCAAAAACAATGGCAGGGATTGGTACAAAAAAATATGCGTGAGCGTATCGTTGACCGAGGCCCTGTACCATTGTCACAAGCCGACGATATTGATGAAGACGAGTTGGTAAGTGGCTATATTGAACTCAAAGCGGGGGAACAGGATCCACATATTGGCATGAAAGAGGTGGTGAAACAAAAGAAAGAAGAATGGTTTGGTGGATATGAAGTGTATATTGCCGCGGATATGTCGGGGTCGATGAATGAGAATATTGATGGCGTGATAAAACGAGAAAGCCAACGAGATATGGTATTTTTGCTTATTGATAGCTGTATGAGCGCGGCAGTACATTCGCGAAAGAAAAATAAAAATCTCAAATCACCAATGCCGGTCAAAATATGTCTAACTGTATTTGGTGCTACGACAGAAGTCGTGTTACCAATTACCGACCAATGGGGGCCCTCTGAACAGATACGCGTCTATCGTGCGCTTGATGCCGGCGCGGGTGGTGCCACACCCGATGATGAAGCACTTGCCATGATTGCACAACAAATTGCGGATGCACGCCGACAAGAAGAACAAATGATCAAAGCATTGCCTAAAAAGAAACGAGACGGGATGAAAAAAAACCACTGGTGTATGCGACGAATTGTCTTGGCAGTGGCTGATGGTGGTTCGGGAAATGCGGTTGCTGTCAGACAACAGGTTGACGCACTCCGCAAACAAGATATTACGGTTGATTTGTTTCTTATTGCTGATGAAAAAGATGAAAATTTGCACACTGCGACGCAAGTCGCGTACGGCAATGTCACCCCGACGTCGAATCCCGATACGTTGGGAGAAAAAAGTTTAGGCATAGTAACACAGCGGCTACGAGAAGGGTATGAAAAAACATAATTCCTTGCATTTCAATATACACGGTTGTGAAGAGTCAATATTCAAAAAATCCATCTTGACAAAACCGCTTTTTTGTGCTATACTGATAAATATAAATACAAAAAATCATCAAAAATTTACTAAAATAAACATCAATACAAATATATGAACTATCAGCACCGAGGTCTTGTTATTGAACATCAAAAATTACAAAATTACGCTTCTCTATATCTTCTGACAGGTATCATGCTATTGACAGCTGTTTTTTATTTCTTATGACACACTCGTCATTTTTTTTATAAAAGACCAGCCATTTACTGATCTTTTATTTTTTCTTATTTAGACTAATAGCTGTTGTAAAGTATAATTTTTCGTTCAAGCAAGTTATGCACGTCCCAAATAATAAAAATTATATTCACCATCGATTACCTGGTATAGGTGCCACCATTCGGGAGCTAGTTTTTGGGATGGAAGATGGGATGGTTTCGACTATGGGGGCTATTACAGGGATTGCTGTCGGTAGTAATGAACCGAAGATTGTCATTCTCTCTGGGGCAGTCATCATTGCCGTAGAATCAATTTCCATGGGTCTAGGGTCATATCTCTCCAACAAGTCTGAACAAGAAGTAAACCAAAACATTCTTTCGGAAGAAAGAGAGGAGATTAGTAATTATCCAGAAGAAGAAAAAAAGGAAATGTTTGGACTCTTTGTGACAGACGGCTGGTCAAAAAACATGGCCCAAAAAATGACCGAAGAGGTTAGTAAGGACAAGAAGCTGATGCTTCGCGAAATGGCTTATCGGGAATTGAAAGTTCATACCGAACATGCCAATTCACCTTGGAAGAATGGTTTGGTGATGTTGTTTTCCTATATTTTTGGTGGTGCGATCCCTTTGTTGCCTTATTTGTTCTCTACTGATCTTGGTGTGGTCGTTCCTATATCAATTTCTATTACCTTGGTTGCCCTATTTATACTTGGTAGTATTACAACTCGTTATTCTAAACGTAAGTGGTGGAAGGCCGGGCTAGAGATGTTTTTGTTGGCTACCTTTGCGGCGGTGGTTGGGTTTGGGATTGGTAGTTTGGTGGGATGATGGGGAAATTGAAATTTAACAGTACATACACAAACCCCTCAATTTTTCACCTAAAACCTCAACCTATTTCTTCCTAAACCGATATATACCCCTCCCCACATATTGCTTTTTCCTCCAGTACAACAATGACTCATCCTCACCAAAAGACTCTAGTAAGAAGCCAGCCTTTTTGATTTTCTCCACACAATCTGTCTTCACCCAACCATCATGATGACGAAACTGCGGAATGATAAAAACTACCATACCACCCTTTTTTAAAACCTTATAAAATTCCTGAAAAGCCGAGACATACAGCTGGCCTAGCTCCGCTGTCTGCATTTGCAGAGTATCCAGACGCTCATTACCCCGCAAAGGCTTACCCATATATGGCTCGGAAATTATGACATCAATGGAATTTAGTTTTATTTTTTTTGAAAGCTGAGTTGCATCAGATAATAGTGTTTGATAGTTGATATCTGATATCTGATAGTTTTGACTTATCCACTCTATATTTTTTTTGCTATCATCAATGGCTTTCCCAGAATTATCAGAACCTATAATATTTTTGAAACCAAGATCAAGCGCCTCGGTCAGTACTGTCCCAGAACCACAAAAAGGATCAAGGATGATTTGTTCTGGAGTAGCTAGAGAAAGATTGACCATGATTCTCGCCAACTTTGGAGGAAGCATACCCGAGACATTGTCCGAGCCAGGGCGGTCATAATCTCGTACAGAAAAACTCTCAATATTTTGGACACCGACTGTCATAAAAACATTTTTGTTGATGATGGTAAAATCTGATCTTCTCTTGATCAGATGATTGTGAATGATGGTGGCAGTATTGTTGGCTTCGATATATCTTACTGACCGCCCTCGTTCTTTAAGCTGATTTTTTACATTTAGAGCAACTCTTTTGGCGTTGGTGCCAGAAATAGAAAAATGTACTTTACCAGTCTTGTCCTCATCTAGTGAGTCAACAATGGCTCTCACAATACTATCTGGGCATTCCAGTTTAGTCCCAATCTTTATCGTCCCACCAAGTCTAGAAATTAATTTATTAGCATCCAGTGGTTTTTTGGTTTCTACGATTAAAAATTGATTGATATGCTTTTGAGAAATTACTTTTATATTTTCGTGCAAAAAAAATGCCGTTATTTCGGCAATGGAAATTTTTTGTTCTCGTCCGAGCTGGAAAGCATAAGTATTCATAATTTTTGATTGAGAGATACATTCTAGATTAATTTATAAGATTTGGTTGGGCATTTTGTCACAAGCTAATTGAAACACGATTATTGGTGTTTCAACATTATTATCAATTTATTCAAAAATTACTGTGTTATTTCAGCGCTTTCTTCTTGGGACACCATGTTAAACGGATCAACAACATTTGTCAATGCACTGGCATTATTTTTTATTTCCAGATTAGCTTTGACTTTGTCGTATTTTTCAAAATTAATAGTCTCATCACTTAGTTCTGTTTTTATATAAATAGCGTTTTGGACTTGTTCTATGGCTGTAGTCATGGATTGGTAGACATTAAATAACCCAAAGATGGTGGCTATTGAAATGACCATTAAAAAGGAAATCAAAAAAAATCTAACGCCTTTTAATTTGGAATATTGTTTATCCTCAGCCCAGCCGGGGATTTTCTTGATCTTTTTTTTATTTTTTATTTGGAATTTGTGCATAAATGTGTCCATCAAATTTAAGAGTAAGAGGTGTTTCTATATCAAGATTTCCAGCACGTTTTTCCCATTGTAATCCTCCTATATTTACATAGTATGGTAATTGTTCTAGATCTTTCAAAAATAACATATGGTTTTCAAAAGTACCGTGGTTTAAAAAAGAAAAAGTATAGTCAATACCGTCTCCGTCCGGCAGTTTGAAATTTGTAGCGCTGGCATGTAGTGTCTGTGTTATATGGTATTTTTCAGCCAATTTTTCTAGTTCGGTGATGATTGCCAATTCTTGGCCAGGATTTATGAAAGTTTTTTGAATATTTTCTATTTCTTTTTCCACGTTTTTTATTTCACTTAGAGTGTGTTTTGTTTGTTTGACTTTTTGATAGTCTTCTTCCATTGTTTGGTGAATATCTTTGATTTGTTTTTGGAGTGTGCTGATTTTTTTGAAAGTTGGAATAACAATGAGAACCATTATCAAAATAATAATGATAAAAATTCCTATATTTGTCAATATCAGTTGTTTATTTACGGAGAATTTTTTCATATTATTTATAATTCGATTGTTGTATTGAATACAAAAGGAACCTCTTTTTGTTTTATTAGTTGTTCTAGAGGAATATCAATTTTGTTTATGTAGTCGAGTTTTTCGAGGCTCTCTTTTATGGTCAACAGGTCTTCTCTTGTTTTTGCTTGTCCAGAAATAATTATCTTTTGATTATTTTTGTTGATGTTTATTAGAGACAGCGATATGTTAGGAGTAACGAAAGCACCAAGTTCTTGCATTATTTGTGTCCATTGTACATAATTTTTTTGAATTTCTTCTACATTGCTAATAGTTTTATTTATTTCTTTGCATTTGCATTTTGGTGCAGTGTGTACAGGGCCATTGACAGCTATCTGGGCGGTAGAATAAAAAAAATAATTTTGCAAAATAGACTGTGTGCCTAGGAGGGCAATCCCAAACACAGCAACAAAAATTAGTAAAATTTCTATAGCTGTTTTAAAAAATTGGACATAAAGAATTTTGGATAGGTAATCCTTTTTTTGTGTTGGGGCGATATTCAATCTAGTTGGATCCATATTTATATAGTGTCGTTAGTGGCAAAAGGGTTGTCTGCCGCCCGCAGAGCCAATCCAATGGCTGTTGCAAATTTCAAATATTCTCCGCCATCATCTTTTTGTTCCTTTGACGAAAGGTTTTTCCAGACATGTCCTGGGGTGCACTCAATGCTTAATTTTTTTGTTATAATCTCTGGCAATTTTTTTATGAGTGCACCTCCTCCACACATAGTAATGTGGGTGATGTTATTTGGGTTCACAAAACGAGTTTGATAAAAATCAATGGCTTCTGTAATATTTTCTACTAAGTTATCAATGGTTTGTGATAATAATTGCAAGATTTGGCCATGTTTTTCATCATAACCAAAACCAAGTTCTTTTTTTTTGTCTTCTGCCTCTTGGTGAGTGATGTGTAGCGTTTGTTCAAATATAGTGTTGATCAATTCCCCAGAAAAAGGTAGAGATTTGCTAAATTGGATAATATCATGATCATATATTATTAAACTAGAGTGAGTTGCCCCTATATCCAGAATGGCTCTTGCTTCGCCTTCGTACTGTTTGGAAGCAGTGATCATAGATCTGGCAATGGCAAGAGCCTCTATATCTAGCCCAATTATCCCCAGGTTCAAGCTTTCTAGCAAATAAGTATACATGTCAGAAATATTTTTTTGAGTCGCCCCTACTAGGATAGAAGTGTGGGTTTCATCTTTTTTACGGATATATTGCCAATCAAAATAATAACTTCCTTCATCAAATGGGATATGTTTTTTTGTAACATCCAGAATGTCTTTTTCGGTTATTTCTTCCGGAGTTTTTGGTATTTCAATATGACGCAGAAAAGTTTTGGTCTCTGGTAGGGCCGCCATGACCCAGGAACCTCTTATTGGTTGCTCACCTTTTTCTTTGGAGGACAACATTTTTTGTATTTCGGAGCGCACTTCTTCTGGTTTTTGAATTTCTCCATCAACTATCAATCCTGAGGGTAGAATTCTAGATTTTGTATTGGTGATTTTGTATTCTGGTCTCTTATGCCCCACAGAGACATTTTTTAGCTGTACTGCTTTTACCGAGAGATCGCCAATATCCAGACCAAAAGCGTTTGGAAATATTTGGTTGAACATATATTATCAAAAATTTTGGACTAATGAATACATTGGCATGATTACGGCAACGGCCACACCACCAACCGCTATGCCAAGCATGATGATGAGCACAGGCTCAATTATTGTTGTAAAGTTTTTCATGGTTTTGTCTACTTCTGAGCTGTAGAAGTTTGCTAGCTCGGTCAATAAATTGTCAATTTCTCCAGTTTGTTCTCCTACCATGATCATCTCTGTGACCATTGGTGGAAAAATATTATCGTCTCTGCGGAGTATTTCGGATAGTGGCACCCCGCTTTTTATTTCTTCGCTAGCTTTGTGCAGTGAATTTTGATATAGGATATTACTACAAGTGTCTGCAGTGATATTGACAGCTTCTATAATTGGGATGGCACTTTTCATAAGTGAAGAAAGAGTCATTGAAAAGCGAGCAAGGTTTATTTTTTTTATTACTCCTCCAAAAATAGGGACGTGCAAATTTATTTTGTGGATTAGGCGTTTGAAGGATGGTGATTTTTTGAGCAGTGAAATAAAACCAGTTATTGTAAAAACAAGTATTACTATCACCAGAATTAGGTTGAGCGGGTTACTGATAAATTGGGTGACGGCAATAAGAATTTTGGTTGCCAAAGGAAGTTCAGAATCAAATTCATTAAATATTGTGATTAACTTTGGCAATACTACAGTGGTCATGAGGACGCCAATTCCAATCATGGCTGAGACTACCACCGCTGGATAAATCATTGCCCCACGAATGCTTGAACGAAGCTGTTGAGTTTTTTGCATTTGTATCGTTACTTGGCTAAGGGCATTTTCTAGTTTTCCACTCATTTCACCAGCAGAAATCATTTTTACATAAATAGGAGGAAACACTTTTGGATATTTACTAAGTACATTACTGAATTGGTTTCCTTCACTTACTTGCTTTTTTATTTCGCCGATTATTTTTTGGAAACCTTTGTTGTTGGTCTCTTTGTGTAATATCTCTAGCGAATCGACCAGTGATAGCCCTGCATGAATCATAACACGCAAGTGGTCAACAAAAAATATTTTTTGGATAAAAGAAATACGAGAAAGGTGGACAGTTATCCATTCATTTGTTTTTTTTTCAAAATTTGTTAATTTTCTCATAAAATTTTTTAATCCAAAACTATACCAAACAACAGCAAATACAAAATAAATTTTAGATTCAAAATATCAAAATTAGAATGTCTGTATATCGGGATTTGATAATTAATCTGTTTTTGGTTTTGGATTTTGTGTTGATTCTATTATTCTCTAGTCACTCTCAAGATTTCTTCAATTGTGGTAACGCCTTGTTTTGCTTTGATAATACCATCCTGAAGCATGGTAGTCATACCTTGCTTTTCTGCTTGAACTCTGATTTGTTGAGCATTGGCATTACTATTTATCAAGTCTGACATCTCTTTGTCGATATCCAAAACTTCATATATTCCAATTCGCCCTTTGTAACCTGTATCGCCACATGCCCGGCATCCTTTGCCACGATAAAAAACTATGTTTTCCATTTTTTTTTCTTCTAAACCGAGGGAAATATTATTTGCTTTAAAAAGAGCTACAATTTTTTTGATATCTGACATCTTTTCAATTTGGGTGATGGCTTTTTTTTCTAAAGTAAATTCTTGTTTGCACTTGTCACAAATTTTTCTGACCAGACGCTGAGCTACAATGATGTTGGTCGTAAAAGCGACTAAGAATGGTGGAATTCCCATATCGAGTAGACGAGGCAGAGTAGCTGGCGCATCATTAGTGTGGAGGGTGGATAGTACCAAGTGACCAGTCATGCTTGCATGAATAGCAATCTCAGCAGTTTCTTTGTCTCGAATTTCTCCTACCATGATAATGTCTGGATCTTGGCGAAGGAATGCTCTAAGTCCTCCAGCAAAAGTGAAACCAACTCTTGTGTTGACCTGGCTTTGGTTGATACCTTTGACATGATATTCGATTGGGTCTTCAATGGTGCAGATATTGACATCTGGTTGGTTCAAAATCCCAAGAAGAGAATAAAGTGTAGTGGTTTTTCCAGATCCAGTAGGACCAGTGACTAAAACCATACCGTGGGGTTTTTCAATTGCTTGCTCCAATTTTCTTTTTGGTTCTGCTAAAAATCCTAGTTCATCTAAGGACAGTGGTTTTTGACCTTCTTGCAAGAGACGCATAACGATTTTTTCGCCATCATAAACAGGCATGATGGAAACTCGGAAAGATACTTTGTCGTCTTGTAGCTGTATTTTGAAGCGTCCATCTTGGGGAACCATGTGTTCGTCAATTTTTAAATTGGCTAGTATTTTTATACGAGCAATGATCCCTCTCTGAACAGACGTGGGCAGGTTCATCATATTACGAAGTATCCCGTCTACTCGGTAGCGGACAATTATTTCTTTTTCAGTTGGCTCAATATGAATATCACTGGCTCCCTCATAGACAGCATGTTCGAGAATACTTTTTACAATATTAATGATTGGTAGTTCTTCGGCGGCTTTTTCTAATTCTGTGTTTGCATTTTTTTGTTGTGGGTTGATACTTTTGAAGGTGTCTTCCAGGCTAGATTGATAAATTCGAAGAGCACGTTTTATGACAGACGGCTTTATTAGAAAAACTTTTGGTGTTAGGCCAGTTTTTCGCCCAATAAATTCAATAGTTTGGATATCGAGCGGGTCCCCCATGGCAAGGTGAATTTCTGTTTCTGTTTTTTGGAAAGCAATGATTTGGTGTGTTTCTGCCAGAGGTTGGGGGATAAGTTCGTAAGTTTCTTTGGGGATATCAACGGTATTTATTTCTGCTAGAGGGACATCTATTTCTTTGGTTGCCCAATCATAAAGTGCTGATTCGTTGATGATTTCTTCTTCTAGTAGGTACTGTTCTAAGTTTTTTTCAGACAATACGGCTTTTTTTGTATAAGATTCTATTTGTTTTTCGGATAAGTTGGCAAAATCTAACAAATATTTTGTTAGAATATTTTTTGGGAGCATATAATTTATGTCTTAGTTGTAGATTAATGATACCATATTTTATTTTAGTTTAACAGCTTTTTTCTTGATGTTAGTCTGTAGTATGATTATAAATTTTTATGATTCCAGACTAAACGCACTGATTGCCAGATATTATGTGAAGAAATTAGAAGTGGGTAGGGTTTTTGGACAGTTATGGGGTGAATGCCCCTCTGGTTTCAGTTGTGCCTGAATATGAAAAATTTTGGTTCACTGCCATAGCCCACACAGATGAAGGGGCCAAGTCATTATATAATTTATTTGAACAGAGAATAAATACGCAGTATGGGAAAGAATAGACAATTTTGTGTGGACTTGTTCAAAAACTAACCTTAAAATAAACAATTTATTTATTATGAACTCATTTTTTGCCCTGTATTGACACATTTTATACTTTCTGGTATATTCATTGAGCTTATTATGATTTATCAGCATACTTACTAACTTGCAGGTCGATCGCAGGTAGAGAGAATAGTAAGAACAAAGAATTACATATAAGGAGGTTTATCCCACAACACTTTTTTGTTGGGATTAATGTAACTTCCATCAACCTATACAATAAATTGTTATGAAAAATTACGAATTACTTTGTATTTTACCTGGTACAATGACCGATGAAGAAGTCATGGCCCAGGTAGAAGACACCAAAAAACTAATTGAAGAAAAAGGTGGCACCGCAGTGACACACCAAGACAAAGGGAAGAGCCGTTTGGCTTATCCAATTCGTCTTATTCGCTATGGCTATTTTCATTTGATCCAATTTCAAGCTGAACCAGAAGTTATTGCCCCATTGCGTGTTTTGCTTAATATCAACCGTGATTTGTTGCGCTCTGTCATCACTGTTTACAATCCAGTACTTCGAGCAGAAAGAGACAAACAGTTCACTGGTAGAATAAAAACTATTACTACTTTTTCCAGTATTCATGATCGTCCAGTCCAGCCGTTAGGCGGACAGAGTTTTGAAGTTCCTGGAATGAAGGACAAACCAATGGTAGAACCTACTTTTATAAAGGAAGAAACTGAAAAAATTTCAGAAGAGCCTGTTTCAGTTGTTATCGAAGAAGTAGAAGCCGAAGTAGAGGACAAAAAAATATTAGAACCAGTAAAAGAAGAGATCAAAATGGTTGACATTGATAAGAAGTTAGACGAACTACTAGAACAAGATCTAGACAACATATAATTAGTTATTCTTAATTTTTAATTCTATCTTCTATGGATCTCAATCGAGCTACCGTACTAGGCAGATTGACACGCGACCCAGAAGTCCGTACTACAACTACGGGCAAGACTGTGGCTAGTTTGTCGGTCGCCACCAACAGAGTGTGGACCAATCAATCAGGTGAAAAACAAGAATTTGTGGAATACCACAATTGTGTTTTGTGGGGTAAGATTGGAGAAATAGCCGGACAATATCTTAGCAAAGGTAGACGGATTTATCTAGAAGGACGATTACAGACTCGTGACTGGGTAGGTAACGACGGTGTAAAAAGATACCGTACAGAGATTATTGTTGACAACATGATTATGCTCGACGGCCCTCGTGGTAGCGAGACGGCCAATTCCACACATTCTTTGGCTAACAATGACGACGCACCTCCAGCACCAGAAGACATGGGCGGAGAGATTAAGGTAGAAGATATTCCATTTTAAAGGTCTCGATTCTGTACGATCAGACAACTAATTAACCAGTCGAAGATGTTTGAAAATTTAATTTTTTAAACGAACTTCAAAAACGAAATTTTGATTTATGCAAACTAAAAAAACCGAAAACACTGATAAACAATGCTATTTTTGTTTGAACAACATCGTAGAGATTGATTACAAAGATGTTCAGACTCTTCGTCGTTTTGTGTCTTCGTATATGAAGATTGCCCCACGAAGAAGAAGTGGTCTGTGTGCCAATCATCAACGTAAAGTGGCCAGGGCCGTGAAGCAATCTCGTATTGCTGGACTCATGGCTTTTGTGCCGAAGTAATATTGGTCTATGGGCTACAGCCAGAAGATTGCAGACTTGAAAATAAAATACCCTCTTGTACAGAGTGTATTTTTTTTGTTTTGTAGTGAAAATTAATTAAAGAAAAATATTAGTACAACAATCTGCAACGCTAAAATCACCGCAATCCCAGCTTGAAAAGATACTTTCTTTGTCTTATGCCGGAAAAAACTCATCCCCAAAAGAGCCCCGACAGACCCACAAACAAGAGTAAGAGTCCAGAGCATTTTTTCGTTTATTCTTCTTTTACCGAATTGCGACTTTATTTTATCAATACCAAAATAAAAAAATGTTGTAGCATTGATTATAATCAGATATACAAATGTTATTTGCAAATATAAATCTATATTGGAAAACCAGGAAAACATATTATTCATTGATAGCGGCGCCCATGTGGTATTTGCGATCTTCATCAGACAGATGGACTAGATCTTCTCTAACATTGTTTGGTTGCCGAACATTTTTAAAAATAATGTCCGTATTGATTGAAGCTGTTTTGATGTGTATTTCTCCATAATTAAAAATAGTAGAAAAGAACCCCCTCATTTCTACTGTAACATCTTGGATTCGGAATAGATCAAGTTCTGTGGTAGTCCGTGAAAAAAGACCGTGTTGTTCTATGTCGACTATACGATCATTGGTTACAATCCAGACATCGAGGTAGTAATCCAAGAATCGCACATAAAAAAATAAATACATGCTTAAAAAATAAACACTTCCTATCAAAATAGACAAAGGGTATGCTACTATTCCTTGTAAAAATGTTGGGTACAAACTTTCAATCAAAAAGTAAACTAACACTGGTACAAAAAGTAACACTAAGGATAAAAATAATATTGGAATAAAAGTAATTGGGTGTCTTCTTAATCTATAGATTACTTTTTCGTATGATTTTTGGTTGATCAATTCAGATAGATGCATATTAATATTAGAATTCTATAGGTCCTGTGAAAGTATCTTTAGCAAATAAGATTATATCTGTTTGCCAATTTACATTTGTTAGTAAATTCCAGGTAAGATAAAGAGTCAAGATTGAAATTGCAAAAATAAAAAAGGAAGTAATAAAAGTAACGGAGGTGAAAGATGCTGTGGCGATGATATGATAAAAATTAATAATTGAAAAAGTAACAAATATAATTAAGAATATAAAGTATATAAATAAGAGAGTGTATAGTGGAATTGTAACCATATTAAAAAATAAATTGAATACTTAAAGTAATCCACTGGCAAAGCCAGTTGGTTTCCAACCCGTCGAAGAAAGAAAGTTTTTATAGAGGGCTTAACAACACCCTGATGTTCTTTATAAATAGCCCGACAGTGTCGGTAGCCCCATAAGCCACCGGCCGAGTCGTTGGTAATTAACTTTGAAAATTATTATTGTTGTAATTATGTGATTATTTAGCTAAAAATTCATCTACCATTTTTTCAGCTTCATCATATGTTTTGCACCACTTGATTCTTTGATCACGACGAAACCAAGTAAGTTGTTTACGAGCAAGATGTCTGGTATCTCTTTTCAAAAGTTCGATTGCTTTTTCTAGACCATACTCATTTTTGAAGTATCCTTTGAATTGTTTGTATCCTATTCCACTCATGCTAGGAAGATTCCAACTATATTTTTGTTTGAGAAGTTTAGATATCTCATCGACTAGACCATTCTGGATCATATTGTCTATTCGGTCATTGATTCTGGCATCCAACAATTCTTTGTCTGTATCAATACCAATTTGGAGTATAGAAAAAATTGGTTCTCCTTTTTTTCTCTGTTTTGAAAATGGCTCGCCACTCATTATACAAACTTCCAAGGCACGAATCAAGCGACGTTTGTTTTTTTGGTCAATTGTTTTAATGATGTCTTGATCCATCTTGCCCAGCAAATCAGTCAATTCTTCACATGATTTTTCTTCTAGACTCTGGCGAAGTTTTTTGTTAGCTCCAATTTGAGGAATGTGCCAATTGTCAACTACTGAGGATATATACATTCCTGTTCCACCAGCAATGATGGGTATTCTTTTGTTTTTGATAATTAACTTGACATGCTTGATAGTGCGGTCACGGAATTCGGCAACTGTAAAAGTTTTTCCAGGGTTGAGAAAATCAATCAAATGGTGAAAGATGCCGTCTACTACATATGTTCTCCTTAGACCGTTCCATTCCCAAACGCCCAGTATCTTGGCAGTACCGATGCTCATGTTTTTGTAAATTTGTCTTGAGTCAGCAGATATTATTTCGCCATTTATTTTTTTTGCAAGACGCAAACTCCATTCAGTTTTACCGCAGGTAGTTGGACCGAGGAGGACGATCAATTTTGGTAATGTTTTTGATTCTGAATGCATAAGTTTTTCAAATTAAACAAAATAAGCAGGTTAGACATTGGGCTCTCTGTTGCTAAAGTAGTGAGAGCTTCGGCAGATTGTAGAGATCTGGCCAATCCAATTATTGTGTCTATTTGTTTTTTTTTAGCATTCAATAAATTGTTTTCTTTATTTGTGAGAGAATTATAAACATTTTATCTATTCTAACATGTTATATCATTTCAATCAACGACTGGTATCTGGATGACAAAAATTTATTTTAGAATTATCGTATCTAATCTAAGCTAAAATGATAGAAAGATGCATGCATGTTGACAAAAGCTCTAAAATGTACTATAATATATATGTTTTTTAGCATTTTGAGAAAAAATAATCATTTTGTTACTTGTATGGTTTTTGGTTTTTTTGAAAAATCTCCTGCTGGAAATTTTGAGCGTGGAAGGCCCGACAGGTTTTTGGTTTCAGATAGGATAGAAAAGGGAGAACATCTTAGTCGTCGTGAAAGAAGACCTCCAACTCCGCCAGTAGTTACACAAGACAGAAAAAGAGGCCCTGCCATTGCAGACACACGGGCGAGGATTGCCAGAATGCCTGAATTTGGGGCAGAAAGACCAATCACAGATAAGGAAACATCCTTGCGTGGCTCTCTTTCTCGTTTAGAGCAAGAGTTAGAAATATTTATTGCCAAAAAGGTTGCTCTAGAAAATAAAAAAGATGACAAAGGATTTTTGTCAGGCCTCAAGAGACGATTTTTTGGGAAGAAGGTTTCCCAGGAAGATCAAAGAATTGACCAAGAAATTGCTTATTTGGATAGGAAAATTGTAGATATTCGTAAGCAGGTCAGTAAATATCGTGCTGAATTGCATAATTCATTAGCAACTAAGAATAGACGGTCACTAGATGACACATGTGTCGATCATATCGGTGATGGGCAATCGTCAGTAGTCCATGTGAGCGGTTTAGATAGCCCCGATATTGAAAGAGGTTTGAAAAGATTGCGGTCTGACCCACGGCTTGGTTACATAGATAGCACAAATGAAGATATGGACGCAGCCGCCTAACGTATATAGCCACACGAATATTTAGGTGGTTTTTTTATGAGATATATCTAAATTCTGTTTTTTATATAAAATATATGGCAAACGATGAAAGCATTATAGAAAGAGAAAGATGGAGTTTGGCCAGAGAATATGAAAGATTTACTTCTGGCATTAGAAGGTTGCTTTTTAATAAAGAAAATTTGGGGAAAGAAATTGCAGATATACCAGAGGAAGAAAGAATTGTTAAACTAGAAATTCCTCTTGGTAGAAAACATGTGGCGGTTGTGGTAGGATCGACTGACTACGGTGGTCCTAAATCGAAGTATGGTCTCGACACAAGGCATAATGGGGAAAACCAAGACAGCCTATTTGTTGGTACTTATGAGACAGATGAAGGAAATCATGTTATGACTGGTGGTGTTGTTGACGCTGCTGGGGGACATGGTGGTGAAGGAGTTGGGGTCAAAATTAGTACAGTAGTCAATAGGGAAATTTCTCAATGTTTACAGAACAAAACAACAATGGAGCAAGCTTTTGCAAATGCTGACAAAAAAGCCACGCAAGATGTACCAGATGGTAAGGCCTGTGCCGTAGCTGTGCGGATTGCAGTGGATCATAAAACAGGAGAAATAGAGATGACAGAGGGGTGGTGGGGTGATTCTTCTATTCACGTAGCTCGCGGGGGAAAGCTTTTGACAGAAGCTAGAAGTGAAACACAAAATTTAGCCACAGCCTTGGTCAAAGCCACAAATGGCACACAAGTTGCTTATTTTAAAGATTTTGCTAGCAATAAAAATATTATTTTTGGTTGGCTTGGTATAAAAAAAAATTCCGATAAATTAAATGACACTGGCTCTTCACAAGAATCCCAAGCAGGTTTTCATTCTATGAAAATGCAGGTTGGAGATGTAGTTATACTTGCCTCAGATTCACTGGGGGATGTGGTTAGTGATTATGAAATAGAAAAAATATGTCAAGAAAATAAAGGGGCAGAAGCAATTCAAAATGCTTTGCTCAGCTTAATTCGTGAGCGTATTGTTGCGGATTCTTATATTATAAAAACTTCAGAATTAGAAGCAGAAGATGTCTCTATAAATAAAGAACCTGGAAAGAAAGAAGGAGACAACACCACGGTATTGGTGATAGAAATAAAAAAAGCCGAGCACGACACAGATCCTTATGTTTCTGTGCTACCAGTGGGATTAGAATCAGATGACACTGGAGATGACGATTCAGTGGCTAGAGAAGGCATAGCTGAGACAAATTGGGAGAAGTATGTTCGTGATAGATTGATAGAAGCTGGTGCAGTAGTCGGGGTTGTTCTGGATGGACAGGTACGTGAAATACTCAAGTCTGCGATTTATGAAAATTTGTCTAGGGAAATACAAAAAAATTTGTTGGACGTAGCAATACGCGTACGTCAAATTGGCACGAATGACCCTGTTGATTTTGAACCTCAACAAATTGAACCTCAAGCAGTTGATTCTAAGTTGCCAGCACAAAAGAGAGAATCATTATGGAGGCGTGTTGGCAAGTGGATTGGAGGAGCTACAGTAGGAGTAGGTTTGGCTTTGGGCATTTCTTCTCAATTCAGCAAAACAGACAAGCAAGCTCCGACACCACTGCCAGATGACCAAGGCAGTGGTGCTGAGACACAACATGAAGTTAGTATAGATGTGACCAGTCACGTCAGACCAGCCGAGATCGATGTTGGCATCTTGGAAGTTACCACAGAAAAAGACGCTGGTGAATCTTTTTCAGAAGAAAGAACATTTTCACAAACTGCCGAGAAAGGCGATGGATTTTATAGGCTTGTCCGTCATTTATTTGAAAAAATAAAAAGAACAGATGAAAAATTATTCAACAAAATTTTTGATCAAGCCAAAAAAGATTATGGTATTGATGGTGATTCAGATCGTCTTTTGACAGAGTTAATTTTAGAATTAGGCAAAAAGAACGGGGTTCATTTACTGAAAGGCGGGGGATACACTACAGAAGTGGGAGTGCGTGATGATCGATGGAAATCAACAACTTTTACTCTAAAAGTTGAAGAGACAGGAAAAGTGCGACTGGAAATAACCGGAGCAGACAAAGTGAGTGTGGCAAAAGGACCAACCAGAACAGCCAAAGATGCTGGAGATTTTACTCAACCAGCGCCTTTTGAAGGCAACGGAACAAAAAGATTGACTACTGCGGATCTTCCACCAATTACTGTAGGAGCAGTTCCAAGTCTTCCAAAAAAAGAAATGGGAGTATCTTTTAATCCAGTTGGAAAAATTTCAACAACTGGTTCTGATGAATTATCCAGAACAATGGATAGTGGTAGTGGTAGAGCACTTATGGTTCAATCACTAGAACCGCCCAGTGCCACAACAAAAGATGATTTAGATACTGATGTTGACACTCTTACCCCCGAAGAAAAACGAGCCAGACGTAGAGCTATTGCATTGGTTGCCAAAAGAAAAAGAGGAAGACATAAACTAGAAGCTCGTCAGGCAAATATGAAAGCTGGGGTGCGTGGTAAATTTGAGGTTGGTAACAGGTCTTTTCATGATGGCCAAAGAGTAATGTACACCTCTGCTCCCAAAAAAGGCGAACCAACTACTCTAGAATATCACGTGGTTGGCCAATCGGAGAGTGATCCACCAGGATTGATTCTTGCTCTTCATGGCAAAGACAAAGATGGAAATAATACAATTTTTAGACAGTTTGCTATTTCAGAGGCCACAGCACTTGATCCAAAAAGATTGAAGACTTAGAAGTTTGTGGGATAAAAAGCCTCTAGGTGTTTACCAGGGGTTTTATTATTGCATTTGCTAACGGTTGTATTTTTTTGTTATATTAAGTATAATAACTGCACTTTTATTGATAATTATTTATGTGGTTAGCTATTTTTTTTGTAGTCATTGGTCTGGCAATTTTGTTGGTTGGAGGTGATATTTTTGTTAGAGGAGCATCTTCCATGGCCAAGAAATTGAATGTTTCTGCATTGGTCATCGGTCTCACTATCGTCGCATTTGGGACATCGGCTCCAGAGCTTGTTGTTAATTTTTTTTCAGCTCTGAAGGGTTCGTCTGATATTGCTCTTGGTAATATTATTGGCAGTAATATTGCCAACACTCTCCTAGTTCTTGGTGTTGCGGCCATAATTTATCCTATTTCTGTCAAGAAGGGCACTGTATGGAAAGAAATCCCTTTTGGGGTTTTGACTGTTTTTGTACTGTATGTTTTGATTAACGACATTTTTTTTGGTGGAAGCACTAAAAATATTTTGACTGTTGGCGATGGTATTATATTAGTTAGTTTTTTTCTGATATTTTTGTATTACACTTACGGCTTGACCAAGGTAAAGGGCGAACATAATAATGAGGTAGATACTTATGGTTGGACAATATCAATTTCTTTTATTTTGGGTGGTTCGATTTGCTTGTTTGTGGGAGGAAAAATTTTAGTTGACAACGCTGTTATATTAGCTAGAATGGCTGGGTTGTCTGAACTGCTGATTGGTCTCACTATCACTGCTGTAGGTACTTCACTTCCCGAGTTTATCACATCTGCTATTGCTGCCTATAGAAGACAAGTAGATTTGGCAATTGGAAATGTTATTGGTTCAAATATTTTCAACATTCTTTGGGTACTTGGTGTGACTTCGATTATCAAACCAATGGAAGTACAAGAGACCGCAAATATTGATATTTTGTTTACGTTAGGCTCAGCTGTTTTGTTATTTTTTGTTATGTTTATTGGTGGCAAACATGGTAAGCATACGCTTAGAAGAATAGAAGGCGTTTTG
The DNA here is from genome assembly GCA_002793015.1 of Candidatus Magasanikbacteria bacterium CG_4_10_14_0_2_um_filter_37_12. Taxonomy (GTDB): domain Bacteria; phylum Patescibacteriota; class Patescibacteriia; order Magasanikbacterales; family UBA922; genus UM-FILTER-37-12. Next base: position 2,486 of record PFPK01000040.1, on the reverse strand, counting down.
TTTGTTTTGCTTTATTTGGGTTACATTGGATTTGTGATAATGAGGGGATGATTGAAAATTTGAAATTTTCAAAAAAA
>PFPK01000040.1:0-2393 GCA_002793015.1 Candidatus Magasanikbacteria bacterium CG_4_10_14_0_2_um_filter_37_12 | reverse complement strand
ATTAAAATTTATTTTTCCCAATTTAGATGGGTTAATTCTCTGGTCTTTAGGTCATTGTTTCTACATAATTTCCACCAACCCACCAATCCTCCAATTCGGCGGACAGGTTGCTCTAGATAGCTTGATTTGAACAAACTAGTTCAGAATGACAATTTGGGGTGTTTCGTAATTCAAAGAAATTTATTCTATGGATTTCTAGTCCATAGTGGCTAAATCATTAAAATCGTTTTCAAATTTTAAAAATTATCAATATGGATTATAAGATTGCCGATATTTCACTTGCTGACTTTGGTCGCAAAGAAATTAATATAGCAGAACAAGAAATGCCAGGACTCATGTCGATAAGAAAAAAATATACTAGTGAACAGCCTTTGAAAAATGTGAACATTATGGGTAGTCTCCATATGACTATTCAGACTGCTGTCTTGATTGAAACTCTTGTTGCTCTTGGTGCCAATGTCCGTTGGGCAAGTTGTAATATATTTTCTACCCAAGATCACGCCGCTGCCGCTATTGCCAAGGCTGGTATTCCCGTCTTTGCTTGGAAAGGAGAAACACTAGAAGAATACTGGTGGTGTACAGAATGCGCTCTGGATTTTTCCGATTCAGATGGAGGTAAGAGTAATGGGCCTGGCATGATTGTTGACGATGGGAGTGACGCTACCATGATGATCCACAAGGGTGTGGAAATTGAGAAAAATCCAAGTTTGCTTGAAAAGGATTATTCAGGAGAGCAAGAAGATTTACGAGAGTTGATGAATTGCCTGAAACAAGAGTACTCCAAAAATGCTACCAGATGGACAGAGGTCGCCAAAAATATCAAAGGTGTGAGTGAGGAAACAACGACTGGTGTCCACAGGTTGCAACAAATGGCTGATGCAGGAATTCTTCTTTTCCCCGCAATCAATGTTAATGACTCTGTTACCAAATCAAAATTTGATAATATTTACGGTTGTCGTCACTCTGTGATTGATGGCCTTAATCGTGCTATGGATGTGATGATTGGTGGGAAAGTCGTCGTAGTCTGTGGCTATGGAGACGTTGGTAAGGGTTGTGTCCAAGCTCTCGATGGACAAGGCGCACGAGTGATCGTAACAGAGATAGATCCTATCTGTGCTCTACAAGCAGCTGTAGATGGCTATGAAGTGACTACTGTCGAAGATACTCTAGGAAGAGCAGACATTTATATCACCACTACTGGCAACAAAGATATCATTCGTCTCGAACATATGGAAAAGATGAAAGATCAAGCAATAGTTGCCAACATCGGACATTTTGACAACGAAATTCAAGTTGATCAGCTCAACAAATCGGGAGCCCAAAAAATAAATATTAAACCACAAGTAGACAAGTACACTTTTTCAGCGGGTAATTCAATCTATCTCCTTGCTGAAGGACGACTAATGAATCTAGGCTGTGCTACTGGACACCCAAGCTTCGTTATGAGTAATAGTTTTTCCAACCAAGTGTTGGCTCAGATTGAGCTATGGAAAAATGATTATGAAGTTGGTCTATATCGTCTACCAAAACATCTAGACGAAGAAGTGGCACGTCTGCATCTAGAAAAAATTGGAGTGAAGCTGACTGAGCTGACTGATGAGCAGGCTGATTATCTAGGAATTAATAAGAATGGCCCCTATAAATCAGAACACTATCGATATTGATCATGAAACATATAACATATATCATATAACAAAAAAACAATCTCGAATAAATCGGGATTGTTTTTAAATTAATATTTTGTACTTACATTTGTGTTGGGTTTTCTACAATTGATGTAGTTATTATAGTTTTTTTAGAATATGGAATTACATGAAATGCATCCTGACTTAAGTATTGAACATCCTTTTTTACAAAAAATGGAAGTTCGTCGTCAATTTTATATGTCATCCCATTTTTAACATAAAATATTCGTTTTTGGCTGTGTCCTTTTACTGTGAAGATCATTCCATCGTGAGGAACAATATCAGTGATGGGAGAAATTTTTTTGAAGTTGGCGAAGAAGAAATCTGGAACATTTACTACAGATGCTGTCCAGTTTTCGCCATATAGACCTTTGGCTATTTCTTCGCTAGTAATTTCAGCAATTTTGTTACCAGGTAGAACTGCAAATACTTTTGGTGATATGTTGATTTTTATGAGTTAATAGACAAAATGGGGTCATACGCAATATCCCTGAATTAACCGAACAAAATAGGCTACAATTTGGATGAGGATAATTCTTAATTCATTCAAATAATATGCAGGAAAATGAAGAGTCTATTGCAGAAATATTTCTGCCAACAAGAACCACACGGTGGTTTGAGATAATTAGTTATACTCAGGACGAAGACAATATTAGGATTGTTTTGGAAAAAAAAAATATTCCACCGATAAACGAAAATGATAAGGAT
>PFPK01000025.1 GCA_002793015.1 Candidatus Magasanikbacteria bacterium CG_4_10_14_0_2_um_filter_37_12 | reverse complement strand
ACGCCTACTTCACAGAGGATGTCTTGCACATCCTCGAGATCAACGCATCGTTCGTCGACGGATGGGGAACCGCTCTGAACTTGGCTCGGGCAGCCGGGATTCGGATCGACCCCCAGCCCTTCCGCAACTTTCCAAAGATGTTCTCCCTAGCGAATGAAGACTACTACCACGAGCTTGAACTGTTCATCACAGAGCTTGGACATCTCGGACTCAAGGGCGGCGGAAAGATCATCGACTGGGAGACGGCGATCAACGGAGGCGAACTCGTCTACCTCTACGGCCGAAACAGCCGTAAGGTAGCCAAGAACCTTCTCCCCTACGACGGTCTCCGACTCGACAACAAGTTTCATCTCTCCCAGCTCAGCCGTCAGTGGGATGGTAAACGTGTGTTGACCCCCAGGCACTACTTCCACCCCGACCCGTGGGAGATGATGCCGGAGGATGTGATTCTCAAGTTTTGCGACAAAAGCTCTTTGGAGTGTCAGAAGGCGAGGCACTCGGTAATCTTCGGGAGGCCCAACGGGAAAGCGAGCTTTCTCAAGAGGGCTTTCAGAGAGGAAAAGCTGATTGCTCAGGAGATGGTGGAGCCAAATCGAGACGACGGGCAGAACTGCCAGCTCGTCATTCTAGCGATCGGCGAGGAAGTAGCCACCGGGTATGTGCAATTCAGCACATCCCGGATGATCAACGACAACTCCACTCACGGGCCTCTCCTGCTGGAGTAGGGAAAAGGCCCAGTTCTCACTCACCGGGGCAAGGGAGGTACAATTCAGTACCTCCCTTGCCCCCACTCAAAAATATGTTGACAATCATCTGTGACATTGACGGAACACTGACTGATATGTGGCCGATTGAAAAAGCCATATTATTAAAATTACTTGGAGAAAATAAAACCGATGAAATTGAAAAGATAAAATCATCTGGAATTTCCGATACTTATGCAATATTTAGCAATTTATCTAAGCAAAAAATAGACACAGAAAAATATTTTACCAAATATAATCAAGCTTTCCTTAAATTAAAAATGGACAAAAACTTACCAAAAATAAAAAAATACCCCATCGTCAATTGGATAATTAGAAATAAAAATAAATACGATTTTGTTTATGCCACTGGTGGGCAAAGAGAAGAAACTCTTTTTGTATTGGACAAATTAAATTTGCTAAGTACTTTTGATTTAGAAAATTCTATTGACAAAAGTGTTTGCCCATATTCCAAACAAACTGGGATTCCGTTGCAAATCTTAAAAAATAAATATCCAAATTGTATCCTGATAACCGATAGTGAATCAGACTGTGTAGGAGCAAAAATTGCTAAGATTCCTTTTTTGAAAATATAATCACAACTCTAGAAAATTAACCTCATTCCCAGTCCAATCCAAAAACTTCTTAAAATCCTCAACAGACAAAACAAGCGTCTCAGTATTGATATTCGGGTGATATTGTAATTCATCATATTCTAATAAATCAGAATCAATAACTACTTGTACTTCTTTTTCCAAATCATTGACGAGGCCAAAGGGAGAGACAGATCCTGGAGTAAGCCCAAGACATTTCATCAATCTTTCTTCGGAAGCAAAAGAAAGATTTGACTCCTGCAAAAAATCTTGCAACTTTTCCAGATCAAGTTTCTTGTCACTTCGTACTACTACCAAATAATGTTTATTACCTTTTCTATTTCGCAAAAGTAAGTTTTTACTTTTTCCACCAGGGATATGGCTACAGTATCTTTCTGCCTCAGCAATAGTATAGACAGGTTGGTGAATATATTTGGTGTACTTAATTTTCAAATCATCAAGGACTTGATAAATATTCATCATAAATTCTAAATAAAAAAACACGTAATAAATTCATTGTATATTATTACGTGTTTTTTGTCTTGTGGTCAATATTGTGCCGACGGAGAGACTCGAACTCTCACACCTTGCGGTACCTGCTCCTAAGGCAGGCGTGTATACCAGTTTCACCACGTCGGCTTGTTAAAAAGAACGTAAATATTAAACCATGATCTGAAAAATAAATCAATACTATATGTCGTCATTGCTTTGGCGTCGTGCATCCTCCTCACAATAACAATTCCTTTACTTTTGTTTCAGCACACGCTCCACTGTCTCCACAATCACCTGAGTCTCCGGATCAATTTCCAAATTCACCTTATCGCCAACTTGCTTGTCCCCAAAAGTAGTAGTTTTCATAGTCTCAGGAATAAACCAAACAGTGAACTGTCCTGATTTCTGATCTGGAGCAGTGACTGTCAAACTACAACCATCCAAAGCCACGAAGCCTTTATCCATAATATATTTCATCCAATCTCTATCACACTCAAATGTAACAGCCTTATTATTTTCTGATTCAGCTATTTTGATAATTTCTGCTGTGCCAATCACATGACCCGACACTCTATGACCCCCAATCTCATCACCAACTCGGGCCGAACGCTCAACATTGACGATACTGCCCACTGGTAAATTTCCTAATGTTGTTTTTTTCAAAGTCTCTGACATAGCATCAAACAATACATTGTTTTCTTCAATACCTGTCACTGACAGACATACTCCGGCCACAGACACGCTGGCTCCAATTCGCAAACCGGTTGTCAATTTTTCGGATAACCCAACAACCACAGTCTTCAAATCCGGCTTCTCTTCAATATCAATTACCCTAAATTTTCCCTGAACAATTCCAGTGAACATACTTAATATTACTTAAACACATAAACACTTTAACACTTGATCACATTCAAATCAAGAAAAAACCGACCCAAAGACGAGTCGGTTTTCCAAACTCAATTAAATCTCAAGCTACTAGTCCTTTTTTCCAAAGAACTTTCTCTTTGGTCGGTCATCTCCGGAACGATGAGAACTAAATCCGCCACCAGGTCTTGGACCACGATTATTTCGCTCTCTAGGTGGCTGTTCTACAAATCCTTCAGGCTTTGGCAACAAAGCTCTCATTGACAGATTGACCCGACCGAGATTATCAATTTCTTTTACTTTCACTTTTACCTTTTGACCAATTTTCAAAGCATCAGACGGTTTGTCAGTTCTTTCCCAAGAAATCTCAGAAACATGAACCAATCCATCTTTACCAGGAATCAAATTTATAAAGGCACCAAAATCTTCTAAACGAACGACTTCACCTTCATACTCTTCACCAGCCTCAATTTCTTTGGTAATTAGCTCAATAGCTTTGACAGCTTCGGCCATTTTCTCGGCATCATTTGATGTAAGAAGAACACGACCATCTTGTTCAATGTCAATATTTACACCAGTATCAGCAGTCAATTTCTTGATAGTCTTTCCACCAGGTCCGATGATATCTCCTATTTTCTCTGGATCAATTTGAATTGTCACAATTCTTGGAGCATATTCTGAAAGTTCTGCTCTAGGCTCAGCTATCACTGCTTTCATTTTTTCAATTATTTCTAAGCGGGCTTGTTTTGATTGGGTAAAAGTCTGATCAACAATATCCCATGTAAGACCTTGGGTCTTGGTATCCATCTGCACCGCAGTAATACCATCAGCATTACCAGCAATCTTGAAGTCCATACCGCCTTTGCCATCTTCGACATCTTGCAAGTCTGTAATTACTTTCCATTTGCCACTTCCACTTAGATCTGATGCAAGACCCATCGCAATTCCAGCAACTGGCTTTGTGATTGGTACTCCTGCGGCCATTAGTGACAATGTGGAAGCACAAGTGGAAGCCATAGAGCTTGATCCATTTGATCCCAACACTTCTGAGGTCACACGAATAGCATATGGGAAATCAACTTCTGGTGGAAGCATTGGCTCCACTGCTCGCTCGGCTAACGCACCATGTCCAATAGCACGACGACTTGGTCCACGCATCCACCCTGTTTCACCATATGTAAATGGTGCATCTGAGTAATGATGCATATAGCGCTTGAGTCCATCTTCCATCATGTCATCCATGAGCTGAATATCTCCGGGAGCGCCGAGAGTGACAGTAGAAAGTACCTGTGTGTCGCCACGCATAAACATTGCTGAACCGTGGACACGAGGGATAAGGTCTACTTCAATATTAAGTGGACGTACTTCAGTAAGTAATCGTCCATCCAGTCTCTGGTCTTTCTCCAAAATTCTATTGGAAATTTCATCCCCAACTAGATAGCTGACTTTTTTCATGACCAATTTGACAATATCTTCCTCCACTCCTTGTTCAAGGAGATGTGCACTGGTGGCTTCTTCAATGGCATTGACCATTTTGACACGCTCTTTTCGTCCAACTTTGACAGAGTCAAAAATCATCGTGTCAACAACAGAAGCTAAGAAAGCTTGAGCCTTCTTTTTTGCCTCAGCCACGTTTACTGCTTCTCCAACATCGGCAAGTGGATTTACTTTTTCTTGTCCAATTTCTGCTTGTACTTTTTTAATAAGATCAATTACTGGGGCAAGCTCTTTACATCCCCATTTCATAGCTTCTACAAATTCTGTGTCAGCTATTTCTTTTGATCCAGCTTCCACCATCACCAGCTTTTCTGGTGAACCAGCAACAACCATGTCAAGATCCCCATCTAAAATCATTTCATCAGTTGGGTTTAGGATAAGCTCTCCATCCTTACGACCAATCACTGCTCCACCAATCGGACCATTCCAAGGAATGTTTGACATAGCAAGCGCAGCTGAAGCAGCAATCAAGCCTACAGCCTGTGTTTCTCCAGTTCCGTCAATTGAAAGTGGTGTGAGAATCACTTGGATCTCATTGCGCATGCTATCGTCGAATAATGGTCGGATAGACCTGTCAATAATACGACCAGTAAGAACAACCCAATCGCTTGGTCGTCCTTCACGCTTCATGAAACGTGAGCCTTTTATTTTTCCTGCAGCCGAAAGTTTTTCTTGAAACTCTACTGACAATGGAAAATAGTCTAGGTCACTTTTGCGACTAGACATGATAGCTGTAGCGAGGATCATGGTATCCCCATAGCGGACAGTACATGAGGCATTGGCCTGTAAAGCCAATCTGCCTGTCTCGATAGTTAATTCACGGCCTCCCCATGTGATAGACCAACTTTTTACATCTAACATATTTGTTGTTAGTTTGAAGTGCAAAAAGAATGTTTTCTGATGCACCGAAAGTTGATCTAGATGCGATAGATCCCTGTAAAATGGAACCTAGGTGTATCCAGACCAACAAATTAATAAATATTTTTACTTTAATTTCTACCCACTCTTTTAATATCCTCTCTAACAACCCTGACATTTCTTTGTGGAAGAATCAAAAACTTCTTTTTGTCGAGAGACAAATCAATAAAATCATCCACTTCTTCGATAAGTTTACTGGAAGTTGTTCCACCGAAAGCGGCTACTTCAACTTGTTTGCCTCTACTCTGCAAGTATTCTACCAAAGGAAGATAATCTCCATCTCCAGAGACGATCACAATTGCATCCAGACTTGGAGCAAGACGAATAGCGTCAACCGCCAGCCCGACATCCCAATCAGCTTTTTTCATGCCAGTACTAAATATTTGCAAATCTTTTTCTCTAGTTTCAATCCCAAGATTATAAAGTGCTTCAAAAAATGGTTGTTCGTCTTTTGATTCTGTCCGAACTACATAGGCTATGGCACGAATCAACTTACGTTCAGCCACAGCCTCTTTGACGATATTCCCAAAATTGACCTTTTTATTATGAAGGTTTTTGGCAGAATAATACATATTCTGTACATCAATAAACACCCCTACACGTTGGTCGGGGTGTTTGAGTGGGTTTTTTTTATTCTGTTTTGTCTCCATCTTCTTCTGCTTTAAAATCTTCTTCCATTACCTCTTCTTCTTTGCTTTGAAATGCCTTGGCTTGTTTTAGTTTTAGGCCTTTCACTAGTTTTTCGTACTCTGTTGGGTTTTCTTTTTTCAAATAACGAAGCAATCTACGACGCTCACCAATCTTTTTCAAGAGACCTCTGCGAGAAGAATGATCCTTGTGGTGCATCTTGAGATGCTCAGCTAGATCGTTGATTTCCTTTGAGAGAATAGCAATCTGGACTTGACTAGATCCTGTATCTCCCTGGTGAGTTTGGAACTTCTTAATGATGTTTTGTTTTTTCTTTTTTGATAACATACATGCTTTAGATTTATCCGGCACACAATGTGCATGTCTACTGTGGTCGGACCCTTAAAAAGATGGGTAAATTAATGAGCACATTATATCACCAAGATTAAAGGCTGTCAATGCTCTAGCAAAAAAAATGGCTAAAATTAGATAAATTTACGAAAATTGTTTCAATTTTAAAGATGCGCCACAAGTCAAGGCTACAGCAAGAGCATCAGCAGCGTCGTCGGGTGTAATAGGTTTTTTCAGATTGAAAATCATCTTGACCATCCTTTCTAGTTGACCCTTCTCAGCCCTGCCGTAGCCAGTCACGCCTTGTTTGACTTGAAGAGGGGTAAATTCGTAGACTGGCAAATTGTGTTGCATGGCTGTCAGTAAGATTACTCCCCTGGCTTGGGCTACTTTGATCACGGTCTTAGCATTTTTATAAAAAAATAAATCCTCGACTGCAACACAGGTCGGTTGATATTTTTTGATGATTTTTTTCAACTCCAGACTCAATTCTTCTAGCCGATTAACAAAATCTTTTTTTGGAGAAGTTTCTACACATCCATAATCAACCAACTCCCAATCACCAGTCTTTTTTTCAATTACTCCAAAACCAGTCCGGCCAAAACCAGGGTCTATACCAAGTATACGAATTGTTTTTACAAAGCTACTGATCATACAAATTTGTGTACACCACATCGACATCATCCAACTCTTCTAACGCTTCAATTAGTTTTTCCACCTGTGCACACGCCTCATTGTCTACCTCAGCAGTTTCCTTAGCAACCCACTGCAATCCAGAGTCTTCTAGGATAATATCAGATTCCGCAACCACTTCTGATATTTTTTGAAAACTTTCTCGTGGTCCCAAAATTTCTAGCCCTTCAATACTTTCTCTGATATCGTCGACTCCAGCATCCATCAAATGTAGACTGAAATCGTCTTTATCTATATTTTTGTTGGCCAATTCTTCTGTGCTGACCAAAAAAACTCCTTTTTGATCAAACTGCCATTTTACTGACCCTGAGTTTCCCATTGTACCATTGTTCTTCCCAAAAACATATTTGACTTCTGAAACAGTCCGATTGAGGTTGTCGGTGACAGCCTGGACAAGCATGGCCACACCGCCTGACCCAAACCCTTCATATAAAACTTCCTGCAAGGCTTCACCGTCCTTGCCATCTCCAGTACCCTTACTTATAGCACGCTCAATATTATCTTTGGGCATGTTGGCTGATTTAGCTTTTTCAATAGCGAGACGGAGAGAAAAATTTATATCTGGATCTCCTCCGCCGTGTTGAGCAGCGATTGTAATAGCTTTGCCTAGTTTGGTAAAGACGCTAGCCCTGGTCAGGTCTGTTTTACCTTTTTTATGTTGGATATTACTCCATTTTGAGTGTCCGGACATATAATTTGAGTGACAAAATAAAATTACAAGTTCTATGCTACATTATTTTGAGACCAAAAATCAAGTGGCTGTGTGTCTACAAGTATCTTGCAATTTGTAGGTGTTCATTGATATAATTCACACGACTTTTATCTTCTTATGAGGAGATTGTATCATATTTTAGGGAAACATTTGAGTGGTTTTAGTATGATAAAATTTTATAAAATAGACTATCAGAAAATATCCTAAAAATTGTCCAAGGTCGTGACACCAAAAATGCTTTACAGAAAATGGAAATAGTTTATCAAGAAGCTATTGATAAAAAATCAGAGTAACAATCTTGAATTCCTATTTATGGTAAAGTGGATAACTGTATATACACTTTTCATCCATCTATGTATAATTTGTAAGATATACAAGCGTTGTTTATACTTTTAAACAATAATAAACAGTGATAATTTACAATTTGTAATTTACAATTTTCAATTTGAAAACAATTTACAATGACTAAATTTACAATTGTAAATTCTTGCTAAAGATATGTTGAAAGTTTCAAGAGAAAGAATTTAAGAATTAAAATGTAAATAACGCTCGTAATTCTTACACATAATTATATAAAATACAATCACGTATTAAACACTTAATTCTTAAACAAAAAAAATATGGAACAACAACCAACAGCTGACATTCAACCAACTTCAACAAAAAATAAAAAACGTGGCTTTTTGCTCACTGCGTGGCTCGTGTTCATGCTCTTTTGGTATGGGTTGGCTAGTCTAGGCTTAATACTCGGTGGCGGAGTACTCACGGCTCTATTAGAAGCCTTCATGCCAGCTGTTGCCTTCGCTGGCTGGCTCTTCTTTGTCATTATGGGTTTAGTCAATGTCATAGGATTTATATTCACCATTTTCATCTTCATGTGGAAGAAATGGGCTCTATATACAGTGCTTGGCATCGGTGTTGCCTTTGGTCTAGTGGTGTTTGTCTTTAGTGGTTTTGCCTTCAAAACCTTGGTCTCCAGCCTCCTCAGTCCAGCCATCCTCGCTCTGCTCACATATCCAAAATTAAAATTCTTCAACTAAGGTTACTTCGCCAAACAAAAAACTCTCCAAAATGTGGAGAGTTTTTTAATTAAATAGTCCGAAGTCTGTGACCCGATAGCCTTAGTCTGATTGTCAAAAGCAATTATTCTCTAAATCCAGTACCAGATGGAATAAGCCGACCGATAATCACATTTTCCTTCAAACCTTCCAAATGATCAACCTTACCAGTGATAGCAGCGTTAATCAATACTTTGGAAGTCTCTTGGAATGAAGCAGCCGACAAGAAGCTCTGGGTAGAAAGAGAAATCTTACTGACCCCGAGGAATAGTTCTCTAGCAACAGCCTCTTTTTTCTTCTCTTTCTTCACTTCCAAATTGGCAGTGACAAACTGATCTTTCTCCACTACTTCTCCTGGAAGTAGATCAGTATCTCCTGGATCTTCAATATACACACGAGAAAACATCTGACGAATAATCAACTCCACATGCTTATCATTCAAACGTTGTCCTTGAGAAGCATAAATACTCTGAATTTCAGAAAGAACATAACGTTGTACAGCGTCTCTGCCTTTCAATTCGTGCAATTCTTTTAGATTGACACTGCCTTCTGTCAGTTGGTCACCTTTTTCTACCTCATCTCCATCCTTGACCCACAATTTGTAGCCCATTGGGATAATATATTCTTTGGTATGACGTCCTTGGTATCTCAAAGTCAAGCTCTTGCCATCCATACTGATTGTGCCTGGGAAAGTAGCTTTGATCTCTTCTCCAGAAGTACCACGAACTAAGATAAGATCACCCTTCTTAACAGCCTGGCCATCTACTACGCTGACATCATCTGTCTTCCTGATCTTTGTCTCTACTTCTTCAATACCTTCAAAGTGAACTTTGATAATCTTCTGACCTTTGCGTCCTTCAAAAATCTTACGTCCTGTCGGACTAGTAATTACTTTACCATCAGCATCTTCAATCTCTACAGCACCACCAACTTCTGACAATATAGCATTACGTTTTGGCATACGAGCTTCAAACAATTCTTCAACTCGAGGCAAACCTTGAGTAATATCTCCACCGCCAGCCACACCACCGAGATGGAATGTTCTCATGGTCAACTGGGTACCAGGCTCACCAATAGATTGAGCAGCAATAATTCCTACCGCCACACCCTTCTTGACTACTTCTCCATTACCAAGATCTACTCCATAACATTTCTGGCACACGCCTTTAGACAATTTACATTGTAAAACACTACGAACATGTACTTCTGTCACTCCCAGGATTTCGACTTGACGAGTAGCTTCACGATCAATAAACTCCCCAGCTTTGATAACTGTTTTGCGACCAACTTTAACATCCTCTATTACAAATCTGCCACTAACTCGTTCGGACAATTTTTGTCCTAGAGCTTCCGAATTCTCGGTATTGAATACCTTGCCATTCGTATCACCACAATCTTCTACTGTTACTACTACATCCTGAGCCACGTCAACCAAACGACGAGTAAGATAGCCGGCATTAGCTGTACGAAGAGCAGTATCAGACAGCCCTTTACGAGTACCGTGGCTAGAAATAAAGAACTCCAACACATCAAACCCTTCTTTAAAGTTTCCTTTTACCGGCAATTCAATAATACCTCCACTTGGAGAAGCCACCAGCCCCTTCATTCCGATCACCTGACCAAGCTGACCCCAACTACCACGAGCACCAGAATCAATCATCGCAAATACCGGGCCGTCTTTATCAAGGGCTTCTTTATTGTGTGAGAGCACCTGTTCTTTTACACCAGTCCAGATTTCCAATACCTTAGAGTGGCGTTCTGAATCAGTCAACAAACCTTCATTATATTGATCCTGCACAGTAAGAACCTTAGCGTCTCCTTCTTTAAGCATCTTAGCCTTTTCTTCAATATTACCAAAATCATCCATACCAAGAGAATAGCCAGACTTAGTAACATACTTGAAACCAAGGTTTTTGATATCATCTACTTTTTTGGCAGTATATTCTTGCCCGTACAATTCCAAAATCAAAGAAATAATATTACTCAAATGCTTTTTTGTAACAGGTTCATTGTAGTAAGGCAATTTGTTTGGCAAAATCTCATTGAAAATCATTCGACCAACAGAAGTCTCTACTAATGAACTCTGCCCTTCTTCAAATTTGGACAAATCTGTAAATCTAATCTTCACTCTATCTTGCAAACCTACTATTCTAGTTTTGTAAGCATAAATTGCTTCTGTCGAACTTGAGAAATATTTAGTAATCTCGCCGTTATCGTCACTTCTGTATCTTGTCAAGTAATATGCTCCTAGGGCGATATCTTGTTGTGGGGTAACGATTGGTTGTCCTGTGGCTGGTTTCAAAAGATTCTTTTCAGCCGCCATAATATTTTCTGCTTCCCATTTGGCCTCTTCTGTCAAAGGCAAATGCACAGCCATTTGGTCACCGTCAAAGTCAGCATTGAAAGCTGGACAAACCAATGGGTGGAGCTGAATGGCCTTGCCTTCTACCAAACGTGGACGGAAAGCCTGAATACCAAGACGATGCAAAGTTGGAGCACGATTCAAAAGCACCCGAGTGTTTTTGGTCAACTCTTCCAAAATATCCCACACTTCAGGTGCGTTGGACTCAATAAAACGAGATGCACTACGGACATTGTGGGCCAACTCTTGTTTGATAATTTCTGACATGACAAACGGTTTGAGTAATTCAAGAGCCATGCGCTTAGGAATACCACATTCGTGCATCTCCAAATGAGGCCCAACCACGATCACTGAACGACCAGAGTAGTCGACACGTTTACCAAGTAAATTCTGACGAAAACGGCCTTGTTTACCTTTGAGAATATCGGCTAGCGAGCGAAGTTTTCTCTTTTGTCCAGTCGAAGCAGTCACTGTCTTTGACGATCTAGCATTGTTGTCAATGAGAGCATCAACAGCCTCTTGCAACATACGTCTTTCATTCCGACAAATTACTTCAGGGGCATTTAATTTTAATAATCTCTTCAAACGATTGTTTCTATTGATCACTCGACGATACAAATCATTTAAGTCGCTAGTCGCAAATCTGCCGCCATCAAGAGCAACCATCGGACGCAAATCTGGTGGCACAACAGGAATACTTGTCAAAATCATCCATTCTGGTTTTATATTATTTTTATGAAGACTCTTGAGCAATTTGATACGTCTTACCAGTCTCTCGATTTTTGCTCCTTTACTCTTTTTAATCTCCTCTTCCATATTCTGAATAGTCTCCACAATATCCAGTCTTTCTAAAAGATTTCTGACAGCCTTAGCTCCAATTTCTGCTTCGAACAAATGTCCATAACGAAGAGACAATTCTTGATATTTGTGTTCTGAAATAATGGAAAGCATTCCAATTTGTTTCAGTTCATCTTGAGCTTCGGTGAAATCCTCGTCTAGTGCAGTCAATTTTTCTTCTTTTTGTTTTTGATCATTGGCAAATTGCTTTTCAATTTGCTTATATTTTTGTTTATATTCTTGTTTCAAAAGATCAGTAGTCAATTTTTTTTGTTCTTCATCTACTTTAGTAATAATGAAAGAAGCAAAATAAATAACTTTTTCTAAATTCTGAATAGACAGATTAAGCACCAGACCTACTTTAGAAGGGATAGAGCGAAGAAACCAGATATGTGATACCGGACTTGCCAATTCAATATGTCCCATTCGTTCACGTCGGACTAACGAATGAGTCACTTCCACACCACACTTGTCACAAGAAATTCCTTTGTAACGAATCTTTTTGTATTTGCCACAATAACATTCCCAATCTTTGGTCGGTCCAAAAATTTCTTCGGCAAAAAGACCGCCTTTTTCTGGCTTCTGGGTACGGTAATTGATGGTCTCAGGCTTACTTACCTCACCATAAGACCATTGTTTGATTGTTTCTGGTGAAGCGACGCCGAGAGATAAAGCGTCGAAGTCCATGGAGTGAAGATTATCGCGAGTCATAAGCATAGAAGATTAATATATTTGAAAATTAATTTATAAGTGCCAATTGTTTGAGTTATTCAACCGCCTCTACAACACCTTCTCTAGGCGTAGTTTCCAAAAATGTCACTTGATCTACAGGAACATATGTTCCATCAATATTTTTTAGAAGTTTTACATCTAGGGCAAGGCCTTTTAATTCTCTTACCAAAACATTGAATGATTCTGGCAAATTGACTCTTGTGATTTTATTTCCTTTTATGATCGCTTCGTAGGCTTTTGATCTTCCTGGCACATCGTCCGATTTGATTGTCAATATTTCTTGCAAAGTATGAGCAGCTCCGTAAGCTTCCAAAGCCCAAACTTCCATTTCTCCAAAACGCTGACCACCAAACTGAGCTTTACCACCAAGTGGTTGCTGGGTGATCAGACTGTAAGGACCAATCGAACGTTGATGAAGCTTATCTTCAATCATGTGGTTTAACTTCAACATGTAGTTGTACCCGACAGTAGTCTTGTGGTGGAATGATTCGCCTGTTCTTCCGTCGTACAATTGCATCTGTCCATCTGTAGGAAAACCTGCTTTTTCCAACTCTTCCTTAATCTGGACTTCCGTAATCCCATCCAACACTGGAGTAGCCGCTCTATAACCAAGAGAGTTTGCGGCTAGACCAAGATGAGTCTCGAGCAATTGACCCAAGTTCATACGAGAAACAACTCCCAGAGGAGATAAAATAATATCAACAGGAGTGCCATCTTCTAAGAAAGGCATATCACTAACTGGTACTACTCGAGAAATGACACCTTTGTTTCCATGACGTCCGGCCATCTTATCTCCAACTTGGATTTTACGCATATCAGCGACAGTGACTTGGACTTGTTTGATCACTCCTGGTCGAAGTCTGTCTCCATCTTCTGAAGAAAATACTTTGACATCAATCACCTTACCATGTTCACCATGTTCCAAATAAAGTGAAGAGTCACGTACATCCCTAGCTTTTTCACCAAAGATGGCTCGAAGTAATCGTTCTTCAGGAGTCAACTCTGTTTCGCCTTTTGGAGTAATTTTACCAACCAAAATATCACCGGACTGGACTTCTGCACCGACACGAACAACACCTTCAATATCAAGATTTTTCAATTTTTCTTCACTAACATTTGGGATATCACCAGTCACCACCTCTTCACCAAGCTTAGTCTCACGCACATCAGTAGCATAATCTTCAATGTGGACAGAAGTGTAACGGTCTTTTTGGACAAGGCGTTCTGAAATAATGATCGCATCTTCATAGTTGTACCCATCCCAAACCATGTATGCTACCAAAACATTTTGTCCGAGAGCCAATTCTCCTTTATCAATACTAGGCCCATCGCACAATGGGTCACCTTTTTTCACTTTTTGTCCTGGCACAACAGTTGGACGTTGGTTGATACAGCTAGAAGCATTGGAACGCACAAACTTATTCATTTCAAATGTATATTTTTTTCCTTTCTTACCAGTCAATTCAATGACATTGCCATTTACTGCAGTTATCTCCCCATCTTCTGGAGCAATAACCACATGACCACTGTTGATAGCAGCCAAACTTTCTATGCCGGTTCCAACAAGAGGAGCGTCTGGTTTGATACAAGGGACAGCTTGACGTTGCATGTTTGTACCCATAAGAGCACGCGTAGCATCATCATGCTCCAAGAAAGGAATCAAGCTGGTAGCAACACTGAGAATTTGGCTGGACGCAACGTCAATGTAATCAATCTCTTCAGTCGGGATAGTACTTGGTTCTCCATGGACACGAGCTGGAACCCGTCCTTCATTCAAAAACCCTTCTTTGTCCATCGGTGTAGTAGCACTAGCAGTAATGACACGTTCTTCTTGAAAAGAATTGATGTAAACAATTTCATCAGTCATTCTTGGCCTAACTGCGACTGTTTTTAAATCTTTTTTATCTTCCAATTTTTTGGCAATCTCTTTAGTAATTTTTTCACCAGATTTTACAATACCTTTGACTTCTTCTCTAGTCACCTCACCTTCTGTGAATCTAGCTTCGTTTGGCACATCATGGATCACTTTGCGATAAGGCGTTTCCACAAAACCAAAGCTGTTAATTTTGGCGTAAGTGGCTAAGTGACCAACCAAACCAATGTTTGGTCCTTCTGGTGTGGCAATCGGACAAATTCTACCATAGTGAGTAGTATGAACATCACGCACTTCAAACCCCGCCCTATCACGAGATAAACCACCAGGTCCAAGAGCACTGACGCGACGTTTGTGTTCTAGCTCAGCCAAAGGATTGATTTGATCCATGAACTGAGAAAGCTGTGAACTCATAAAAAACTCGCGAACAGCGCCTACCACAGGCCGAGCATTAATCAATTTATTTGGCATGAGACTCTCTAACTCATAAGTACTCATCCGATCACGAATGATCCGCTCCATCCGAGCGAGACCAACACGGAATCTGTTTTGAACAAGCTCACCCACAGCACGAATACGACGATTGCCCAAGTGATCAATATCATCTGGGTCATCCTGAGTCACATTGAGCCGGATGATCTCTTTCAAAACATAAGAGATTTTTTCAAGAGACAAAACGCGAGCTTCTTTGGTATCATAATCTTCATTTTTTAATCCAAGATCAAATTTGGTATTAAGCTTATACACTCCAACTCGACCAAAATCATAGCGGTCAAAATTGAAAAACATAGCGTGAATAAGACTTTTGGCATTGTCAGCAGTAGCCAAGTCACCCGGTCGAATACGCTTGTATACTTCGATCAAACCTTCTTCTTCACTACTGGCCGCATCTTTTTTCAAAGTGGCCTCAATATAGTCAATATTAGGATGATTGTTGACTACTTCAAATTCTTTGATAATGTCTGCTTCAGATCCCATGCCAAAAGCCCGTAATAACGAAGTGGCGGCCACCTTTCTCTTTCTATCCACCTTCACCCAGATAACGTTATTTTGGTCAGTTTCAATTTCAATCCAAGCACCACGGTTTGGAATAATTTTTGCTCCATAATAACGACGCCCACGCACAGTTTCAGCCGTAAAAAAGGCGCCGGCACTTCTAATCAACTGCGAGACCACTACACGTTCAATTCCATTGACCATGAATGTGCCTCTATCAGTCATTACAGGCACATCACCAAGATAAATTTCTTGTCTATCTTCTTTTCCAGTACGCTTGTTGATCAGTCGTGCATGGACACGAAGAGCAGCCTCAAAAGTAATATTTTTTTCACGACAAATCTTTTCATCAAATTTTGGTTCATCGATCGTATAATCTTCAAAATACAATTCCAAATCACGACCAGTAAAATCAGTAATCGGCGAAATCTCATCAAACAATTCCTTTACTCCCTCACGAAAAAACCAATCATAAGAAGATTTTTGGGTCTCTATCAAATCAGGTGCTGAAATAGCGTTCTTAAGAGAGGTAAAAAACTTACGTTCCTTTTCAACATTTTTCTGACGTTTGAACTTCAACATAGAATTATATTTTAATAACTGATAACTAGTGACCCGTATACCAACAGGCAAACTGGAAATTAGTTATGTTGATTGATAAAATTTATAAATTTTAATTATTATTTACTGATTACCAGTCGCTAGTTGCTTGTCATGATAGATAACAAAAAAAATGGCGGGGTTGGCCGTCTTTTTGAAAAAACTACATGACAATATCTGTCTGGATGTGCATGGAAAAATACCAAAACACACGCTACGAAATTTGAGAATACACCCGCCTAGACGGGATCAACTTCAGACATATTGAAGAAAGAAAGGTCTCGCTACGTGCACGATTTAAACCATTTTAAACCATTTTTCAAATTGCTAATCAATTTAGAAAAAAGCTTAAAGCAGTAGAATAAACGTGAATAGTAAACAGGATAAGGAGACTTATGAATCGATAATCTCAAGTCGTCTCATCCCTTTTAGCTGTATAGAGCGGAATTACTATACTATAGATATAAAGAAACGTCAAGTTAGAACAGGTGGATAAATAACTGTCAAATAACTGTCATTCTAAGCTTAAATTAGCCAAAAAAGATGAATTTGCTTCTAAAAATGTTCAAACTTATCCAGAGACTTGTCCACAGCCAATAGTACTCTGGACACGTCTAAGTACATTACTAAGCCAAAAAATGATATAATATAGTCATAATTTAGCTAATTTAAGCAAAAAATATAACTAATATCGGAGCCAACAAAACAAGTAAAATATTATTGACGACAGAAGAAGAAGTATTTGAAAAGTTGATAGCTATTGGCCATCCATTCCGTTATCTAAATGAACATTTTGATTTTATAGAATATAAAAAATCCACTTGCCATCCATCCATCCTCATGATAGACTAAAATCATAATAAAGATATAAATGACCAGTACCAGAGTGCAAACAACCAAAATCGCCTGTCATCTCCATGGTGATTTTTATTTGTCTACTTTATCCCTCGTCGTTGCCAAAAATCACCACGCCCGCCTACCTGCAGACAGGAATCTACACTTCCAAAGTACAGATTGTTTCATCGCTTTCCCGACTACCTAGTGTTCGTTCCTTGCAATGACAAATATGTATACTTTATAACTTTCTACTTTATACTTTCAACTAATCAAATTATGAACCAAATCACAGTCGTAGTTGGAACTCAATGGGGAGACGAAGGAAAAGGAAAACTAACAGACTATCTAGCCAAAGATGTCCAGTATGTCGTCCGTTTTCAGGGAGGAAATAACGCTGGGCACACAGTGGTCGTCGATGACAAAACCTACAAGCTCAGTCTGATTCCATCTGGAGTAATTTCTCCAGACACTATTTCTGTCATTGGAAATGGCGTGGTCATTGACCCTAATGTTCTTCTAAAGGAAATTACCAGCCTCCAGACTCAAAATATCTACCCCAAGCTCCTTATCAGTCAACGGGCCCATGTCATCATGCCTTATCATATTGCTATGGACGAAGCTCTAAACGGGTACCAAGACAATCTAGCCGCTGAAAGTACCAAACGCGGTATTGCCCCCGTCTTTGCCGATAAGATGTATCGTCATGGTATCCGTATGGGAGACTTGCTCGACAAAGAAATTTTTCGAGAAAAACTAGTAAAATCTTATGATTTCAATGTCTCCATCATCCGTAATGTCTTTCACGCCACATTTGAGCGTGATTTGGAATCAATTTACCAAGAATACCTCGGTCTAGGAGAAAAACTCAGCCTATATATACACGATACAGAAGTAGAGCTTTATCAAGCTTACAAATTGGGACAAAAAATCTTGTTTGAAGGAGCCCAAGGTATGTCTCTGGATCCTGATCATGGTATCTACCCACACACTACTAGCTCCAACAATGTTGCGGGATATTGTGAAGTGGGCTCTGGTGTTGGTTTGAACTGCGAGAAAAGAATTGTCGGTATAGTAAAAGCCTATGTCAGCCGAGTGGGCAACAGTCCTTTTGTCAGCGAACTAGGCGGCGAGAAAGCTAAAACCCTTCGTGACAAAGGCCAGGAATACGGCACAATCACTGGTCGCCCAAGGAGAGTGGGTTGGCTAGACTTGGTTCAAGTTAGACAAGCTGTTCGTGTCAGTGGTATCAATGAAATCGCCATCACCAAGCTAGATGTTTTGGCAGGTTTGGAAGAACTCCAAATCTGCGTGGCTTACAAAATAAATGGTAAGATAGTGAAAGAAACTCCCGCCAACTTGAATGAAATCAGATCAGCCGAGCCAGTCTACCAGAATTTTCCAGGATGGGGAGAAATGACAGAAAGCACCAAAGACAGAATCAAAGAAAGAGGCTTCACAGAACTTCAAAAGACCATGCAAGACTATATCAAATTCATTGAAAATGAGATAAAATGTCCGATCAAGATTATTTCTTTTGGTCCAAAGAGAAACGAGACCATTATTCGTTAAATAAAAGTTGTCCACAAAAAAAAATAATTATTTAGTAGAATCAACATCTTGTACTAAAAAATATTATCTGCTACGATATATAGTGATATGATACTTAGTCACTCATGCAAAATCAGAGGAGAACAAATGAAAGACATGACCACATCGTCAAAAATAAATATTTATAATTTTCAAACTGTTACTACCAAGTAGCAGTTTTTTAAAAATCAAAAAATATGAGTGACCTAAGTACGGAGGAAATAAAAATCTTGGAAGGTCTGTCCAAAGAGGAGATACTAGCGAAATTAAAAAGTGAAGCCGAAGAACAACACAAAAGCAGAAAAACCTTTTTCGGTAGAGATATCATTTCAATCCACGAACTTTCTAGAGAAGGAATTTTACATATTTTGAAACACTCTAAAGGAATGAAAGAGACTCCCCAACCAGATCTATTGCAAGGCTATGTGATGGGCAGTTGCTTTTTCGAACCATCAACCAGAACCAGGCTCTCATTTGAGACAGCAATGAGTAGACTTGGTGGTAAGATAATTGGATTTGCTGAAGCAGGAGTGACGTCGGCAAAGAAAAAAGAAACTCTCTATGACAGTATGAAAATCATTGGTCAGTATGTCGACGTGATAGCCATGCGCCATCCGATGGAAGGAGCCGCCCAACGTGCAGCCGAAGCTACCGATAAACCAATTCTTAATGGTGGAGATGGATCAAATCAACACCCTACTCAAACACTACTAGATTTATTTACTATCCAAGAATGCCAAGGAAAATTGGACAATCTAAATATTGCCATGATTGGAGACCTAAAATATGGGCGCACAGTCCACTCCCTAGCTCAGGCTCTTACTAATTTCAATGCCACGCTATCATTCGTAGCCCCAGAAAGTTTGCAGATGCCCAACTACATTTGTGATGACTTGGATAAACATGGTGTAAAATATACTTTATACGAAAAAATAGCGGATGTAGTAAGCAGTGCCGACATCTTATATATGACCCGCATCCAAGAGGAGCGCTTTCCAGACAAAATGGAATATGAAAAAATAAAGAATACCTATGTCTTAGATAGTAAGATGCTAATAAGTGCCAAACCAAACATGCGTATCATGCATCCTCTCCCAAGAGTGAATGAAATCGCCACTGATGTTGACCACACCCCTCATGCCTACTATTTTGAACAAGCTCACAACGGTCTCTACGTTCGTCAAGCTTTACTCGGACTAGTATTAGGAAAACTCACATAAATATTTTATAATGCCAATATAAAACAATACCAAATCAATTTAAATCTGCCTAAATTAATCTAATATGACCAGTGAACAAAAAACACCGGAAGATTTACGAGCTTTCAAAGTATATGCCATAAAAGCTGGCACAGTAATCGACCACATCCAAGTAGGTCGAGCAATGAAAATTATTGATATTCTCAAGCTGGCTAGCCACAAAAGTACTGTGACGGTCGGGCTAAATTTTCCTAGTAGCAATCTGGGGCGCAAAGATATTATTAAAGTAGAGAATAGAGAATTATCACCAGAAGAAGCCAATCGCGTGGCCATATTCGCCCCAAACTCTACCATTAATATTATTCGTAATTTCAAAGTAGCTGATAAATTCAAAGTAAAAATACCAGAAATAATCAACAAAATAATTGTTTGCCCAAACCCTACTTGTATCACCAACAACGAAACGATGAGCAGTTGTTTTCATGTGAGCCACAATGGTGATATCAATATCATCAAACTTCGATGCAAATATTGTGAAAAAATATTTATACATGATGATATCAGGGAGTATAAGAGCTAGGTAGCATGGTAAGCAGATTAAAAAAAAACTAGACAGATAAAGTATTTTTCTCACAACACTAATCAAGCCACGACACTTTTTCTAATCAAAAAAATAATTGGAATAAATAAAATGCAAATTAAGACGTATAACAACCAAACCATTACCATTGATCTAGAATATTCTGGTGGAAATCTAGTCGCCCTTCCTGCTCTGGTTGATCCGCATGTCCATTTTAGGATTCCTGGCGATCAAGAAAAAGAAGATTGGCATACTGCCGAACAAGCGGCTATTGCTGGTGGGTATACCACTGTTTTTGATATGCCAAACAACATTCCATCAACGACAAACAGAGAAACCCTAGAACACAAAAAAAGTGTTATCCAAGATTTATTTGATGATTCTCAAGTCCATATCAATTACAAACTTTGGCTTGGGGCAACCACAGAAAACTTAAAAGATATAGAAGATCTAAAAAATGAAATTTTAGGGATAAAACTTTTTATGGGGTCAAGCACTGGCAGTCTGCTGGTCGACAAGAAAGCCAACCAAGCCAAAATATTCGAGCTGGCTGGTAAGCTTGGGCTTGTAGTAGGAGTACACGCCGAAGATGAGAAAGAAATGCAAAAACAAAAAAAGAAAATCGGCAAAACTACAGATGTGACTGATCATTCCAAAATTAGAACACCTGAAGTTGCCAAACGAGCTGTGACCCAAGCGATTGAGTTGGCGACAAAATATAATACCAAATTATACATCCTCCATGTCAGCACAAAAGATGAACTAATATTGATTGACGAAGCAAAACGGAAGGGTGTCCAAGTTTATGCAGAAGTGACCCCCCATCATTTGTTTCTTAATGAAAATGATTATGCTAGCTTGGGAACTAAAGGGCAGATGAACCCCCCCCTGCGTACTCTGGAACACCAAGATGCTCTTTGGAATGGTATTCTCGATGATATTGTCGATACTATTGGGACTGACCACGCCCCTCATACTTTAGAACAAAAATCTCAAAGCTATGGGCATGCTCCGTCTGGTGTTCCAGGTATTGAAACTTGTCTGCCCCTGCTACTTGACGCTCACAACAAGGGTAGAATTAATTTAGAAAAAATTGTAAAACTAACCCGTACTAATATTGAAAACATTTTTAATATTCCAAGCAATAACGACTGGACAATTGTAGATCTAGATCTGATACGTGAAGTGAAAAATGAAAATCTAAAAACAAAATGTGGCTGGTCCCCTTTTGACGGTAAAAAATTGAAGGGGTGGCCTGTTGCCACTATTTTGAATGGTACAATATACAAATGTTAATTTTATTTTCTATCTCGTATTTCCTATTTATGAAAATCAAAATAAGAAATAAGAGCTAACTTTGGAATAAAACCGTACACCACTTTGCCTTGAAATTTCAAGGTATGGATAAGAGATAAAAAATATAAACAATTAATTAACCATTAGCACTATGCGTCACATCATCTCCCTCAAAGAACAGAGCAAAGAAGATATATTAACCATGCTTGATCTAGCTAAAAAAATAAAAGCAAAACGTAATGCCGGTGAGCTAACAAATTATTTACAAAATCAAACGCTCGTCATGCTATTTCAAAAGACATCCACAAGAACCAGATTATCTTTTGAAGCTGGAATGACTGAACTTGGTGGCCATGCCATTTTTCTAGACGCTCGCACAAGCCAAATGTCTCTGGCTGATTTCCGAGATGAAATCCAGGCAATCATGCGCTTTGGGCACATCCTCATGTTCCGTGCACTTAAAGCAGAAGATGTGATGCTTGCCTCAAGCTACAATCATATTCCAGTAATTGATGCTTGTAGTGAAAAATATCATCCCGCCCAAGCACTCAGTGATCTGCTGACTATGGCCGAACATTCAGGGGGTATTGAAAATGTCAAAAAAATTGTCTGGCTAGGAATTGAAAATAATGTTTCAAATACTCTCATGCTTGCATGTGCAAAATTGGGAATCAAAGTATACATTGTTGCTCCAGAAGTAAATGGTCCAAGTGTCGATCCAGAGCTGAACGCTATGGCTACAGCATCTGGCAATGTGATAAGGACAATGGATATAGCCGAAGCCATGACAGACGCCCAGTACGTCCACACTGATACCTGGATGGATATGGAATTTTTTGATGGAGGAAAGGTGAAGCCAGAATTCCAATCTGCTTATGATGAACGGAAAGAGAAATTCAAGCCATACCAACTCAATGCTCATCTGATTGATACATATGCTCCGATGTGCAAAATCATGCATTGTATGCCGTGTCACGTAGGCTACGAGATAACCCGCGATGCTATTGATCACCAAAATTCAGTGATTTATGATCAAGCAGAAAATCGTATGCATATGCAAAAAGCCATGATGATGTGGATGCTGGAGAAAGAAGGAATGGTAATATAGTGTAAGGGATAAAAGTTATGCCCCACAAAATCCAACCAAAGACATTAGCAAAAGCTACTATTTTTTGTAGTTCTTTTTTACTTTTTTTCCTTCAGCCCCTAATCACCAAAATCCTCCTACCTTATTATGGAGGTGGACAGATGGTTTGGGTGACAGCCCTAGTATTTTTTCAAGTGGTCTTACTACTTGGTTATGCTTACGTCCATCTACTTACTTATCTGCCACAAAACATACAAAAAATGATTCATTACAGTCTATTAGCGGTATCGCTTTGGTTTATTTTTTCTTTCAATCTGACTATCAGCCCATCATCCGAAAATTATTTTATTGACCTCATGCTAACTCTCACAAGACTAATTGGTCTGCCATTTTTCCTACTAGCTAGCACTTCCCCACTCATTCAGTACTGGGTTGAGCCTAAAGAAAAACAAAAAACCTACAAACTCTACGCTATCTCCAATCTTGCTTCTGTATTTTCATTGATTCTATATCCTTTCATCGTTGAACCTTTATTTGGGATTGCTATGCAGTCTATCTTATTTGCATTTACTTATTTAGTGTACGTAATATTGCTGATTGTCTTCTCCTACCAAATTGTTGAACAAGAACCAAATAAATTCCACTGGTACATAACAGAAAAAACTTCTATGATACTACGTTGGATTGCCTTTCCAGCCGTAGCATCCTCGCTCTTGGTCTCTATAACTAACCAATTGACCACAGACATAACCCCAACGCCTTTTGTCTGGATGGCCCCATTATTTTTATACCTACTTACTTTCATTCTAGTTTTTTCAGAAAAATCTGTTTACAATCGGATGGTTTTTTCTATAGTGTTTTTTCTAGCATTGCTAAAATTTGTAATTTTATATGATCTGGCATTAGGTATGAGCTCTGCTATTTCTACCTATGGTCTAATGATTTTTGCCAGCGCCATGATTTGTCATGGCGAGGTTTATCTGATCAAACCAAGATCACAAAATCTAACTCTCTTTTATTTTTGTCTTTCGCTTGGTGGGGCATTAGGTGGTATTTTTGCTGGTGTTATTGTACCAATCATTTTTTCAACACTTTTGGAAACACCAATTGCTATATTTGGTGTATTAGTTATTCTGTTTATCTCCATGTCTGTTGATCCAAAATCACGACAAACTTTACATACTCATCTTATTACAACTTCACTACTTGTTTTTACTACCATAGCCTTCACTGGAATTTTATTTTACAACAACCATCTTTTTGCCAAAACAGGCGAATCTTTTTCTAGAAATTTTTTCGGCGTCCTTCTGGTAAAGATTTCTTCCAAAGATGGCATCACAGTAAAAAATCTGGTGCACGGGAACACACTACATGGCACCCAGATCATGAATCAAGAATACAATCTAGTACCTACAACATACTTCGGGCAAGGCTCTGGAATAGAGTGGCTAATTGATAGTCTGGATAATGAGAAAAAAATCAAGATGGGTGTAGTCGGTCTTGGCGTGGGCACATTAGCTGGATACCGTGATAAGGTGGCAGAAATTCAGTTTTACGAAATCAATCCAGATGTCGTGAATATTGCCAAGAATGAATTTGATTATTTAAAGTCTTTCCCTGGAAAGCTTACCATTCATGATGGGGACGCCAGGTTACAATTGGCACAACAAGAGCCACAAAATTTTGATGTGCTGGTGATTGATGCTTTTTCGTCAGATTCTATTCCTACACACCTGTTGACAAAGGAAGCTCTGGAAATTTACCAAAGACATTTGATCCCTGGCGGAGTTATCGCTTATCATATCTCCAATAGACACTTAGATCTGTCTCCAATAATAGGAACTCTGGCAAAAGATGCTGGTCTGGCATCTAGATTGTATGAGACAAATGAAAATATTCCCTGGTACGTGTCCAAAAGTACATGGGTGTTTGTTTCCAAAGATCCAGTAGGCTTCGGAGAAAAAATTAGGACTTCGAGAAGATTGTGGACCGATGATTATTCTAGTATTTTTACAATAATTAGATAAATTGGTAGTATGAAGTGGTCTAGTGTAGACTAGTCTGATATGATTGTAATTTTGGATAGTACTATATCTTATTCATAAACATTTGGTAATTTTCAATTTGAAATTTACAATTTTCAAACAACAATATTTTTATGTCCACGCAACCCTGGACACCAACCCAACTCCCTCTCTACGACATCTCCAAATCCTATGAATACAACTCTGTTCACGGACCATTTTTTGTTGGAAAAATTCCAGAAAGAAAATTCCTACCGTGCAATCAGTGGATTGACTTCCTCGGTCACAAAGTCGCTTCACCACTCGGTGTGCCAGCAGGACCATTACTCAACAGCAAGTGGACTACCCTTGCCGCCCGTCTTGGTTTTGATATTGTCACTTACAAAACAATCCGCAGTAGAGAAAAACAAGCTCATCCCATCCCAAACATCATCTATCTCAATGCTCATGAAAAATTGGATGATCCAAATGAAAAAATTATCCAAAAGACTGAACTGCCACAAATAAAAGAAGACATTGCTATTACCAATTCTTTTGGCATGGGCTGTCCCAATCCTGAGTATTTGCTAGAAGACATTGCCAAAGCCAAGAGTGAGCTAGCTGACGGACAAATCTTGGTCGTTTCTGTTGTCGGTACACCACGAGAGGGTGAAAGCTTTGTGGATGACTTTGCTAGAACGGCGATGATCGCCAAAGAGGCTGGAGCAGAAATAATAGAGGCCAATTTTTCTTGTCCCAATGTTGGCAAGAGCACTGAAGGTAGTATCTATAGTGATCCCGAGTCAGTGGGAGAGATAGCTAGTCGAATTGTAGGGGAGATTGGTGACTTGCCGTTAATTATCAAAGTTGGCTGGTACAAAGATGAAAATAAAATGAAAGAAGTCTTTCAAGCTGCCACAAGAGCCGGAGTACAAGCAATCTCAGGGATCAATACTGTCGGGAGGAAAGTCGTGAAAGCTGATGGCTCCCCTGCTCTCGGACCAACACGTGAGACTAGTGGAGTCTGCGGTGGACCAATCCGTTCATATGCTTTAGACTTTATTAAAAAAGCGAGGAAAATTATTGATGAAGAAAAACTAGGTCTTACTCTCATTGGTGTTGGTGGCGCAATTGAACCGGAGCATTTTGATCAATTTTTAGATGCTGGAGCCAATGTGACCATGAGTGCTACTGGGATGATGTGGGATCCTTATTTGGCTATAAGGTGGCATAAAAAATAATGTATAATTTAAAATATGAAAGAATTAATTTTAAAACTCCATGAGATAAATGCGATTAAATTTGGAGAATATAAAATGAAGAGTGGAATATTGACACCTATCTACATTGACTTGCGTCTCACAGTATCTTACCCAGAAGTTTTACAAATGGTCGCCGACGCAATGTGGAAAAAAATCCAGGACGTTAATTTTGACCTGATGTGCGGAGTACCATATACTGCCCTGCCTTTTGCCACGATCATGTCTGTAAAAAATAATAAGCCAATGGTAATGAGAAGAAAAGAAGTCAAAGAATACGGCACCAAAAAAGCGATTGAAGGATACTTTAAACCAGGACAAACCTGTCTGATTGTCGAGGACTTGATCACCAGTGGATCTAGTGTATTTGAAACAATTGAGCCATTAGAAAAAGAAGATCTCAGGGTGGCAGATATTGTTGTCTTAGTGGATAGAGAGCAAGGTGGCAAAAAACATGTTGAAGAAAAAGGTTACCATTTGCATACAGTATTTACCCTTTCACAAATGCTAGATACTTTGAAAAAAGAAAATAAGCTGGACAGTGGCATGGTCACAAAAGTAAAAACATTCATTGCTGACAATCAAACTTAATAGACTATGAAATATTCTGAACGCATAAAACACACCACCAATCCCACCGCTCAAAATCTCTTCAGACTAATGGATGAAAAAAAGACCAATCTTTCTCTGGCTGTAGATGTAACAACAAAATCAGAGCTTATTCTTCTTGCTGATCTAGTTGGTCCAGAAATTTGTATCCTAAAAACACACATTGATATTGTCGAAGATTATGATAATGACTTGATAATAAAATTACAGCACCTGTCAGAAAAACATAATTTTTTAATTTTTGAAGATCGCAAATTTGCAGACATTGGCAACACAGTCAAACATCAATACCAAGATGGTGTTTACCACATCGCTGATTGGGCACATATCACCAATGCACACACTGTGCCGGGTTCGGGTATCATCGCAGGGCTCAGAGAAGTGGGCATGCCAAAAGGACGAGGCCTTCTGCTCCTTGCTGAAATGAGCTCAAAAGGAAATCTTGCTACAGGTGACTATACACAGGAAAGTCTAAAAATGGCAGAGGAACACAAAGATTTTGTGATTGGATTCATTACTATGAGAAAACTTCTCGATGACCCTGGATTTATTAACATGACACCGGGGGTAAACTTACAAACTGGGACAGACAATCTCGGGCAACAATTCAAAACTCCGGATTTGGTGATTAGAGAAAACGAGAGTGATATTATTATTGTCGGGCGTGGCATCTACGAGGCAGATGATCCGATTACAGAAGCCCAGAAATATCGTACAGCCGGATGGCAGGCGTACCAGAGACGATTATTATAAAAATTAAACCATCATACTGATGTTATGCTAAATTCCTATGGATGAATCATCTTTTGAACCATTATGGCCACACGAGCCTAAAAAACAAGCACCAAAAACCAAACAAGTCGTCCCCGAAAAAACAAGAGAACGAGCGATGGTTAACGAACAATACGAATTGCGAGATAGCCAAGGAAATGCTATGGGGGGGGTAGAAGCTAAATTTGTATTTGTAGAAGATGAGTTCAAAGAAAATCAACCTACAGATAGAAAACGGCAATTACAATCAGTTGAGTTAACATACAATGGACAACGTTTGGATTTGCTGGCATTGTTACGTATCGACCCAACAGTTACTCGCATTTTTGTGACAAATGAATATCAAGCAAAAGATGGCGTATCTGCTAATTTTGATTTCAACCCAACTACTAATGAGGTTTGTATACCACCGCTTGACACAGCCTTTGGTTTGGCGGTTGCTTTACATGAGTTTGGACACGTAAAACAATTTAAAAATCCAAAGTTAAGAGTTATTGGAGAAATGGCCATTGAAAATGAAACACTCGAGTGGTTTGATGATATAGACGATACCCTTCAAAAAATTGAAAGGGCATTTCCGGAACTTTTGGTGCATCTACCGGAAAAAACAGTTTTGGAGACGTTGACCGAGACACGTTTACAATTGGTGCTTGCCTCAAGTCAATTACATAAAAGTTTGGAAATGCTTGCTGAAAAAACAAGCGAATCAGAGGAAAATATTAAACAGTTTGCTCTCCAACAAAAGGCGGTGACAAACTGGTCGTCACGGCTTTTACATGACTTTGGTAGTCAAGAACAGTATGAACAACTAAAAAATACAGAAGCAAAACAAATGGCCACCCATAAAGAAGCATTGCAAATGCAATTAAAAAATTTAAAGAGAGATTTGAAAGAAAAACAGCAAAAATTCAAACTTTTGAAAGATCAATATAAACAATTGGTAGAACCATTAAATGAACTTCTAAAAACGCCACGACGTGTGATGGAACGAGATGCGACAAGACGAGCCTTTGTATGGATGAAACAGATAAAAAAAGCGATTGGATTGGATCTGACAAAGCCTGCACAGACTTCACCAGAAATCACAAGACGCCTTTTTCATACTTATTGTGAAGATTCAATGGACACGATGCAAGGTGAGATAAAAAATCAAGGCGATATCTCGTCAAGAGACGCATTGATTCTGGCTCTAAAAAGTTATGATGCCCTTAAAAAAATTCCCGTTCCAAGGCGTGAGCGTTTGTCTGCTACATAAAAAATCAAAAAAGTGCTTTTATATCACACACAAGATATTCCATTCCGCCTTTAAAACATTTTGAAAAAAATTAATGTAAACCTATCTGGTTTATCCGCCTTGGACATAATCAAAGCTAATAAAACTACCCAAAAATCTTCCCACTCTTCGGCAACTGATTGACCATCCGTTTCATATCCTTAGAGTCCGCATAACTGATCTTACCAGCTTGGCGGTCTTGTTCAATCTTCATTTTCATGTTCCTTCTAGCCAGACGTCCATAACCTTTTCCAGTACTGGTCGCTTTGGCATGTGATTCGACCACATCAAGAAAGTAATCCTGATCTTTTTTATCAATATTTTTATAGGATGCAGGATTCAATCTTCTCATCTTACTCATTTGACGGGCATACCCAGTTACACCATATCTCTTGAAACCAGGCGTAGTATTAATGCTAGTATCATAGACAGACTTAGGATTACTTGTCTGTCCAGCTTCCTCCTCGGCCTTGCGTTGTTTGATTAATTCGCGGATATGCTGATAACGTAGCCTCTCTCTATTTTCATCTACATAGTTATCGTCATAGATTGACCTTTTAGCTGTTTGATCGTCATTAATTGAAGTACGAGCTTCTGAAGAATTCTGTCCTGCCCTTGATACTGAAGTCATGGGCCCACTTGATCTATCCCGACTAATTGCCCGACCAATAGAAGTAGTGGCAGCTTCACGGTCTTTGTATTGATTGAGCTTCATAGTCGACAAATCTTGGGCATGAGAAGAAGCTCTAAAACTTGTGGTTCTAGGCATGGAAGTGGGTAAGATTGAGGAGATGTTGGAAGATAACATAGAGAAATCAAAAGTTAGCTGAGATAATATTTTATGATTACTTCTTATCTAGCGACAGCCGAAGGCAGGAACATTATTTTTTATTTTTTATACTAATCACCAGCCAAATGGTCATGTGCCAACTTCGTCGTCATCCTACCTCGTGGAGTTCTTTCCAACATCCCCATCTGGATCAGATACGGTTCGTAGATAGTCTCAACTGTATCCATCTCCTCGGCAATAGCCGCTGATAGAGTATTCAATCCCACAGGTCCACCAGCAAACATGTTGATAATGGTGTTTAATATCTTACGGTCAACATCGTCAAGACCATGTTGGTCCACATTGAGCATTGTCAAAGCATCGTTAGCAACGCTCTCACTTATTATGCCATCGTGTTTAACCTCGGCATAATCACGAATTCTTTTTAATAATCTGTTTGCCACCCGTGGGGTGTGTCTAGATCTGCTTGCGATCAACTTACCTGCAGACTCATGCAAATTTACTTTCAAAGTAACAGCATTACGATTGATAATTTTTTCGATATGATGAGGTTGATAAAATTCCAAATGAAAGACATGACCAAATCGATCTCGTAATGGTCCAGAAAGCAGATTCAACTTGGTAGTCGCACCAATCAAAGTAAATTTTTCCAATGGCATTCGGAGTGTCCTGGCTGTTGGTCCTTTGCCCACGATGATGTCGAGAGCATAGTCTTCCATCGCACTATACAGCACTTCTTCAATAGTCTTATTCATGCGATGAATTTCATCAATGAAGAGGACATCGCCACGATTGAGGTTGGAGAGGATGGCAGCCAAGTCGCCCACTCGCTCCAAAGCAGGTCCAGCAGTGACCCTAATGTTTACCCCCATCTCTTTGGCAATAATTCCCGCCAGTGTAGTCTTACCAAGTCCCGGATTACCATATAGGAGGACATGTTCAATAGGTTCGTCACGTCCTTGGGCCGCTTTCATAGAGATAGCAAGCTGTTCTTTGATATTGTCTTGGCCAACAAAATGATCCAGACATTGCGGGCGGAGAGTAATTTCAATTTTTTCCTCTATCTCCTCCTGTTGTTCTGGAGAGAGAATGCGTTCAAAATCTTCTGAATTTGTAAACATATGATTTTAGAAATTTCGTGTCGGTAGCAAGTTATACTTATTTTTGCCAACAACTGCACAAACCAAAACTAGTTTTACCTGCCCACCGAAGTGGTGGAATAACTAAAGAAAGTATATTAAAGGATAACAGATAAAAAGTAATTCTTCATTATCTGTATTGTACATTTTTAGTCGCCAAAAATCAAATTCTTCATCCTCAAAACCAAACAAATTTAACAACAACTGGCTATCTTGTGGATAAGTATTTCAATTTTTTTTATCATAACAATTTTACCGCTCAACTATGCAAAAAAGATAATTAGTAGTGATATTTGGTGACTTTTGACCACTGTGCTATAATAGTTAAGCTCTGTCAAAATAACAATATCTTGTGTCCAAAATAAAAATTAACCACTACATGTAGTAGTGTACAATAACCGGCAACCCTCACAGCAGCCGGTTTTTATACCAAAATAGGTTTGAATATTAAATTGTTAGAACAATGAGACTGTAGAAGAATGAAAATTACATGGCTCTCTTATCACTCGTTATTTTTTATAGCCTACATAAAGCCTTCTATTCGTTAATTTTTCAAACATAGCCTTTGAAAAAACGTTTTTCTACAGTCTTAATATACAACATGTGCTCTAACAACCTAATATCCTAATCTACCTAATACCTAGAATTATGTCTCCAGTAGACTCTATCTTCATCCAAGGTCTTCACCTTGGACAAAAAGACAACACTGAATTCAAATATAATGAAAACGGTCTTCGTTTCCAACGCAAATTTACTGTGGAAGGCAAAAGCCCATTTGACATGGTCGAGTATGAAAAAAGAAGCTCTGTTATCCGCGAACCAGATGGTACAGTCGTCTTTGAGATGAATGACCTAGAAATTCCAAAATCTTGGTCCCAAGTCGCCACAGACATTATTGCTCAAAAATATTTTCGTAAAGCCGGTATTCCATTGTTCAACCAAGATGGTACTCCAAAACTAGACGCTAGCGGCTCACCCATGCTTGGAGCTGAAACTAGTGTCAAACAACCAGTGCACCGGCTAGCAGGAACATGGAGATACTGGGGAGAAAAGTACGGGTATTTTGCCACTGAAAAAGACGCCCAAATTTTTTATGATGAATTAGTCGTGATGCTCCTCTGTCAAATGGCTGCCCCAAATTCACCACAATGGTTCAACACTGGTCTCAACTGGGCTTATGGTATCACCGGCCCTTCCCAAGGGCATCATTATGTCGACCCAGATACTGGAGTTCTGACCACTTCCTCAGATTCTTATACTCATCCTCAACCACACGCTTGTTTTATCCAATCTGTCAGAGATGACTTGGTCAACGAAGGTGGAATCATGGATCTCTGGGTACGAGAGGCTCGTCTATTCAAATATGGATCTGGTACAGGCACCAATTTTTCTGGCTTGCGTGGTAAAGGTGAGCCACTTTCTGGTGGTGGCAAATCAAGCGGTCTCATGAGTTGGCTTAAGATTGGAGACAGGGCTGCTGGTGCAATCAAATCCGGTGGAACTACTCGCAGAGCTGCCAAAATGGTTATTATTGATCTTGACCACCCAGATGTAGAAATATTTATCAATTGGAAAGTAGAAGAAGAAAAAAAGGTAGCTGCGATGATTGCCGCTGGCTATTCTTCTCATTACGAAGACGAAGCTTACGAAACTGTGTCTGGACAAAATTCCAACAACTCCGTTCGTATTCCCAACAAATTCATGGAATCTGTAAAGAATGATGGTAGCTGGAACTTAACCTGGAGAACAGATGGCACGGTCTGCAAAACTCTCAAAGCCAGAAAACTCCGTGATCAAATCGCCTATGCTGCTTGGAGTTGTGCTGACCCAGGCCTCCAGTTTGATGACAATATTAATGACTGGCACACTTGCCCACAATCTGGTCGAATCAATGGATCAAATCCATGTAGTGAATACATGTTTATCGACAACACTGCTTGTAATCTGGCTTCTATCAACCTGGCTCACTTTTTCAACGCAGAAGAGGTCAGCTTTGATGTTGAGGCTTTCAAACATGCTTCCAGGCTTTGGACTGTAGTATTAGAAATCAGTGTACTAATGGCACAATTTCCAAGCAAAGAAATTGCTCAGATGAGTTATGATTTTCGCACTTTAGGTCTTGGGTACGCCAACATCGGATCAGTACTCATGACAGCTGGCATACCTTATGAATCAGAAGAGGCTTATGCTTTTACGGGCTGTATCACAGCTCTTATGACTGCAGAATCTTACAAAACTAGTGCTGAGATGGCCAGATTCTTGGGAACATTCACAAAATATGAATACAACAAACATGATATGCTTCGAGTGATGCGTAATCACAGGCGCATCGCCTTCAATGCTAATAGCAATGAATACGAAAAACTTAGTGTCATACCAAAAGGCATTAATCCAGAATATGCGCCGGCCTATCTTCTTTCGGTTGCTCGAGAAAACTGGAATGAAGTAGTTGACATGGGCGAAAAATATGGTTATCACAATGCTCAAACCACTCTCCTTGCTCCGACTGGAACTATCGGGTTACTCATGGACTGTGCGACTACCGGAGTAGAACCAGACTTTGCTCTAGTAAAATTCAAAAAGTTAGCTGGCGGTGGATATTTCAAAATTGCCAACGAGGCTGTGCCAATGGCTCTTAAAGCTCTTGGTTATAATGAAAAAGAGATGAGCGATATCATTGCCTACATGAAAGGAACCGCTGATATCACCAACGCTCCACATATCAATACAAAAACATTAAAAGAAAAAGGATTTACAGACGAAGATATCATCAGTGTAAATAAAGCTTTGACTAGTGCTTTTGAAATCAAGTTCGCCTTCAATCCTTGGACTCTTGGAGAAGATTGTATGGAGAGAGCTGGTTTCAAACCAGAAGAATACAACAGCCCAAATTTCAACATGTTAAAAGGTTTGGGATTTTCTCAGGAAGAAATCAACAAAGCCAACGAACATGTTTGTGGTACGATGACTATCGAAGGTGCACCACATCTGAAAGAAAAAGACTACCCAGTTTTTGACTGTGCAAACAGATGTGGTAAAAAAGGACAACGCTTCATTCACTGGCGCGGACATATCCGCCAGATGGCTGCTGCCCAACCGTTTTTGTCTGGAGCAATTTCGAAGACCATCAACATGCCTAACGAAGCAACGCTAGATGATGTCAAACAAGCTTATGAAGAATCATGGCAACTGGCCCTCAAGGCTGTTGCTCTCTACAGAGATGGATGTAAATTAAGTCAACCTCTGTCCACTAGCTCCGATGAGGAGGTAGAAGAAGGCGACACTGCAGAAAATGATGCTTCTATTGTCAACAAGACTGCCCCAGCGACCATCCAAACTACTTCTCCTGTAAAACATAGAGAAGCATCTGCCGTAGCTCAGGCCATCAAACAAGCGAGCGAGCTTCTCCACCAGCATATTCCAGATTCTCATGCTCTGCCAACCTATGACAAAGATGGATCAGTGACAGAGCACAGAATCCACTTGCATGGTGAGAAGTGTAAACTTCCAGCCAAACGTAGCGGAATTACTATTTCAGCTCGCATCGGTACTCAGAAAATATGGCTACGTACTGGAGAGTACCCAGATGGACGATTGGCAGAAATATTTATTGACATGTACAAAGAAGGTGCTGGATTTAGAAGTTTGTTGAATGCTTTTGCCATTTCTATTTCTATGGCTCTGCAGTATGGAGCGCCTTTAGAAAAGCTTGTTGATAAATTTACATTTACCAGATTTGAACCATCAGGAATGACTGATCACCCGAATGTAAAAATCTGTACTTCTGTTATTGACTGGGTCTTCCGTGTCTTAGGCATGGAGTACCTTGGACGAACAGACTTTGTCCAGGTAAAACCAACTGGCATACAAAAAAATAGATTTGAACAAGTTGCTAGATTGGCAGAGAGTAGTACCGGACAAGAAGTCATGCACTTACACACTCAGACTACGACGCCAACAGTTTCAACGCCTGCAGATTTTGAGATGGAAGAGGATCTCCAAGATCACCTACCCACTCTTGATGTACCAGCAACATTTAAGACAGAGGCTGATAAAATGCTTGGCGATATGATGGGCGATGCTCCTGCTTGTCCAACTTGTGGGCATGTCACGGTAAGAAATGGTAGTTGTTATAAATGTCTAAATTGTGGTGATTCGCTTGGATGTTCATAAGCGCGTAACACATATCAATTAACAAAAAACCGGTGAGAGCCGGTTTTTTTGTTATAAAGCGTGTCACTTAAGACTTTCATGTCTGACTCGCATTATGGTGTTCTTGTTTTTTGATAGAAAATTTTTCAAACAAAAAACTTCGCTTATGGCGAAAGTTTTTTGCCTTGTTTGGATCCAAGTCAAGGTGCGGGTTTTTTACTGTGTCCCATGCACAGGTGACCAGCCTTGGTGTGGTCATTCCATCCTTGTTTGTGTTGTGCCGTGATTACCACGGCAATTTGAACGATATCTCGATCGGTACGATCGCGAGCGACCAGACACCGTCTGCGACATTTACGCCGATCGCTAGTGATGAGTCGATCGATATCTCGTTAGTGATTTTCATCGATGGTCCAGTGCCGGGAGAGATCAGGTGCTTCATCTCGCCCGTATCGTAATCGATGTTCGGCTCGTATAGGATTCCCACGAGCCATGTGAGTCGATCCGTGATCTTGAATCCCGCACCTAGGATGATGCCCGGCTGTGGCTTGAAATCGGCGTGTCCGATCTTCAGCCTCGGCTTCACTGCGACGGAGATGCCGTCCGCGACAGGGAAGATGATCGCAAACGCGACTCGGGTTGAGCCGGGAAAGAAAACAGGCTTCTCCTCGAGGGAGAATGCCCACCCCTCGGAGATCCCAATCTTGAAGACTGGTTTAGTGGAAGCATGAGCCGAGTTGCTGCACCAGCTCAGGATCAAGGCGGCGAACAAGAACAATTTCCATTCGAATCTCATGGCACTGACCTTTTTCTATACCGCTGGCCTCGCGGTTTTTAAGGAACGAAATCAAGCCAAACTGGCTATAAGTCACTTCATCACATTTTTCTGTACAAGTCAAGTATATTTGGCTTAATCTAGCAAAATAACAGTCATATAATGATTGATATTAGATATGATACTTGAAAAATTTTGCTGTATATAGTAT
>PFPK01000009.1 GCA_002793015.1 Candidatus Magasanikbacteria bacterium CG_4_10_14_0_2_um_filter_37_12 | reverse complement strand
TAATTGATTCTTTTTTTTGGTTATTAATAATAGCGAAAGCAGGCGTTAGTTTTTTATTATAATTGTATAGACGGCGACGCATCTCTAATTTTTCCGACGACCATATTAGTGATTCTGCTGTAGGAGAGAGGACATACGGTATATCGGGAATAATTTTTGATAACAGAGGGATATGGCCTTCTGTTCGGCAGGTCACAACATACAGTCTATGAGTATAGGGCATGAGAGTTTTTTGGAGCTCGTCTGGAGAGTCTGTGTCACAAGCCAATACAAAGTCTACACGATCTAGAGCGGCCATTGTGTATTGGTCGAGTTTTTGTTTTGAATCATACAGCAGGGCGATTTTGTATCTTTTTCTTTCTGTTCGAGCGTGAGATTTGATGGCGTCGATCATGTGGTTGTAGATTTTGCCAATGTAGAGAATGATATCTTTTTCTTTTTCTACCTCGATCTTTTCTAATTTTACAGCTTTGATGACTTGTTGGTATAGTTTGCCAACAAGTGGAAGAGGTAATGTGTATCTGTTATTTTTATTCATGATGCCCGAGTAATGAATAACGAAAATTAGTATACTGTATGTCTGTTTGTGTGTCAATTGTAAAATAAAAAAAAATGGCTTATTTAAGCCATTTTTTTTGATATTATGTGATATGTTTTGGTGTAATTTTTGGGTATTCTTTGATTATTTTTTGGATTTGTCTAATACCAAGCAGGCCTTCTTCAGCACCAAATTTTTGGATGACACCACTAGCATTGGCAGTACCCCACTGCATTGCCTCTGTAATATTTTTTCCTAGTATCGTTGCAGACAAGAAACCGCTGGTATAAGCATCGCCAGCACCTGTCTTTGCGAGAGATTTGATTGGATAAGAGCTCATGCTATAAAAATTTGTGCCGTCTGAAGAATATGAGCCAGTAGTACTGTCAGTCAGAACTGTTTTCTTTACTCCAGTTCTGAGAATCTCTTTCAATAATGAAATAATATCTTTTCTTTTTCCTACCATTTTTTCGGCTTCTTCTTTGTTTAAAAACAACAAATCAACTAACGGCAAAATTTCTTTAATTTTTTTAAGGCCATTTTTGAACTGATATGAGCCTGGGTTCATAGCTAGTTTTATTTTCTGATTTTTTTTGAGATGATCAACTAGTTTATTTTGTAATTTTTCAAAAGATTTTCCAAGAGAGGTGTAGTAGATCCAGTCTGTGTCTGGTAAATTTGGTAAGGTGTATGATCTTTTGGCGTGGTAAGAGAGTATTGTGCGTTCACTTTGGTAATTGAGTACAACAGAGTATCTAGTCTCTTGGTTTTCCTGGACTTTTATTAAGTTTGTGTCTACTTTGGCTTTTTGAAGAGCATCGAAGATAATTTGTCCGTTAATATCATCTCCTATTTCTGTTAGGATAGCAGTTGTTATTCCTAGTTTTTGGGTGCCAACAGCGACGTTGGCAGCGTTACCACCAACTGAATGAGTACTGTGTTCAATGGACATTTTGTCGGCATAGCCGAAACAGATTTTTTTATTTTTTAGATCTACTATACAGTCAGAATTTTTTTCGTCTAAAACAAAAAAAATGTCTACTAGCGAATCTCCAATTGTAATAAGATCGAACATAATTTTAGGTTTTAGGAGATAGTTATTAGGTTTATTTTTTCATTCCCTTGTGTCTTTTGATACTAGTTTTGAGATCTTCTGGCAGGTGTTTGTGTACGCCGATTAAAATTTCAATAAACTCAATTAGGGCGGCTAGCCCAATCCCAGCACTGGCAATCATGAAGACGGTATTGGAAACGTAGTCAGAATAGACAAAAAGACCACCTGCTCCTAAAAAACGGATAATATCGCGACGGTGTTCTGGCTCGACAAATTGTGAATAAATTAGCAGAATGGCACCTAAAATTCCAGAGAGAATGAGATACCACTCTTCAGTACAGCTTGGGAATATAGGAAGACATGATTCTAAAAACATATGATTAATGGTGGATATTAAAAGATAGAGAGTTTATTTTTTTATTTTTTTAATTTTGTGTATTTCGTATAAGCTAGCCAACACAAAGACAATTTGAAGGGGGATAAATATAGGGTCTTTCAAATGGATGCTGTAGGTTAGCAAGAATAGTCCTCCTAGCACAAAGATATAATCTTGTCTGGTCTCTTTTTTGATGAATATTCCCCAGGTGATGAGTACTAGGCCGATGGCTCCAATTATCTTTATAATTATTTCCATAGTGATTGTAGTATAACAGAGGTACTTTCTTTTTTCCAGTTCAAAAAGTAGCCTGGTAATTTTGGCTATTTTTTTTACACACATTGTTGGTCTATGATTCAGGCTCCCAGCGGTTGAGATAATTGATGACAGACAGAGCGGCTGTGGCACCTTGTCCAGTAGCAATAGATATTTGTTTGTAAGGAATGTTGGTTACGTCTCCAGCGGCAAATATACCGGGGCAAGAAGTCTGACAGATGAAATCTATTTTTATTTCTTTGGCATTATTTTTTTCAGCACATTCCACAAAGTTAGAATTCGGAATCATGCCAATATGAACCATGACACCATCTATTGGCAACTCTTTTATTTCTTTGCTGTCATTGTCTTCATATTTGAATCCAGAAACAAAATTATCTCCGACAATTTCAGTGATATTAGCATTGTAGATAATTTCAACGTTGTCCAAAGATTTTAATTTTTTGACCAAGATATCTTCTGCTTTTGGTAATCCGCCTTTGGTTTCTTTTGTGTCAGGATATTTTGTGACCAAGTATACTTTTGAGGCAATGCCCGCCATCATGAGTGTCGACTCTACTGCGGAATTCCCTGCGCCAATAGTGGCAGTGGTTTTACCTTTGAAAAGTGGTCCATCACAGACTGTACAGTATGTAACTCCCTTTCCTTTTAATTCATTTTCTCCTTGGATACTAAGTTTGCGAGGATGAATACCGCTGGCAATGATGACAGACTTTGTTTGATATTCTTTTTTCTTTCCAATGGAGTTTTCGGCTAACACAATATGATAATTTTTTTCCTGTTTTATTTCGGCTACCCCAAATCCTTCATCAATTTGGACATCATATGACTTGGCATGTTTGTGGAAGTCTTGGGCCAATTCAAAGCCAGTGGTATGAATAATACCTGGCCAGTTTTCTACCTCTCCAGACAGAGCTACTTCGCCACCAATATCTTTGCTCACTACTACAAAGTTGAGATTTCTGCGAGCTGCATAAATTGCTGCTGTACTGCCAGCGGCAGCTGCACCAATGATGACGAGGTCAAGGAGTTCTGGTTGTTTGCT
This sequence comes from Candidatus Magasanikbacteria bacterium CG_4_10_14_0_2_um_filter_37_12, assembly GCA_002793015.1. Taxonomy (GTDB): domain Bacteria; phylum Patescibacteriota; class Patescibacteriia; order Magasanikbacterales; family UBA922; genus UM-FILTER-37-12. Next base: position 32,416 of record PFPK01000009.1, on the reverse strand, counting down.
CATAGAGTATATTTTATTATTTGGAAATTGTATCTGGAATCTTATCAATGGTCAACTTGTTGATAATCTTTCTCATCCTTTCTATATTTTCTTTTGGCGTACGGTGGTTGCCAAAGATGGCACTACCTGGGCAGATGGCGTCAATGCCTGTGGAGATAATTTGGAGAAGAGTATCTTCACTGACAGCTCCGTCTAGTTCAATAAACATTCTTGGATATTTTTGACGACAGGCTTTCAATCTATCAATGGTCTCTGGTATGAAGTTTTGTCCTTGTTTGCCAGGTATGACACCCATGAGCATAAGACTGTCTATTTCTTCTGTTAGTTTATCTATTACTTCAAGATGTGTTTCTGGGTTGAGAACAAGGCCAACTTCCCAACCATATGAATGGATCTGAGCCAGAATATCGGCAATATTTTTTGGGTCAGATTCGTAATGCACTAAGACTCTTTTTATTTGAGGTATTTCTTCCCAGAGTCTGGCCTCTGCTAAGGGATCCTCCACCATCAGATGAAGTTCACAATCAATTTGTAATTTATCATGAATAATTTCTGGGTCAGCCCATGTAACATTATTGACAAATTTTCCATCCGCAATATCCAGCTGAATCATATTCAAACAGTCTTCTACAGATGAAGACCAGTCAAGAAATGTCTGTTCGTCCGGGACGAGGATAGAGGGGATGATTTGCATATTTTTATTTTTCTAACTCTTTAATTTTTTCATTTCTTCGTTCATATTTTCCACCAAGAAATTCATCTTTATCAGTTTCTAGCCATCTTTTGACTATCGCCATGGCATGGTCTTCTGACAGTGAGCGTCCAGCTAGACATAGCCCGTTGGCATTGTTGTGCTTGATGGATGATTCAGCAACGTCAATATTGTATCCAAGAGCGGCGTACATCCCGTTTACTTTATTGGCTGTAATACAGGCTCCAATACCACTGCCACAGATCATAATGGCTCGCCCAGCTTTTACTACTGCTTTTTTGGCTGCTGGGATGACGTAGTCTGGGAAGTCGTCTTCGGGATTATGGGTTATCGGTCCCATATCTTCGATATCTCTCTCTAGTTCATTTTCAATATATCTGACAAGACGTTTTTTTAGGTGGTATCCAGCGTGGTCTGAAGCAATATAGAGTGGTCCTTGGTACATATCTATTTAGTTAGATTAGTAGAGTGTTGATTATTGGAGGTATTTTAGCACGATAGAGAGGAGTGCTCAAGTGGTGGTATTGTGATTGTCTTTTGCAAAATAAATATTTGTGTTATTATGATCTTAATATAAATATAAAATATATGGTTAATAAATATAGAAGCAAGGGGGAACCAGTGTCATTTGAGCCTGAGGAACAAAGGAGGAGTAGATTAATGGGGGGATTATCGGAAGAACATATTGCCACTGTGCTTACTTTGCATAGAGAAATTTTTGGTAAAAGAGTAAGAGTTGACAGTGTTAATGCACTTAAGGTAGTTAGCGACTCCGATAGAGAAAAAATATTGAATGCTCTTGAAACTGTTGGGGTAATTGAGATAGCGGGCAATGAAAACAACAGGAGAATTAAATTTTTACGTGTGCCCGATCAGATTTTGGCAGAGAGCCCTGATGATTCTGTGGTTGAGTTAGATGAAGGTTCAAGCAGACGAATAGTGCGAAGTAGAAGAAGTGGTAGAGGCACACAAGGCCCACAAAGAAGTGTGGGGTCACGGGTGTCAACAACAGAAACAAAACCTAAATTTGACGTAGGTCTTGTGGCAATGTTGCCAGCTATTAAAGATAAACATAAAAATAGTGTGCTTTATGTTTCTGAACTTATTACAGAACTTGGTTTGGTTGATTCTTCAAATTCAAGACAAAAGATTGCTGCATTAAGAGGTGTTTTTTTTAAATTTGGTTCTGCAGTTGGGAGAGAAATCCCAGTTGTTTGGTTAGATGATTTGAACGCTGATTTGATGAAATTTGGAATTGCTCCTGTGACAGAATTACCAACGGCTGTAGACCCCGGACAAGTTCAAGCTCCAGATGTTCTCCCTGTCGGAGTAGAGGTGGAAGAGGCAGACTCTGATAAGGTTGACGAATCAATGCTTGGATATGTGCAGTCTATACACAAATTGTCTGAAGGCGAAAATTTTTTGGCAGAAGATTTAGCTTTTGCTTTGATGGGTGAAGGATTGGAAGAGCTGACAGAGCAGAATGTTGAAGATGCCGTAGCTATGATGAAAAAAATGGCAAGTCTTGGATTTGTGACAATTGAAGGCGAGGGGGCTAATACACAAGCCAGTTGGACTGATAAAATTAGTTTATAGCTGAGAGACTTTTAACTTTATAAACTCGATATTTTCAACTTATAAATATGCCATACAAAGCCAGTGAACACGAAAAAGAAATGCTCTCATTTTGGGATAAAAACGAGATATTCAAAAAATCTGTGGAATCTCGTCCGGAAGATAATCCGTATGTTTTTTATGATGGCCCTCCTTTTGCTACAGGATTGCCTCACTATGGACATATCATGGCTGGGACAAAGAAGGATGTCGTTCCTCGCTATTTCACCATGAAAGGACGTCGTGTGGAACGTCGTTGGGGTTGGGATTGCCATGGTCTGCCAATTGAGAACCTGGTTGAAAAAGAATTGGGATTGCCTGGGAAAAAAGAAATTGAAGAGTATGGTGTAGATAAATTTAATGAGGCTTGTCGAGATAAGGTGTTGATGTATGAGAGTGAATGGAAAAAAATAATCCCTCGATTGGGTCGTTGGGTGGATATGGACAAACCATACAAGACCATGGATTTGTCATTTATGGAGAGTGTCTGGTGGGTTTTTTCTGAATTATATAAAAAGGGACTGATTTATGAAGGGAAAAAACCAATGCATATCTGTCCGCACTGTGTAACGCCACTTTCGAATTTTGAAGTTTCTCAGGGATATAGAGATGTCAAAGATCTTTCTGCGGTGACCAAATTTTTTATCACAGACAAACTACCAGGAGTAAAGGGAGAGGTCTATTTATTAGTTTGGACAACCACGCCATGGACTTTGCCAGGAAATATTTTGATTGCAGTGGGGCAGGATATTGAATACTCAGTCGTGCGGTTTGAAAACGTCCATTATATAGTGGCCAAGAATTTGCTAATGTCACCAGACTTGTTTGGTGGTAAAGAATTCGAAGTTATTAGTCAGATAAGAGGAAAGGAACTTGTTGGCCTTCATTATGAACCATTGTTTCCATATTTTGTCAATGTAGAAGGCGCTGAAAAAGGATTTCGTATCGTGGCCGGAGACTTTGTAACTACAGATGAGGGTACAGGTTTGGTTCATTTAGCGCCAGCATTTGGAACAGATGATTATGAAGTATTTCGAAAAGAAAATGTTCCTTTTATCCAACATGTCAATATGGACGGTACATTTACAAATGATGTAACAGATTTTGTGGGCATGAATGTCAAACCAGACGGCGACCAGACGGCGACAGACGTTGAGATTATCAAGTGGTTGGTCAAAGAGGGAAAATTATTTTTTAAGAAAAAATATGAGCATAGTTATCCGTATTGTTGGCGTTGTGATACACCATTGTTAAATTACGCCACCAATAGTTGGTTTGTGGAGGTGACAAAATTGCAGCAACAGTTAATTGATAATAATCAAAAAATTCATTGGGTGCCAGAACATATTAAGGATGGAAGATTTGGGAAGTGGCTCGAAAGTGTAAGAGATTGGTCTATTTCGCGTAATCGTTTTTGGGGCACGCCTTTGCCGATTTGGAAGAGCGAAGATGGAGACGTCCTTTGTGTTGGGTCAGTAAGAGAATTGGAAGAATTAACTGGGGAGAAAGTAGTAGACATTCACAAGCACAAGATTGACCAACTCAAGATTGAGAAAGATGGTAAACTATATACTCGTATTGGTGATGTCTTAGACACTTGGTTTGATTCTGGGTCTGTGCCTTATGGTCAAATGCATTATCCTTTTGAAAATAAGGAAGAATTTGAAGCGGGATTTCCAGCCGACTTCATTGCAGAGAGTCAAGATCAGACGAGAGGGTGGTTTTATACACTTCATGTCTTGGCTACTGCCCTTACTGATGGAGACAATCCTTCCATTCCAGTAGATCAGAGTAAGCCAGCTTTTGAAAATGTCAGTGTGAATGGTATGGTCTTGGCAGAAGATGGCAAAAAGATGAGTAAGCGTCTCAAGAATTATCCAGACCCGATAGAGATGGTTGATAAATACGGTGCCGACGCTCTACGATACTATTTCCTATCTTCTCCGGTCATGATGGGGGAGAGTTTGAATTTTTCAGAACAGGGTTTGCGAGAGGTGTACAATAAGGTGACGAATACACTGTGGAATGTGGTGGAGTTTTTTCAGATGTTTGAGGAACAAGGAACAAGGAATAAGGAAAAAGTAGAAAGTGATCATGTTCTCGATAAATGGATTGTGGCTCGACTTCAGGTCTTGATCCGAGATGTAACTGAGGGGCTTGAGGCTTATGTAATTAATGAAGCGACTAGGCCGATCATGGATTTTATTTTGGATTTGTCGCAGTGGTATGTGCGTTTATCGCGTGTCAGGTTTAAAGGTGGTGATGAAGAGGACAAACAAAATGCATTGGCAACTTTGCATTACGTTTTATTAACTCTTAGTAAAGTGATGGCGCCTTTTACACCGTTTATCTCGGAAAGAATATATCAGATTACTGTTGACGGACTACAAACTACAGATAGGAAAGAATCAGTACATTTAGAAGATTGGCCAACAATTGAGATTAAGATCGAGACTAATATTTTGAAAGACATGGAAAAGGTGAGGAAAGTCACAGAGATGGGACATTCACTGCGAAAAGAAGCTGGGATCCCAGTACGACAACCACTTGGTGAATTTTTAATTTTTAATTTTCAATTTTCAAAGGATTTGTTGAATATTGTCAGTGAAGAATTAAATATTAAGAATGTAGATGTTGAAGATAAAGAAGTAGGAGATAGTTTTGTTTTGAAAGAAGATGGAGATTTGAAAGTTGCACTTAACACTAATATTACCGACGAACTAAAAAAAGAGGGCCTTGTTCGTGAGATCGTGCGGATGGTAAATGGGATGAGGAAGGAGCAAGGGCTAACTATTGACGACAGAATTGTCTTGCAGTATCATACAAATGATGAATTGCTCAATGCTGTTTTTATAGATTACGCAGACGATCTGAAGAGGAAAGTATTGGCAGATGATTTGAAAGATGGAGAGGGAGAAGAAAAGGAAATTGATGGTAAAAAAATAAGTTTTAATATTTTTAAAATATAAATCATATGATAGATAAAAGAGAACCAGCACCACTAGGAGTGACTAGAGAAGACCAGGAACCTCCGAAAACCGAACCGTTTGATATGGGTCTTCCACCTACAGCAGATGGTTTGGGAATTCCTGATGGTAGGCGGGCTAGAGAAGTTGGATCAACTCCCGAAACTACGCATGCTTTGTTTGCTCTTGAAACCTACCTTTTAGGACCAGATATGGAAGCATTACCGCCTGATCTGAAGGTTGAATTACTTGCAGCAGTGCGACGTAAGATGGGTGAATAATTTAATATTTTATTTATTGGTGGAAAAAATCTTCTGGGCGAGGTATTTTCTATTGACGTCTGGTAGATTTAAGTTTATAATTTTGTTGAAATTGTTTATTTCATTCCACTCGGTCACATACCAGTGGAATCAGGCTACTGGCCTACATTGTATATTTATGGACCTCTTTCAGGTCTGTACAGAGGAAAAGTTTCCTCGCCAATTAATTTCAAAAATTTAATAACCCAAGCAATTAGAGTCTGTTTTGGTTTTGTTTTATTATATGAATATAGAATCTGCTGGTAATCTAAAAGGAAAAACAATTCTTTTGGTAAATACTGGATTACACAAAAAACGTTTCATCGTTCAGCGTCTCAAGAAATTAGGAATGATCGTCGTTGTCTTACACAAAGAAAAAAATTGGGCAGTTCCACATGTTGATCATTGGATTATTGCTGATACATTCAACCATGCCGAGTCATTAAAGGCAGTTGGAGCTTTCATAAAATCAAATCCCGACATCCATATTGATGGTGTGGTGACATTTTGGGAAGACGATGTACTCTTGACCTCCAAGATCGTCGACAAATTTAACTTTATCGGAATTTCATACAATATTGCTCGCCAGACAAGAAATAAATATTTATTTAGAGAGTTTTGTGCCAAAAATGGTATTAGGACTCCACGACATCACTTCTTGAAAGAAGAAACAGACATAGATTTTGTCTGCAAAAATTTGCAGTTTCCATTGGTGGTAAAACCAGCCTACGGGGCTAGTAGTGCTTATGTGGTCAAAGTTGCCAATAGAGAAGACTTGTTAAACACTTACAAGTTTTTAAAACATAATGTCAGTGTGGAACTAGAATCATCGCTGTCAGATGGTTTGGATATATTTGTTGAAGAATATATTGATGGTGATGAAGTAGATATAGATATTTTGATCCAAAATGGCAAAATAAAGTTTTGTATAGTATCTGATAATTTTAATAAAGATAAGGGTTTGTTTTTTGTCGACAGTGGACAATCTACTCCATCTACATTACCTCCTGAAAACACTCAAGCTTTGATGGATATCGCTGAGGAGACTTTGGAAAAATTAGGGATTCAAAATGGGTGTATCCATTATGAAGCCAAAGCAACCAAGAATGGCCCTTGTCCTTTGGAAGTAAACTTGCGTGTTGGCGGTGACTATACGTATTCCTATATCAAAAGTGCTTGGGGGATAGATCTGATTGAGTATGCTGTGAAAATCGCGATAGGTCAGTTTTTCAAAATTAGAGATGTCGAGCCAATCCAATACATCATTGGCTGGGATTTGCATCCTGAATCTTCTGGCCTTCTTGTGGAGCTATCGGTCGATGAAAGTTTGAAAAAGGAAAAATATTTTCAAGAGATTAATTTGTATAAAGAAGTGGGGGATCCTGTTTTGCTTCCTCCGGAAGGTCAGGAACATATTGGTTGGTTGACAGTCTCTGGTGACAATTTTCTTGATGCTCAAGATAACTTGAGAAATGCGTTGAAAAAAATAAATTTTAAAGTTGTTAAGTTTGATCATGATTCATCTGTTGGCAAGACATTGCGTAAAGATAGGTTCTCCGCTGCTGTGCTCAATAAAAATTTGTTGCTTCGGGTTGCCAAATTAGAAAAAGTAAAACGCATGCTTCGTGGAGACCAAAAAGGTCTACACATTGGCATTGCCGGCAATATGAGTGACGATTCTAGCGGAAATGACTCAATTGGAAAGGTGGTAGTAAAGACATTGCGGGACAGAGGATATAGGGTGACGTTTTTTGATTTCAATAATTTGACTAAAGCTTTCAATGATTTGCGACGTAGTGACGTGGATCTTGTGTTCAATATGTGCAAGAAGATTGGCAATTCTCCTGATCTGGAGCCTGCAGTGGCAGCCATACTGGAATCAATGCAAATTCCTTATACTGGGTCTGATAGCTTTGTGTTATCTTTGTGTCGTGACAAAATAAAAGCAAAGAAATTGCTCACATACCATAATATCCCGACTCCAAAGTGGGATTATGCTTATGAAATTGATGATGAAATACGAGATGATTTGCGCTTTCCGCTGATTGTCAAATCAGGTACAAGTGACGATTCTACTGGCATCACCAATGATTCTGTAGTGACCAATCGGGAACAAATGGAAACACAATTACGACGCATCATTGTTGATTATGGTAAACCAGTTATTGTGGAAGAATATATAGAAGGTGATGAATATGAAGTGTCTATTTTGGGTTGTGATGACGATGATTTACGTGTATTGCCTTTGTCACGATCAGTGTTCAAAGCACTTCCTAAAGACTATTGGCATATCTATACGTACTTAGCCAAAAAAGGAATAGATACAGTATACAAAAATATAAAAACTCAATCTCCGCCAAAAAATATTGGGAAAAAATTGGAATCTTTGATTACTGAGATTGCGCTTGATACATACTCCATCTTAGATTGTCGAGATTATGGCAGGGTCGAGATTCGGGTGGATGAAAATGACAACCCCTACGTTCTGGAGCTAGATCCCAACCCTTCATTTGATTTGCCCCATGTTCATCTGCCCCAAGTTGCGACTTTGGTAGGCATGGACTTTGGGGATTTGCTAGAGGAAATAATTTCTTTAGCCATCCAGCGGTACAAACAAAATAACTAGCTATCTGAACTCAATAGGCCAAAGTCAATATTTGACGATACTGTTTTTTTTCATTATTATGAATGGGTAATCATAGTAATTATTTGTTTATGCCTCGTTACTCCACAAAAAATGATAAATCACAATCTCAGGACTGTCTAATCATTCCTTTGTTTGAAGATAAATTGACTCCGCCTGATCAATTTGGTGATTTAGTTGCCAACGCTGTCAAAACAAAAGACTTTGAAGGGAAAAAAGGGCAAGCGATTTTTCTTTATACTGGGAATAAAGTAATTTCCAGAGTTTTATTGTTGGGATTGGGCAAGAGGAAAGATTTTAAGTTGAGAAGTTGGAAGCAGATTATTGGGACAGCAGTAATTTCTTGTCAAGGCAAAAAGGCAGAAAAAATTGGGCTGGTGATCCCTGGCGATGTTGGTGAATTTGTTGACACCAAAGTATTGGCTAAATCAACTGTGGTGGCAATAGAGACCGCAAACTATTCCTTTGACGAGCACAAGAGCCATGAAGATGCGATAGTAAAATCATTAAAATCAGTAGAATTTATTTTAGATAAAAAAAATTGGCGAGTTTGGAATAAAGGAGTAGAAGAAGGAGTGATTATTGGTGGGGCAGTCAACTTTACTCGTCATCTTGGTAACACTACCCCAAGCACCATGACACCGACTTTTTTGGCAGGGGAGGCACAAAGAATAGTGAAAAAAAATTCAAAGTTGAAAATAAAAGTCCTTGCTTACCCAGAGATAAAAAGGCTCGGTATGGGTTGTTTTTTGGGTGTTGCTCAGGGTTCAAGTGAAGAACCAAAATTTATTATAGTAGAATATTATGGGACAACAAAATCCCAAAAGCCGACTGTTTTGGTGGGTAAAGGAGTTACGTTTGATTCTGGAGGGCTGAGTCTCAAACCAGACCCTTACATGTGTAATATGAAATTTGATATGCTTGGCGGGGCAACAGTTTTAGGTATTTTGGATGCTGTATCTAAGCTTGGTTTAAAGAAGAATGTGATTGCCCTCATTCCAGCTTGTGAAAACATGCCGGGCGGTAAAGCCTATCGTCCAGATGATATATTGATTAATATGGAGGGGAAAAGTGTTCTTGTCGACAACACCGATGCTGAGGGCAGATTGATTCTCTGTGATGCTCTCAGTTATGCTAAGAGATTCAAACCAAAAGAAGTTGTTGACTTTGCCACTTTGACTGGGTCGTGTTTTGTAGCGCTTGGTAATGAACGATCAGGATTATTTTCTCCCGAAGATAAAATTGTAGAAAAACTTCTTTCCAGTTCTGAAACAGTTGGTGAACAACTTTGGCGTTTGCCAATGGGCGAGGAATATAGCGAGGCGATGAAGTGTGAAATTGCCGACATTCGTAATGCTGGTGGAGTGGGGGAAAGACGTTATGGTGGGGCTTCGACGGCGGCGGCATTTCTTCAATTTTTTACTCTGGATAAAGACGGTAATAGTGAGTACCCATGGGCACACATTGATTTGTCTTGCTCATTTTATGTGGGAAAAGGTAAGCCGTATATTCGTGGTGGGGCTAATGGGTTTGGGGTGGAGAGTTTGGTGGAGTATTTAAGTTAGATAGATATCTAATAATATTTTTTATGGTTGGAGATAAAGCAAGACCAATACTTCGTGTAAAAGCTGTCAAGGCTGGAAAGATTATTTGTAGATTGGTTGCAAAAGATGGCACAGTTGTTTTTGCTCTGTCTAGGCATAGTAGAGAAGAGATTGTGGCTATGATAGAGGGGATGGTGGAATAGAAGAATACAAAGGGCTTAATTTGTCTGTCTGCGTGCATCCTCGGTGCTTATTGACTATGGAAAATGGATCAGGGCAAGCTACAGAGCTGGCGCTTTTGATTTGATAATTATTTTGTTTATGATATCTTATCTTTCTGGAAAAATTATTCAAAAAAATAAAAACAGTCTTGTAATTTTGACGACTGGTGGCGTTGGGTATAAGGTGAATGTGGAAAGTGGAAAGTGGAATGTGAAAGATAATATTTCTTTATATACGTATTTAAAAATTTCCGAAAATTCTATGGATTTGTATGGATTTGAAATTGTTGAAGAAAAACAATTTTTTGAGTTACTTCTTTCTGTCAAAGGTGTGGGGCCAAGGAGTGCGATGAATATTTTGTCAGTTGGTTCGATTGATGAAATTCAAAATGCGATTGGGAGGAGTGATGTAAAATATTTGACTGCTGTGCAAGGAATGGGTAAGAAGATAGCTGAGAGATTGTGTGTGGAGTTGAAGTCGAAAGTCGAAAGTCGAAAGTCGAAAGATGGTGAAGACTTGGTTGGTGATGTACTTGTTGAAGTGGTGGATGGCTTGGTGTCCATGGGATACAATAGGGAAGTGGCGAGAGATATTGTGAGAAGTCTGGATAGCGTTGGTAAGAGTACAGAAGATTTACTTCGAGAGGCATTGCGTGGGGTTTGATAAAAATATTTATTTCAAAAAAAATACTCTGCAAAATGCAGAGTGTTTTTAATTTGTAATATATTCGTGGCTACAAGAGTGCAATCCCTGCCACAGTATCCTTTTCTTCTTTGAATCTCATAATGCGGACACCTTGAGTAGCTCTGCCAAGAGTAGAGATTCCTTTCATGGGAATGCGGACTACTTGACCACCAGTGGAAATGATCAACAAATCTTGTTCTTCTGTACTGTTGATAATGCGAGCCCCAAGAATAGCCCCAGTTTTGATAGTGATCGACATCGTCTTTATTCCACTACCGCCACGACCTTGTACTTTGTATTCAGAAAGTTTGGTTCTTTTACCAAGTCCATTTTCGGAAACTACTAGTAGCTCAAGTACTTTGTTTTCAATGAGAGTAGGGGAGACAACATCCATACCGACTATTTCGTCATTAGATTTTATTTTCATGCCTCTTACACCAGAGGCGGTGCGACCCATAGCTCGGACACCAGCTTCTTTGAATCTGATAGCTTGCCCTTGTTTGGTGACTAGAACGATATCGTCTTTGCCAGTTGATGGCCTGACCCATTCTAGATTATCATCTTCTCTTATTTTTAGAGCTATCAATCCTGAACGGCGGACATTTTGGAAGTCTTCAAGCTTTGTCTTTTTGATAATGCCTTTTTTAGTTACCATTACTAGATGACTGTACTTGCTGATATCTGCCATTGATAAAATGGCTGACACTTTTTCATTTGGGGATAGCTGTAAGAAGTTTACCAGAGCTTGCCCTTTGGAAGTTCGAGATCCCTCAGGGATGTCGTATGCTCGTAGTTGGAATACTCGGCCACGGGTAGTGAAGAAGAGCATGTTGTCATGAGTGTTTGTGGAAATAAGGTGTTCGATTACATCTTCTTCTTTTGTTGTGAGCCCTCTTACGCCCTTACCGCCACGGCTCTGGGTTTTGAAGGTATCTACGGGGAGGCGTTTGATATAACCATCTTGTGTGGACATAATGATGGTTGGATCATTTGGTACTAGATCTTCCATGCTAAATTCTTTGACGCCGTGAGGGATGATTTGAGTACGTCTTTCGTCAGCATATTGTTCTTTGATATCTTGAATTTCTTTTTTGATCACACCAAGAATCTTTTTTGGACTATTGAGTAGTGTCTCAAGCACTTTGATCAAAGCCAATTTTTCTTTTAGCTCATCTTCTATTTTTTTTCTCTCCAAATTAGCCAGCTGTTGTAACTTCATTTCTAAAATCGCCACGGTCTGTCTTTCTGTAAACTTGAACTTTTGCATTAAGTTTAATTTGGCATCTTGTTTGTCCTTTGATTTTCTAATTGTAGTTATTACTGCATCTATTTTGTCGAGAGCCATCTTTAGACCTTCCAAAATATGGGCTCGTTCTTTAGCTTTTTCTAGATCAAATTCAGTGCGTCGTTTTACTACTTCTTGACGATGCTTCACATACTCTTCTAAAACAGTCTTGAGGTTTAAGAGTCTTGGTTGGATACCGTCAATAAGGGCAATGACATTCAAATGGAATGTGGTCTGTAGTTCGGTCATTTTGAACAGTTTGTTGAGAACTTTTTTTGGATAAGAATCTTTCTTTAATTCAACGACTATCCTGACACCTTCTTTGTTGGTTTCGTCACGAAGATCTCTGATTCCTTCTAGTTTTTTTTCTTGGACTAGTCTGGCAATTTTTTCAATCAAGTTGGCCTTGTTTACCTGATAGGGAATTTCGTGAACAATAATTTGAAATTTGCCATGTTCAGTTTCTTTGATCTCTGTTTTTGCTCTAATCACTATTCCACCACGTCCAGTGGCATAAGCAGCGGCAATGTCTTTTTTGTTATAAATAATTCCGCCAGTAGGGAAGTCTGGCCCTTTGATGAATTTGATCAGTTCTTCTATAGGAGTTTTAGGGTCGTCAATCAATTGGATAATACCGTCACATAATTCACCAAGATTGTGTGGGGGAATGTTGGTTGCCATCCCAACAGCAATACCCATACTACCATTCAAGAGTAAGTTTGGTAATCTGCTTGGCAGAACTTGCGGTTCTTTTTGGGAGCCGTCATAGTTTGGGAGGAAATTGACGGTGTTTTTTTCAATATCAAAAAGCATTTCTTCGGCCACAGCTCTTAGCTTGGCTTCAGTATACCGCATGGCTGCGGCTCTATCTCCATCCATTGATCCAAAGTTTCCTTGCCCATGGACGAGCTGGGTACGCATAGAAAATTCCTGTGCCATACGAACCATAGAGTCGTAAATAGCTGAATCACCGTGCGGGTGGTATTTACCCATGACATCTCCGACAACACGAGCTGATTTTAGGAATTTGGAAGTGTGTTTAAGTCCCAAGTTCCACATTGCAAAAAGAATCCTACGGTGAACAGGTTTGAGGCCATCTCGGACATCTGGTAAGGCACGAGCCACAATGACACTCATGGCATAATCCAGATAAGACGTTTTCATCTCGTCTACGAGTTGTATTGGCTCAACAGAGACGTGTGCCGATGGTGTTAAAATCTCTAGTTTGTTTTTTGTTTTGATAGTTTTTTTTACTTTTTTTGGCATATTATTGTTTAATCATAAATCTAAAATCACAATTTTCTACTTTTTTGATCGGAACCTAAGGGCAAAGATTTCTTATGTATGATTGAGGACAGGCAGACACGGTCAACCTAAATTTTATAACTGCGGTGCCATTGTCTCTACTTCTGGGGCAGTGGTAGTAGCGGATGTTATTTTCTCTGTGCTTGTATTGATTATGCTACTCAGCAGTTTTTTCAAATCTTCTTTTGTTTTAGCCTTGTCGACGACGTCTTCTTGTTTGATGTTATCAAGTGTTTTTTGGAGACCATTGCTTCCATTGCCTCCATTTTCAATTTGTTTAGCTATTTCCATTGATTCTTGAAAATTTTCTTTGATAGAGTTTATGGGAGTACCTTCGGTTACAGGCCTGTTTTTAGTATCAATAATGAGTCCACTTAAGTTCCAGCCCCACATGATAAATATGAATGTGCTAATAGCAATGACACTCAACCACATCAAGTGATTTTTGTTTTTATTGTTATTTTTTGAATCTTGTAGCAAGTCTTTGGTTGTATATTTTTTGTTTGTGTGTGGGGTTTTTTGTTGTGTTTCAATCATTTCTTTGGCAATCAGCCCAGGGATATCTTCAGCAGCCTGCTTTATTTGTTTTTTTGTTTGTCCACCTAAGTTGGTTTTCTTTTTTTTTGTAGTTTTCTTTTCTTTTGTTACATGTTTTTTAGATTTGTCATGAACTGCCGAATCATTTTTTTGATTTGGATCTTTTTCTTTTTTATGGTTTCTTTTTTTTGGTTTGACAGACATATTTTGGGAATTTTTAATATCTAATTCCTTAAAGTGTTTATTTATTCTTTTTGGAGGACTATAACTCTGGTTTCCTCTTCTGGTAGATTGTTTTTCTTTAAGATTACTTTCTTTTCTATTTCTCCATTTTGGACGCCCATTTCTTTTAGAAATAATTCCACCTCTTTGGCTTGTGGGTTGTTTTCACTTTTATGCATGATCGGAATAACTACTCGTGGTTCGATACTATTTACTACTTTGACAGCTTCTTCTGGGTCGTAACAGTCATCACTACCTACCGGTATGCATAAAATATCAATGTTTCCTAAAGATTCTAGTTGTTCATCAGTCAGAGGTTGTTTGGCATTTCCGAGATGGACAAGGCTCATTTGTTCAACATCAACACGCAAAAAGTATTGGCCATCGTCATGCCCTGGTATGGCAGTGACCAAAACTCCGTGTGTTTCACATTCTCCAGCAGTGTCCAGAATGAAGGGGTTGCCTGATATAGTGATAGACTCCTTTACCCCACGAGTATAGAGAACGACTTCTGGTGTGAGGCTCCTCGGAAAATTGCCGCTTTTGGGCTTGTAAGGATCTATGATTATTGTTACATCCTGGTCGAGTGGTTTTGCCTGTAGTTTGATAGTTGTGTTGCCAAGCCATGAAATATGCATACTGTATTTAATAAAATATGATTGCTCTATTATAGCTGATTTGAAGTACCTTTGCAAGGTTTTGGTAGACAAAAATGCTTGCATAAAAAAACCACCAAGATGGCAATCGGGGCGGTTTTTTTTGTATTGGATTTAGAGATTTTTTTTGATAATGCCTTTGATCATGTTTATAGTTTGTTCCATGTTGTCTTGTTCATTGGTGATTTGGTAGTCATAAATTTTGGAAGTCTCGATTTCGTGTTCAGCGGCTTCGAGGCGCTTTTGCATATCTTCGTTAGACACTCCTCCACGTTGAGTAATACGGTGTTTCAATACGTCTAGATTTTCTGGGAGTAGAAAGATTGACAGGTGCGGGACACCTTGTTTGTCTAAGTTTTTTTTTCCATGGACATCTGCTTGGGAAAGGACAATCTCATGATTTGACACAGCGTTAGTAAGGTCCTCCCACTGAGTACCATAAAGGCTACCAGAATATTCATTGTACTCCACAAAGTCTCCATTTTTTAGTTTTGTTTCAAATTCTTCTCTATTTATAAAATGGTAGTCTGTACCATCTTGTTCACCAACTCTTTTTTTTCTAGTGGTTGTAGTGACAAGCTGTGTAGCGTGGACAAAATATTTGAGTAGAGATTTTATTACTGTATTTTTGCCACCGCCAGAAGGGGAAGATATAAGGACGAGAAGGCCATTTTTTGATTGTCTTTGTTTATTCATAGATTTTCTTTTTTAGGACAATTTGTCAAGAAAATTTTGTAATTCAGCTGGCAAGTCAATTTTAAAATTTTGTTGTTTTCCGTTCAAGTCTGTAAAACTAAGTTTTTTGGCGTGTAAAAATATTCTTCCTAGGTCTTGGTCTTTTTTTCTATTTAATTTTTTGTTGTAATAAAGCATGTCGCCAACTACAGGGTGATTGAAAGCCAACATGTGGACACGTATTTGGTTGGTTCGGCCTGTGCTAATTTTTACATTGAGGAGAGAATAGCGGGCGTATTTTTTTTCCACTTCAAATTCGGTGAAAGCATCCTTGCCATTTTGGGTGTCTTTGATATTTTTTAGGGTGGTCTCTTTCATGATTGGTCTTGCGACCATCTTTCCGTCGCTTCCTCTGTCAATTGGAAAATCTATTTCTCCATTGTTCTTTTCCATTATTCCATGCACTAAGACACTGTATTCTTTTTTTACTGTTCTTTCTTTAAATTGTTTTTTGAGGTGATTGTACATTTTTGTTGTTTTTGCCACAACTAACAAGCCACTAGCGTCTTTGTCTAAACGGTGAACAATACCAGGTCTATTTTTGTGTGGTGGCAATTTTTTCATGGCTGGATATTTTTTTTGTAAAAACGTGGAAAGAGTATCTTTTTCTTCAGCTTCTGTCGGATGAGTCAATAAACCAGACGGTTTTTCTACGACCAAATAATCATCTGTTTCAGCTATAATTTTTACTTTTGCTAATTTGTTGGATTTTTCTTTTTTGATTATTATTTTTTGTTTCTCTGCTTCTGCAATCTTTATAACATCCTTTTCATTTAATAGCTGTCCGTTCTTTTTAACATCTAGATCATTTATTTTTATTTGGCGGTTTTTGATCATTTTTTGGATTTGGGAACGACTAATTTTGGTTTTTTCTGCCAAAAAAATATCAAGGCGCTGGTTGGCGTCTTTTTCTTTTATGGTTATTTTTTTTAAGTTTGTCTTCATATTTTTATAGTGCGCCCAGATGGATTTGAACCATCGACCCCAACGTTATAAGCGTTGTGCTCTAACCCCTGAGCTATGGGCGCTCAGTTTTTTTGTTGTAATTTGTTCTCAACATGGTCAGGATAACAAAAACAAGATAAAAAATCAAGAGAGTAAAGTAATTTGAATATACTTGATTCTTGTGTTATTATTCAGGTATAATTTAATATTTGTATTATTTGTTATGTCCTATAAATTTAGCAGGCTCATTGATGTGGCCAGGGAGAAGATGGCGATTTGTAATGATCCAATTCATGATCTTGGCCATGTAGAACGTGTTGTAAAAATTTCAAAAGACCTTGGACAGAGTTACGAATTGAAAACTATGCATATACAAGCCCTGGAATTAGCGGCTTGGTGGCACGATGTGGGGAGGACTGTAACCAAAAGACCATCAATATTGTGGATGGTTTTTGTTGATGACACAATATCTGCGATAATGCTTTGCTGGCAGACTATTCGCCGTGGTTTGTTTGGTGGTGTGCCAGGGTTGGCTAGTAGAATAATTTTTTGCAACAGTTTTGTCACTGGTAAATTTTTTAGTAAGATTTTGCTTAGTAAAAAAACCAGAATGCTTCTCAACATATTGCATGACGCTGATACAATAGATATTTTGTCTACCAACAGAATGGAGCAAGTTCTTGATTTGGTAATGAAATCTAGGCTGTACTTAGTGGGTTATCGTTTTTTGGCTTGGTGGAATTTTTCTACTTCAGAATTGGCAATGAGAACTAAGGCTGGTAAAAAATATATTATGTCTTTTTTCAAGAAATTTTTGGACTGGATGAGGGCACCACAAGTGTATTGTTGGCATGTCAGACATTTTGGTCAAGAGTGGTTTGTCAAAAATACATGTCGTGTAGAACAATATATCCTAAGAGCAAGAGTGTTGTATTTATAGTAATTTTTGATTGTATATGTCTGTTTTTTCTCCGCACATTATTCGCATTAGGACGGCTACAGAAAAAAGATTAGAAGTTGTTACTATCAGGAAAGGGGATTTTTATTTTCTGATTGCCATTTCGTCTGCCATGGCTGTTTTTGGGCTAGTACTAAATAATGTTACTGTTGTGATTGGCGCTATGGTAGTAGCACCTCTGGTCACACCCCTTTTTGCTTTTTCTCTTAGTCTTCTAATTTTGCACTTCAAGCGCCTGTCGAAATCTTTTATAGCTATAGTGTTGGGAACATTGGTTTCTCTTTTTGTTTCTTATTCTGTTAGTCTTTTGGTAATTATGATAGAAGGAAAAAAGATTGTTCTTAACACAGAAATTTTATCAAGAGCTGAACCCAACCTATTGTATTTTTTTGTGGCTTTGCTTGCTGGCATGGCTGGTGCGTTTGCATACGCCAAACCAAGGATTATTGAATCAGTAATTGGGATTGCTATTGCTGTGGCTATTATTCCACCGATCGCTGTATCAGGTATTGGGCTTGCCATTGGAGATTTGTTGTTGGCAAAACAAAGTTTTTTTCTTTATGTCTTTAATATTTTAGGGATTTGTCTTGGAAGTCTTTTAATGTTTTTATCAATCGGTTTTGGTAAGCAAATTGATCCTGATATCTAAATAATAAGTAATCAGTGATTACCGATTGAATAAAAGTTTTTTATTTTATTTAGTTCTTAGCAGTTAGTCATTGATTACCAGTCATTTAATTAATTTTTTTATAAATATACAAAAATGTTTTGTGTATTTTTTATTTTTAGAATATTTGAATAAAAGTATTTATAAAAACTTTTTTTATTTTTATTTCTTAAAAAAGTTATGCACAGTTTTTTAAAAAAACTATTCAAAAAAAATCAAAAACAACATATACTGTACACAAAGGTCGTTAATTTTATTAGAATTTTTTTACATTGATGCTTGTCGTGTAAAATTTTTTCTTCTTACAAATTTGTGTGACCATTTGGTATGTACCATGGTAATATCAAAGCACGATACACAAATTTTATTTTCAAAAGAGAGGGGGTGCTAATATGCCTGCAAAAAAACGAGCTACAAAAAAACCTGCTACAAAAAAACCTGCTGCAAAAAAGAAAGTTGCTAAGCGTAAACCTGCTGCAAAAAAGAAAGTTGCTAAGCGTAAACCTGCTACAAAAAAACCAGCTAAGCGTAAAGCTACAAAGAAGCGTAAATAATGTTCAATAAAAAACACCCTGTACAAAAAGGGGTGTTTTTTTATTTTGTTTTACATTACGTCTTTTAAATATTTTGCTGTCCAACTTGTTTTATTTTTTATTACTTCTTTGGGCGGGCCTGCAATGACTAGCTCGCCACCTTTTTCTCCACCACCAGGACCCAGGTCAATAATCCAGTCAGCAGATTTTATAACATCCAGGTTATGTTCAATGATGAGCACTGTATTTCCTCTGTCGACCAGCTTGTTCAATATATCTAGCAGTCTTTGGATATCAGCAAAATGGAGCCCTGTGGTAGGTTCATCCAAAATATATAGAGTGCTACCAGTGGAGCGACGAGAAAGCTCGGTGGCTAATTTTATTCGTTGTGCTTCGCCACCAGAAAGAGTGGTAGCGGACTGGCCAAGATGTACATAACCAAGACCAACATCACGTATGATGCGTAGTTTGTCAGCAATGGCCGGCAGATGGGCAAAAAAAGAATACGCCTCTTCTACAGTCATGTCTAACACGTCGGCTATTGTTTTGCCACGATAGTGTATATCGAGTGTTTCTTGATTGTATCTTTTGCTTTGGCATTCGTTACATTCTACAAAGACATCTGATAAAAATTGCATAGGGATGCAAATATACCCTTGGCCTGCACAAGCTTCACATCTTCCACCACCTTTGACGTTGAAGCTAAATTTACCAGCATCCATACCACGCATTTTTGCTTCTGGCACATCTGTAAATATATCACGAACAGCAGTAAATAAACCTGTGTAGGTAGCTGGATTACTGCGAGGTGTTCTGCCAATTGGCGCTTGGTCAATAGATATTATTTTGTTGATATTGTTTACGCCATTAATTTTTTTGTGAAGACCTGGTTGGGCTTTGGCTCGGTAGAACTTTTTGTGCAATGCTTTACTCAAGATATCAATTATTAGAGTGGACTTGCCAGAACCAGAAACACCTGTCACGCAGGTTAGTGTAGCTAGGGGGATAGAGACGTCGATATTTTTTAGATTAAAAGCTTTCGCTCCAATGATATCAATAGTTTTTTTGTCACCTTTTCTGGTTTTTTTTGGAGGATTTATTTTTTCTTTTCCTGATAAAAATAATCCAGTTTGAGAATTTTTATTCTTTTTTATTTTTGCAGCTGTACCGCTAGCAACTACTTCGCCACCGTAGATTCCAGCACCTGGGCCAATGTCTACAATGTGGTCAGCTTCGTTCATCATTTGTTCGTCGTGTTCGACGACTATCACTGTGTTTCCTAGATCACGCAATTGTTTGAGTGTTTTAATTAATTTGTCGTTATCTTTGGGGTGTAGACCAATTGATGGTTCGTCTAGAATATAGATAACCCCAGTAAGACCTGTAGAGAGTTGAGTAGAAAGACGGACACGTTGTGCCTCGCCACCAGAAAGAGTATTTACTGGTCTGTCCAATGATATATAGTACAATCCAACTTGCATCAAATTTTCTAGCCGATTTTTTAATTCTTTGACGATTGGTGTGGCGATAGTTTTTTCTTGAACAGACAGTCCAATTGTTTTTTTGTCTGTTTCTTTTTTTTCTTGTGCATCTTTTGCCAGTTTAATGAAGACGTTGCAAGCTTCTTCTACGTTCATCTCTACCAAGTCTGCTATATCATAATCTAATATTTTTATAGATAAGGATTCTGGTTTTAATCTTTTACCTTTGCAAACAGAACAAATATGTTCTCGCATGTACCCTTCTATTTCTTTTCTGACGTAGTCGGAATTGGTTTCGGCATGACGAGTGATTAAGTTTGGGATGATACCTTCAAATTGTGTCATTTTTCCGCCAATGATATATTTTTTTCCGTCAGTACCGTAGTATAAGATGTCTATAACATCTTTTGATAATTCTTTTACTGGAATATGTGTAGAAAAATTATGAGCTACTGCGACTGCTTCAAGTATAGTTTGGTACATGTTTTGGTTGCCAACAATTCTAGTCCAGGGCTGGATAGCGCCTTCGGCTAGGGTGAGACGGGTATTGGGAATAATTAGCTCTGGGTCGACTTCTAGAGTTTTGCCAAGTCCAGAACAACGCTGACAGGCACCATAAGGACTATTGAAACTGAAAGTTCGTGATTCAATCGGCACAAACATTCTATGACACTGTCTACAATATGGAGTGAGGGAGTAATCATGTTCTTCCCCAGTGTTTTCATCAAGGACAGTAATCGAACCATTTCCTAATTCTAGCGCTTTGTCAGCTAACAATTTTGTATTTTGTTTTTTGAGATCTGTTATTTTACCAACAATTATATCTATATCATACAACCTGTCTTTGTTTATTTTTATTTTGTTTAGATCGGCGAGATTTTGTTCTATGTTATTTAGGCGAATACGATTGAGGCCAGTCTGTTCTAGGCGGGTAAGTATTTGTTTTATTTTGATTGGTTGTTGTTTTATGATTGGTGTGAGGATGGCAATGCTCTTGCTTGTGCGGGCGATATTTCTGATTTTTTCGATAATTTCTCCTGTTGTAGATTGGATTATTTTGCTATTGCAATCAGGACAAAATTGTTTTCCAATGCGAGCAAAAAGTAGGCGGAGATAATCGTATATTTCAGTAGTGGTGCCGACTGTGGAGCGTGGATTTTGAGAAATAGTTTTTTGGTCAATAGCAATAGTAGGTGAGAGACCTTGGATATCATCGACGTCTGGCTTGTCTTGTAAGTCCATGAATTGTCTGGCGTAGGCATTGAGACTTTCGGCATAACGTCTCTGGCCTTCAGCATAGATGGTATCAAATGCCAAAGAAGACTTTCCTGATCCAGAAAGTCCTGTAATGACTGTTAATTTGTTTTTGGGAATCTCAAGTGAAACATTTTTGAGGTTGTTTACTCGAGCGTTGATGATTTTGATGTTTTTCATAATGGCACAGTATACTTGGTTTTTTAGAGCAAGTCAATACTTTGTGTCAATGAAATTAGAGAATCAAAATATCATTATTAAATTATATATGTGATTATTATTGTTTATTGTGTACAAGAACTCCGTCAGCAAAATAAGTGTGGTACTGTTCAACAGTTTTTAGATTGTAAGTTTGGATAGCACCTTCTATATAAGTAATATCATTTATTTTTATCCATCCTTTATCTGACATGAATAATTCATCTCCTACCCCAAGTTGTAGAAGCCCATCAAGCCTTGTTTCGATTGCTGTTTTTTGAGGATTTATAGATCCCCAGTTTATTTCACCATTCGGTTTACGAATATATATAGGGTGCTCGTCTGTTACTCTCAGCAAATTATTATTGACGCTGTAGTATCCTTCGCGAATTGGCGATTCTATTTCAGATACCACAGAGCTTTTGGTACTTTGTGTATTTATATCATACGCTAATACCATTTCACCAACATCAATATCCTCTATATTTTTTTCTGTGTTATCGGCCATGGTGATTTTTGTACCAGCTGGAAAACAAGACGAGTATCCTGCATTGCCATCACCACGGAAAACTCCACCTCCTAAGCTACCACCACTGCTACCACTCGAATTCGAACCAGAAGAAGTTTTGTTTTGGTAGCCAAGATAGCCATAACATTTTAATCTCATTTCTTCTTCCTCGCTGTTGTCTACGTCGCAGACATTGGCGGCATTGATATCAACTTTTATTCCTTTTTTCAGTTCTTCTGGGGAGATTAGATATTGTTTGATATCTTGGAATCTGATTTGATCAAGGAAAGCCCCACTTTCAGAAATACCCAATTCCCAATCGCCTAGGTCGAATCCATTTTTACCAATAAAATGATCTTCATCGCCACCAATACCAAGGGTTTCATTAAATGACAAGTCCAGATAGTATCCTTGTACACCTCCATAAAATTCACATTCTTTTTCTGTGTTTGCTATTTGTTGTTCTGAAACAGGAATGTAATAAAATTGTGTTTTATTATTGCTGTTTGAAATCTGTGCTTTGCGGATAGAAGCCACTTCATTGTGTGTTAGGCCAAAAGATCTCTTTCGTCCTTTTGTGTAAAAGCGTCCACCATTACAGATCGCTCCGACATCCATTTCTCCAGTTACCCATGGATATCCCCAATTTTCTCCAAATACTGCGTCAAAAGGGCTGTCCGCCATGATGTTTGTATCATAGATGGTTCCTACTATATTGCCAACAAAGCAGCCATAAGAGTCCTTTCCTGACGGTAGGGCACACGTGCTGATTTTCCCGGATTTTTGAGGACACATTATTCCTAGACAAGTCTGTCCACCAGTGTCAGGCACTACGTATTCATAATTACATTTGGCTAGCTTAGGATTTGTTTCAAATTTGGGTGTGCTTGTATTTTTTGGGTCTATAAAATCTGCTATGGATTTTTGTTTTTCTTTTGGATTGGTGTTGAACGTGGCTATTTCATGGACAAGTTTGTCACTCTGAATATCTGTACAAGTCGGGGGAGCTAGACCTTGAGTATTGACCATCCAGGTGTTTGGTAGCCGTAAGTTGACCAAAGCTGGATTCAATAAGTTTAGAATACTATAGGACATGACCGCTAAGAATAAACCCATCAAAGAGCCCGCAATTCTTTTTTTGGCAGAGGTAATCATTTCTGGATTACCACCAGAAGTCATCCAAGTGAAGCCTGCCACAATAAGCATGATCACTGCCATGACGCTGGCAATGATGATGGCATAGCGATATATATACTGGATGAAGACTCCAATATTATCAAATCTATTTCTACCGCCAAAATAAATTTTGGTGACAGTCTGGGTGACTGGCAGACAAAAGCCAATCTCATCACCACCTGCATCTGTAGTCTTACATTCTAAGCCACCACAAACGCACCTGGCTTCAGAGCCTTGGTAAAAGCCGTCATTTATTTCTTTTTCGCTTAGATTGATGTTAACTTGTTTTCTAGTTTCTGTACATTTGTCTTTTGTCCAGCAACGTTGGTCTAGTTGAGCAAAGACGGTGGCCGGGGAAATTAAAAAAAGAAAGAAGATGGTGGCAAGAAGTATTTTTTTCATATTGAACTGGTAACAAGTCATGCTTATTTTTTACCTAGAGGTGATAGATAAAACTTAAAATGATAAATTGGAAATTTTGTATAGTTTTTTTATTTTGAAATATGGAGTATGACGCTACGTGAAATTATTGTAATTCTGTCAAGATTACTTCCTCCCATTTTTCTTTGGTTATGACACCTTCTAATTTTGTATTATTGACAAAATAAGTCGGTGTACCTCTTACACCAAGAGAGATACCATCTTGGAGATCATCATTGATGCTGAGGAGATATTTTTGTGTTTCAAGACAGGTGTTGAATTTGTTCACGTTCAAGTTTAGTTCTGTAGCATAGGATACTAAGCTTGTTTTGTCCAATGCCTTACGTTCAAACAAGAGGTCGTAATATGGCCAAAATTTGTCTTGTTCGCCAGCACAAGTCGAGGCAACGGCAGCGGGGATCGCATCGGGATGGATACTAGAAAGTGGAAATTGTTTGAAAATTATTTCTACTGCTGGCGAATATTTTTCACTCATTTCTTTGAAAATAGGATATGACTTTTGAGAGTACGGACATGAAAAGTCAATGAAAGCAATAATTTTTACGGTACTTGCCGGATTTCCTAATCGAGGGTTGAGTGGCTTGATAAAAAGTCTTGGATCCTGATGGGGGATCTGTTGAGAATTTTGTTGGTCTAAGGAAGCATCTATGCTGAATGTCGGACTAAACTGTTCAGCCAGTTCAGCTCCTTGGCCATTTTTTATTTTCCATAAATAGTACCCCACAAATGAGGCAAAAATAAGAAATCCAATACTAACTAATAATAAAACACTAAGAAACAATTTTCCAGTGAGTGTCTTGTACCATGGTTTTTTTTGTTGATAGAGAGATTGTTTCATATGGTAGAATTTTGTTTTAAGATAGTATAGCATTTATTTGTTTGGGAGACAAAATATGTGTTCTGAGTATTGTGATTTTGGACTATCTGTTCTTTTTCAATGGGGATGTGAAGAATGTCTTGACAGCTCACTATATATATAGTATAGTATTGCCACTTTATGAACTAATACTCAAGTTTTTCATCTATCATCTTGCGATATATTTATTTTTTAGCCATCCCACTATTTTGGTGTGCAGGCAAAACTTGCTTTACCTCACACAGTTGCTAGTAATATAAGTATATTTTCAGGTTTATTCTAGATGAAAAAATAAGTATAATTTGTTATTTGTTATTAATTTTATTATTATCACTCAACTTTCTTAATTTTTCCTCTGTCTCCCAACCATTTGGGTGGCGGTGAAGGAAGTGAGGTAAAAGGAAATACATATGAAAATTCCAAGTCTAGTGGAGATGCTAGAAGCAGGGGTCCATTTTGGACACCAGATGTCTCGTTGGCATCCGAAGATGAAACCATTCATCTTTACAGAGAGAAATGGGGTTCACATTATTGACCTCGAAAAGACCAGTCAAAAGCTGGAAGAAACCCTTGTTGCGGTGACCAATATGGCAACAGAGGGGAAGACAATTTTATTTATTACTACCAAGCCCCAAGCCAGAGAGATAGTGAAAGAGGCCGCCATAGATTGTGGTATGCCTTATTTAGTAGAAAGATGGTTGGGTGGGCTTCTTACAAATTTTGATGAAATAAAAAAATTGATTCAAAAATATGTTTCTCTTAAAGAACAACAAGCTAATGGCGAGTTGGAAAGATACACTAAGAAAGAACAACTTCGTATTTCTAAAGAACTAGAAAAAATGGATGGTGCTATTGCTGGTTTGGTAGATTTGAAAAAAATGCCAGATGTTGTATTTATTCCAGCAGTACAGCGTGAGAAGACTGCCGTGGTAGAGGCAAATAAAATGGATGTGCCAATCGTCGGAGTTTGCGATACAAATGCCAATCCAAACAAAGTTGATTATGTTATTCCTGCCAATGATGACGCTGTAAATTCTATCAAGATGATTGTCAATCTGGTGGCTGAGGCAGTAAAAGAAGGCAAGAAAAAAATGGCTCAAAATGATCTAGAGAAAAAAACAGTGTCTGCTTCTAAGTCAACCGTTGTGGTAGCAAGTGAGTAAATAAGTTTGTAAGTAAATAAACAAAAAATTTTATGTCTATAAATGCATCTGATATCGCCAAACTTCGTGCCCAGACTGGTGCAGGCATGCTTGATTGTAAAAAAGCTCTTGAAGAAACTGGTGGTGAATTTGACAAGGCTGTAGATTTTCTTCGTACCAAAGGCGTGGCAAAAGCAGCCAAACGCGCTGGAAAGATTGCTGCAGAAGGATTGGTTAGTAGTTATATTCATGGGGCTGGCAGAGTAGGTGTTTTGGTAGAAGTAAATTGTGAAACAGACTTTGTTGCCAAAAATGAAAGTTTTCAGGAGTTGGTCAAAGATATTGCAATGCATATTGCGGCTACTGCCCCCACTTGTGTTTCTCGTGAAGAAGTCCATGCAGAAGATATTGAAAGAGAAAAAAATGTCTATAGCGAACAGTTAAAGTCAGAAGGCAAACCAGCTGAAATGATTGAAAAGATTATGGAAGGCAAGATGAACAAGTTTTATGGTGATGTCTGTCTTCTTGAACAATCTTTTATCAAAGATGAAGACAAGACTATTGAACAGCTTCTCATTGAAAAGACTGGTGAAATCGGTGAAAAGATTACTGTTCGTCGTTTTGCCAGATATGAGCTTGGTGAAGGAATCGAAAAGAAAATTGCTAATTTGGCTGAGGAAGTGGCTGAACAATTGAAATAATACCTAACGATAGATAAAACTCGATTAGCCTTTTTTAATACTTTGTGTTGCCTAAAGAGCGTTGTCTATAAGTAAAATTTGGCTAATCCCAGCTATTTTTTGCTATAAATTTGGGTATTTATCAGTCTTTTCCAATCAACAGATGAGCCCCAAATGTTATCCACACCAGGGTAAGTAAATGAATGATTTACCATTGACAAAATAGTCAAAATGTGGTAAGGTTCACCGACAGTTAAATTTATTCACCCATATTAACCACAACATTTTATGGAAACAAAAAACAAAAGAAGTTTCATCACTTCGATAGTAGTAGCTGTGACAGTACTATTTTCTACAGTTTCTCTGGCTTTGGCCGGTGGAGGGTTCGTCTTACCAGAAGACTACCAAGCCTACAAACAGTATGTAGCCACTTCAGTGCCTTATAGCGCTGAAAATGCTTGTGAGGCAGGAAAAGCTTATGCCAATGATTTGTACCAAGTGTACAAAACATGGGACGGTATAACTCCTGCACAGAAAAAAGAAATTCTCGCTCTCGTGAGAAATCGTGTTGCCAAGATTTGTAAGATGAAGTAAACTACTTTATATCTTACAAATTAAGCAATATCAAAAATATATGGCCAACGCATTCAAAATCTATTTGTCTGCGTTGGTTTTTTTGTTTGTGGGGACTGTCTTTGTTTTCAATCCTTTTTCGGCTGTTGGGACCTTTGAATTACCAAAAATGATTGTGTTGTTGCTTGCTGTCGGTACTATGAATATTTTAGCGACATTTTATATCGGGCAGAAATTTTTTGTGAAGTTGCCACACATATATATGTGGATGGGAGTATTGCTGATCGGACAGCTGGTTGCCTTCATATTTTCTGCAGATCATTTGGTATCGTTAGTCGGCACTCATTATCGACACCAAGGATTATTGACTTATATTCATTTTATTCTTTTGAGCTTGCATAGTTATTGGTTTTTTACATTATTTCCGGCAGAACAGACCAAGATTGTTTGGCGATGGATTGTGGGAATTGGGGCAGGTGCTTGCGTGTTTGCTATTATTTCAGCATTTATACCAGGGACACTATTTAGCACAGCTTTTTTTGAACAACGGATTTATGGTACGTTTGGTAATCCAAATTATTTGGCTGTATTTATTTTGGTCATGCTTCCTTTTGTATTTTTTAGCATTGATTTAAAAAGATTGAGTAAGGTCGGCTTGGCTATTTTGTTTCTGACTACATTATTCTTTACTGGTAGCAGGACGGCTTTGCTGGTGGTGGGGGCAGTGTTTGGTGTTTATTGGGCTTGGTATCTTTGGTTTCATAACAAAAATGGTTTTTTTGTTGGCAGTATCTTGGTCATCTTGTCATTGGGAATTTTGGTTATCATCAGTTCATCTAGTCAGACGGACAATGCCTTTTGGGAAAGATTTTCTTGGCAAGACAAAGCTTTTACTTCTTTTGAAACTAGACTTACTTTTTGGCAAGCTGGAGTGGAGATGTATCTGGATCGTCCACTTGTCGGGCATGGCCAAGATATGATTCAAGCTCACATTATGCCGTATATGCCAGCCCATGTACAGGAAAATGATTTGTTTTATGTAGATCGAGTACATAGTGAGCCTCTGGATATGTTGTTAATGTATGGACCTCTCACAGTGCTTGGGTATTTAGGGTTTTTTGGCTTGGCACTATTTGGTAACAAATGCAACGTTTTTGTTGCTGATAAATATTGGGCTATATTGGCAACTAAATTATCTATTATCATGCTGAGCTTATTTCTCTTGATTAATTTTTCTACTATTACTACGAATGTGTTTCTGTTTTTTCTTGGTGGCTACCTGGTTTCGCAAAATACTTTGTCAAAAAAACATTGATTTATTACAAAAAAACTAGCCTTGGTTGAGCTTGTTTTTTTACATATTTTGACGTAAGATATAGTTCACAAATATCAGAAAATTATGGAAATGCATGAACTAGTAAAATCTTTGGAAAGTTTAAAAAATAAATTGGCTGAAATGCAAGGTATTTTGGATTTACCCAAAAAACAACAGGAAGTAGATGCTTTGTCTGCAGATGTCAATAAGCCAGGATTTTGGGATGAGCCAGAAAAAGCTACTAGAAAAAGTAAAGCAATGAGTGATCTACAATCTGAGATAGATACTTGGAAAAAATTGGACAGAGAAGTTAGTGATTTATTTGAAATGGCTAAGATGGATGAGGCAGACAAAACTGTTAATTTGCGTGAGGAAATTGAAGAACAGTTTTTTATTTTAAATAAACAGGTAGAGAAGTTGGAATTCAATACTCTACTGAATGGAAAACATGACTTCGCCAATGCCATTGTTACTTTCCAATCTGGCAGCGGGGGAACTGAGGCTCAAGATTGGGCGGAGATGTTACTTCGCATGATTTTGCGTTATGCAGAAAAGAAAAAATGGAAAGTGACAATTCTTGATGAATCAAAAGGTAGTGAAGCTGGAATAAAGTCGGCAACTGTTTTGATCGAAGGGCGATATGCTTTTGGTTATCTCAAATCTGAACACGGAACACATCGGCTGGTTCGTATTTCACCATTTGACGCAGAAAAAATGCGTCACACATCTTTTGCTTTGATCGAAGTAGTTCCTGAGGTAGAAGATGAAGGCGAATTCCAAATCGATGAAAGTGATTTACGAATTGATACATTCATGGCTGGCGGACATGGGGGGCAGAGTGTCAATACTACTTATTCTGCTGTCCGTATTGTTCACGTCCCGACTGGCACGACCGTGAGTTGCCAGAATGAAAAATCACAGTTACAGAATAAAAAAATGGCCATGACAATTTTGCAGTCTCGTCTACAAAAATTGCAAGAAGAAAAAGAAGAAGCAGAGCATTTGAAATTGCGAGGTGAATACAAGAGTCCAGAGTGGGGAAATCAGATTCGTAATTATGTTTTGCATCCTTACCACATGGTCAAAGATGTCCGTACCAAACACGAAACGACAGATGATGAGCGGATTTTGAATGGTGATTTGGATGAGTTTGTAGAAGCGTATTTGCGATGGCAAAAAAGTCAATAGTTCATAAAATTAATTATGCAAATTAT
Source organism: Candidatus Magasanikbacteria bacterium CG_4_10_14_0_2_um_filter_37_12 (assembly GCA_002793015.1). GTDB lineage: Bacteria > Patescibacteriota > Patescibacteriia > Magasanikbacterales > UBA922 > UM-FILTER-37-12. The sequence continues at coordinate 3,050 of PFPK01000009.1, read as the reverse complement.
AAAACAACAAAACATTGATTTAGGATCTATTGTAGACGAATTAAAAAATGGTAAAGTAATCGTCTATCCCACTGAAACTTGTTATGGTCTTGGTTGTGATGCGACCAATCCCGAGGCTGTTGCCAAAGTTTTTCAAATAAAAAAAAGACAACACGATAAACCAGTGTTGGTACTGGTTCCGACAATGTCGATGATGTTATATTTTGTAAATTGGTCACCAATATTGGCCAAAATTGCTGATTTTTATTGGCCAGGTCCGCTTACCGCAGTCGTGCCTCTTCGCCCAGAAGTTACACTTCCATCTGGTGTGGTGGGAGCAGACAAGACTATTGCTTTTCGAGTGACTGATCATTTTTTGGCTTCTAGCTTGTCTGATCAGCTTGGTGTGCCACTTGTTTCAACATCAGCCAACATTGCTTCGTACGATAGCCCTTATGAAATTGATAGAGTGTTTGCCATGTTTGAAAGACAAGAATTTCGACCAGATATTATTATCGATGCTGGTTCATTGCCTCACCACAGTCCGTCAACAGTGGTGCGTGTTGGTGATAATCGTGTAGATGTATTGAGACAGGGTGAGATAAAAGTAGATGTGGAAAGGTTTTGTAAATGACACCTGAACACCTTAATACTTTAGCACTTTAGCACTTTAGCACTTTAGCACTTTAGCACTTTAGCACTTTAGCACTTTAGCACTTGAAACATTAAAAATTGTTTTCAAATTGTAAATTTCAAATTAGTAATTATGCCCTGCGCCCATCGAGAAGAATTACAAAAAAACTTCAAACGAATGTTTTGGCTCAAAGCATTTATTAATATCAAGCTACTCAATGTAGCTTTGTCTATTTTTTATGTTGCTAGAGGGTTGAAATTGGAGCAAATTTTTTATCTTACCGTTGTGTGGGCGGTGGCTAATCTAGTTTTTGAAGTACCGTCTAGCTATTTGGCTGACCAGTGGGGGAGGAAGAAGACCTTGATTTTGGCGGTGCTATTGTTTTCTTCTTATTACGGAATATTTTTCTTTGCCAATTCGTTTTTTCTTTTTTGTATTGGGATATTTTTTCAGGCAGTTTCTTTTTCATTACTTTCAGGAACTGAAGACGCCCTTATCTATGATACCAATCTAGAATTTGGGAAGGGCGAACAGAGTTTATCTGAATTGGGAAAATATTATTCAGCCCGTCATATTTTTAGGTTTTTTATTCCAGTGGTCGGTGCACTGATGATCCCGGATTTTTCTCCTACTCAATTTCATGTTTTGATTGCTTTTGATTTTGTTCTTTCCCTCTTTGCGTTGGTTTCAGCAGTATCTTTGGTTGAGCCAAAGCATCATATGGATGTGGAGCAGATGGAGGCCGGTGTAATTCGTGATGCCTGGAAGCTGATCAAGTCTGATTATATTTTTGCACAGGCAATATTCGGACGAGTGATAATGTTTATTGGAGTATTTATTTTATGGTCATATCATCAAATATTTTTTGTAGAGCGCGGGATATCGATTATTAGTTTGGGGGTAGCTTGGAGTTTGGCTCATCTTTTGGGATTTTTCTTGAATCAAAAAATTCATTATTTTTTCTCTAAGGATAATTTGGCAGTGGTAATAAATAGGTTCAATGTGTTTATTGTGATTTTGTGTTTTTTTCTAATTATTGCTGTTTTGCAACCGTCTATGATATATCTAGCATTATTTTTGTATTTGCTTTTGATTCAGATCGAAAGTTTTCGTTGGCCGATGTATTCAGAGTTTTTCAATCGGGAGAGCTCGTCTTTCAATCGGGCGACCACACTTTCTTTGACCAACTTGGTGAAGAGTGTTTTTGATATCCCTTTGGTTTTGATAGCTGCTGTTTTGGTTGGGATTGACCCACTTTATCCGTTTGTTTTTTCCTTTATTCTCGGCTTAGTCGTGGTTATTTTTTTTCGTTTGCCTAGAAAGTATGGTAGGATATAAAAAAGTGGCTAGTAAACATTCCGTCTAAGGCGGACAAGATGTAATACACCGGAGTTTGTTTTTAAAATTATATTTTGTGATAACCTGCCAGCTTGCTGTGGGGGAGTTCACTATGCAAAATCACCCAAAACTTTATATTATTATCCTCGTTGGCATTGCCACTTTTTTTGGAATTGCTGTTTGCTGGGTATGGTTTGATACTGTGTTGATAGAAGAAGAAATGCAGTTTATGTCTTCTGTCCATACTTTGCCGACTAATCAATTGGCCGTACAACTTTTGCGTTTAAAAAATCAAAAACAAAAACCAGTCAAAATAGAAGTAAAAGGTCTGTATCTGACAGCTTATTCGGCTGGTAATTCTAAGACAGTGGATGGAATTTTGGATCTGATTGACGAGACAGAGCTGAATGCTATTGTGATTGATGTCAAGGATTATAGTGGCAAAGTTCTATACGATAGCAATGTGTTGTTGGTCGGTGAGCTTGGTTTAGAGAATAATCGGATTGGGGATACAGAGGCTTTAATAAAAAAATTGCACGAACACAAGGTTTATGTGATTGCTCGGCAGACAGTTTTTCAAGATCCAATTTTGGCTGAAAAAAAACCAGAATGGGCTATGCAGTCAAAAGTCGGTGGCCTGTGGCGTGATCGTAAGGGGCTTGCTTGGGTGGATCCAACAAAACAAGAGGTTTGGGAATACAATGTGGAGATTGCCAAAGAAGTCATTGGTTTTGGTTTTGATGAAGTACAGTTTGATTACGTCCGTTTTCCATCTGATGGGGACATGAGTCAAGTCGTCTATACCAATGGTGGTCAAGAGCGCTATGAGGTGATGCGTGATTTTTATCATTATCTTGGTGAACAGTTGACAGCTCAGCCTGCTTGGATTTCTCTGGATATGTTTGGGTTTGTAATGGAGCGCTACGATGGGATGAGTATTGGCCAGCGTCTTGAGGATGCTGTCGATGCTGTCGATTACATTTCTCCGATGATGTATCCTTCGCATTACCCTGTTGGGCATTTGGGACTGAAGAATCCTGCTGCTAGCCCGGGGATAGTGATTGAGAATGGAATGAAAAAGGGTATACCGTATTTTGAA
>PFPK01000024.1:774-11458 GCA_002793015.1 Candidatus Magasanikbacteria bacterium CG_4_10_14_0_2_um_filter_37_12 | reverse complement strand
CTCAGATGGTTAGAGCGTCCCGATGATAATCGGGAAGGTCCCAGGTTCGACTCCTGGCGCGCCCACACGTTTCTATTATATTTGATTTAGTGTATATTTCTTAGTATACTCGTTGTTAGATTAAAGTATATATTTTACATATAAATATTAACTTGAAAAAATGGACAATGATAATTTAGAAAAAAAAATAGAAACAGAAGAAGATGGCGTGCTAGAAGAAAAAGGAATTTTGGAAAAGATTGCCTTGTTTTTTCTTGAGTTGGTAAAGATATCTGTGTTGGCAGGTATTACTATTTTTTTAGTACGTTATTTTTTGTTCAAGCCTTTTTATGTTAAAGGAGAATCAATGATTCCTTCTTTTTATGAAAGTGAGTATCTTATTGTTGACGAATTAACTTATCGTTTTCGTGATCCTGAAAGAGGTGAAGTGATAGTTTTTCAATCACCGACTGCCCCAGATGATTCATATCTCAAGCGTGTTATTGGTCTTCCTGGTGAGAGAGTGAGAATTGAAAATGGTCAAGTGACTATTTGTAAAGTGGAGTGTAAAAAATTAGAAGAACCTTATATAAATAATGTTACCTCTGGCGATACAGCTGTCACTCTTGGGCTTGATCAATATTTTGTAATGGGAGACAATCGTGGGGCGAGCTATGATTCCAGACGTTTTGGGCCGATTAATCAAAATTCAATTGTCGGACGTACATTTTTGCGTGGTTGGCCACTTTCACGGATTACTTTTTTTGGTAGCACTAAGCCCAATTATGATATATAGTTGTTAACATATAATAAAGATATGGTAATAAAAAAACAAACAATTAAACTAAAAAAAGTTCAGAAAAATTCTAAGCCGTCTTTTGAAAAAAATAAAAAAATTACAAAGAAACCAGTTGTAAAAACCAAAGCTACTGTAGACAATAAAGGCAGCGAGGTTACAAAAAAGACAGAAGAAAAAAAACCAAGCAAAAAATTCTCTAAAGATTTGGCTCCACTTAGAGGCATGAAAGATATTTTACCAAAGGACGAACAGTTTTGGAAAGCCGCACACCACGAGGCGGAAGATATTGCTCACGCTTACAATTTTGGTTGGATTGAGACTCCGATTTTAGAAGAAGTTTCTTTGTTTATTCGTTCGATTGGTAAAGGTACTGATGTGGTGGATAAAGAGATGTATGTTTTTGAAGATCGAGATGGTTCCAAAGTTGGGTTAAGGCCAGAAGCCACAGCCTCTTTGGTTCGTTCTTATATTACCAATGGAATGCAGTCTGAATCTCAACCAGTAAAGGTTTGGACATGCGGCCCTATGTTTCGACATGATCGTCCTCAGGCTGGCAGGTTTCGACAATTTCATCAGTTCAATTGCGAATCATTTGGTGTAAAAGACGCTTCTGTTGACGCTGAGCTTATTGTAGTGGCCTATAATTTTTTGAATGATCTTGGAATTTCTTCTACAGTTTTTATCAATAGTATTGGATCAAAGGAAGACAGGGATAATTATACTATTGAACTAGTTGCTTATTTGCGTTCGAAGCGTAGTTATTTATGTGATGATTGTAAAAAGAGAATGAACAAAAATCCTTTACGTTCGCTAGATTGCAAAGTAGAACAATGCCAGCCGGTAATAGAGGATGCTCCAAAGATTATTGATTGGTTGGGAGTAGAATCCAAAAAATATTTTATGAAAGTTTTAGAATATCTAGATGAGCTCGAAGTACCATACATGCTCCAGCCCACATTGGTTCGTGGTTTGGATTATTACACGGATACTGTTTTTGAAATATATGAAGATCAGGATAAAGCTGATACCCAAAAAAGTTCACAAGGTGCACTTGGTGGGGGTGGTCGTTATGATTTGTTGATCGGACAACTTGGTGGCCAGCCTACTCCAGCCAGTGGATTTGCCATTGGCCTTGAGAGAGTCGTTATGGCACTCAAAAATTTGAAAGAAAAAGGAAAAAATATACCAATTGTAGAAAAAAGATCTAAGATATTTTTTGCTCAGCTTGGAGATCAGGCTCGTATGCGCGCTCTTGGTCTGATTGAAAAATTACGTCGTGAAGGCGTCTTGGTTTATCATAATATTGGCAAGTCTTCCTTGAAAGGACAGTTGGAATTGGCCAATAAATATGGCGTTACACACAGTCTTATTTTGGGACAAAAAGAAGTGCTTGATGGTACTATCATTATTCGTGATATGGATTCAGGTATCCAAGAAATAGTTGATCAACAAAAAATAAAACAAGAATTAAAAAAAAATAATTTAATCACAATAAAATCAGAATAAGATTCTCCGTTAGTTTGTTACGGAGACATTAACACCAGCTCCACTCTCACCATTCAAGGTGGGTAGAAAATGTGGTTTTGTCAGTCGAGACAAGCTGGGTTAATCTTAATAAACGTACATAATTAGTACGGGTTGGTAAGTTCATTAGTTTACTGTGCTTACCAATCCGCACTTAAGCGGTGTATTTTAATTTCACAAGGAGGTGAATAATGTGTCAGAAGTAAAGAGAAAAAAAGGTGAATCTTTCGAAGCTTTTTTACGTAGAACAAAGAGAATGTGGAAGAGTTCCGGAAAGATACTTCAAGCTCGTAAAGTGCAGTTTTTTACTGGTAAAAAAAGTAAGAATGTTCAACACACTCAGACTGTCTCGAAACTACATAAAATTTCTAAGGATAATTATCTTCGTAAAATTGGTAAATTGCCACCAGAAGAAGACAGTTTTAATAATAGAAAAAAATAATTATGTAAACTATGTCTCTTAGAGAAGATATTGTACAAGAGCAAAAGATCGCCATGAAAGAACGCAATGCCGAAAAACTTTCTGTGTTGCGGATGCTTTGGTCTGCCATAAAGAATCTAGAAATAGAAAAAAAATATGAACTGGCCGATGAGGAAGTACAAGGTGTTGTTTCCAAGCAGTTGAAGCAGTTGAAAGATTCTCAAAAAGATTTTGATCGTGGAGGTCGTCAAGATTTGGTGGACAGTGCTCAAAGAGAAATAGAAATATTACAGCTTTACCTTCCTGTTCAATTGGATAAAGACGCAGTAAAAAAAGTAATAAGAGAGGTAATATTAGAGACCTGTGCTAGCTCACCAGCTGATATTGGTAAAGTGATGGCTACCGCCATGGGTCGTCTGAAGGGCCAGGCAGACGGTAGCTTGGTGAGAGAATTAACCCAAGATATTCTCAGTTCTTAGTAAATATTTTTCATAAAAACACCCTATTTTGTAGGGTGTTTTTTTGTGTTTACTTGTTCTGGTATTTGTTGGATTGAAAATCATCCACACCCAGACCTATTTTTGTTGTCTGTACTGCTTTTTTTTGTTATAATTAAAGAAACTTTTTTGTAGAGGAAATAGTTCATATTTTCTCTCATCTTTTACATTCATGTTTTTTGGAATAAAAAACAAAAACAAATTTGGAAAGTGCCATAAAGTAGTCATGGCTCTATTTTTGTCTATCCTTATTTGTGTTCTATTTTTACCGCAGAGTAGTCATGCTCAGGGAGCGACTGATTTTGGTGTAGCACAGGTGGAACAAGGTATTGAACTTGGTGGATTTGATTTTCCACTTGTGATAACCAAGATCATTAGAGCAGTTCTCGGATTTTTGGCTCTTATTATGGTGATCATGACATTGTATGCTGGCTACCTAATTATGGTTTCAGGCGGTAATGAAGAAAAAGTTCTCCACGGAAAAAACACTTTGAAGAACGCTATCATTGGTCTTGCTATTATATTTTTTGCTCTTATCATTGTGCAGTTTGTGATCAATCTTTTGAAAGCTGCTACTGGTTACGAGCCCAAGCAACCAGGTACGCCAGTTATCAATACTTTTGATGGAGCTGGGTCTCTGGTCAAGTTGGTCAAAGACCATTATCCTGCCTCCAACCAACAAGATATTTATCGCAATACCAAAATCGCTATCACATTTAATATTGAAATAGACCCGTCGAGTGTTATTGAAAATACCAATAACACGTGCTGGCAATTGGACGAAGTAGATGCAGTAGTTATTGCTGGCACAAAAGGGAATGCTGATTATGGAGCCAATTGTAAAAAGAATGAGACTACGGGGGGAATTTTGGAATATTATGGAGATTGTACCAAAGAAGGTGTCTGCGACACTATGAAGCCAGAGGTAATCAACATTTATAGATTCAAAACAATAGTTGATGAAAATAACCAGGAGACAGAAGTGCAAATTGATGCTAATGGTGAAGATACCAATCAACTAATCGAAGCCTATGGCATGGTGGCCTATGACAATAGCCAGGCCTACACTTTTGTCTTCAAACCAAAAGAATTGCTCGGTAGTGACAAAGAAGATATGTGGCACAAAGTAGTGGTCACTAGTGGTGTCACAAAGATGCAAAAAAATAAAGACGGAGAATCGGTTAGTATTTTTAATGGCTATCCAAATAATAATTATCCATGGAATTTTGAAACTAACACAGACATAGATCTTTCTCCACCATATGTGGTAGATGTTTCTCCGAACTCCAGTGAAGTTATTTCAAAAAATAAAGTACTCAAAATCACTTTCAACGAAGCCGTTGACCCAATGGTAGTTCAGGGAGTCGTCAGTCCCAGTTCATCATTTGACAATATTTTAGTTGATATCCTTGGTAATGACGGAAATAGTCTTGTTCAGGATACAAATACAGAAACACAGATCACTATTGAGACTGTGGTGGGCGAATCTTTTGAATACAAAGGGCAGATTCCAGCAAGCCCAAAGAAAGTTAAGAAAATGATTTCTGTTGGTGACCGTATTTATGTGGTTGATAGTGATAAAATAATTAAGACAATCAATGTTTCAGACCCGAGTAAACCTGTTAACGAAGGTGTTTGGTTTACTGCCCCCAAAGGTATAAACGCCATTCATCACGACGATCAATATATTTATGTTACTTATGGCTACGCTGATAGATCTGCTTTGGATATTTTGGATTTGTCCAATGGCAATTCTGTCGGTAAACTGGCTGGTTTTGCTTTTCCGTTTGATGTATTTGTTCAGGGGAATTATGCCTATGTAGCAGATGGTATTGCCGGTTTGAAAATTGTGGATATTAGTAACCCCGCCAGTTTGACTAGCGCCAGTGTGGTGGGAACATTAGATTTTGGTGGGTTCAACAATGCTATAACATCAGTTTATGTCAATGGCCAAGATGCTTATGTGGTCAAAGGTGGCGGAACAAAAGATTTCTTTTTGGTTGATGTTTCTAATCCACTTTCACCAAAGAAAGTGAAAAAAATAGATGATACCATATTTGGCACTATTGATATTTTGGTCAATGGTAATGATTTGTACACAGCTCATAAAGCAGACGGTGTGTTTATATCCGACAAAGACACTTTGGAACTTTATTCAGTAATCCCAAACAAATTTTCAGGTGAGTCTCTTGATGGTGTGTCTGCGATCAGTATCGAATTATTTGATAAGTATTTGTTAATTGGCTATCAAAAAGCATTCAAAATTTATGATATCACGGATAAGTACAATCCTGTTTTGAAGCTTTCTTATCCAAGTTCTCTTGAGGATGATGCTCCATGGTCACTTTCGGACAATTTTAGAGCTCTGGCAGTACATGGTGGGTATGCGTATGTATCTGATATGGACAACGGAATAAAATATTTTGAAATTTTGGGAGAAAAACAAGTAGAGGTGGTGAAAGACGTGGAAGTACAAGATTTAAACTCCAAAGGAGTAAAAGGGCAGTGGAAAGTCACCAATGGTTATAAGACTGTAGAATTCATTCCACAAGAGAAGTGTGGTATCAATAGTTGTGGCGATGATATTTATTGTCTTTATGTGCCATGTGCTGACTATGACAAAGAATGTACTGCTCATTATGGTGTCTTGGTAAGGACTGCTCAATTGGCTGACGAGACTAATCCTTCATTTGTAGCCAAGCCATTTTCGGGAGTTTTAGATATGGCGGATAATGCTCTTGATTATCATAATACAGAAGTGACTCCTGACTATGATTCTTTGGGAGATGTTTTGAAGACCAATAGTAGTATTCCTGGAAAATTTGATTTTACTATTTATGATAAATATTATAATTACGAAACCAACACTGGCTGGAGACATAAGCCCCTGATCTTTGGCATTGCCAAAGATATTGCAAACACAGAAAAATTGCCAGACAACTTTTGGTGGCACTTTACTGTTCAGAACAAGATAGACATGACTGCCCCACATATCCAGACCGTCAATCCTGGTACTGATATGGAGGATGTCGGTGATTATTATCCAGTGGATATACTCTTCAGCAAAGAAATGAACCTTGATTCGCTTTATAACGTTCAATTGAGAGAACACCCTGGCGATGCTTTGGCTCCTGATGATTATTCCTTTAGTTTTTTTGATAGTGAGATGGTTATCGGAGAAGACGAAGACGCATCTACCACTACTCTAAGTACCGCCACTACTTTGACTATCAAGCATCCTGTCCGCCCATTTGGTCCGAATGACAAAGATTTTTATTACTTTGGTATTGTTCCTGGCAGGGAGACCGTAGCTGACAATCAAAACTGTATGTACCCGGGTCGTGGTCCATACAATGGCACTATCAAGAGTGTCGTAGTCTCGGAAAAATGTGTTGTGAAATATGGTGATGACGGTGAAATTCAGGAAGGAGGAATAGGTTCATTATGTGTGCCAGTAGACAAAGTGGCAGAGACAGATACAGGCTGTGTGACGACTGTAGTTGATGGAACCACACTAATCAATGGAACTGGCTTTTATGTTACTCAGCCAGACAAAGACACTTGCTATGCAAAACTACAAGATAAAAAAGTTAGTCCAACTGAATTTTAGTCCAACTGATTTATTTAATCTTGGTGAGGAATAATTATTTAATACATTCTATGAACAGTCTTGGAAAAAACAAATTATGGAGAAAGGTTTCTGTTTTTAGTGTTTTAGCGATTGTTTTTTCTGTTGCTTACTTGTTATTACCTGTGGATGCTTTTGCTCAGACTGATTTTGGCACTGCCCAAGTGGACCAGTCTATTGCTCTTGGTGGTGGGGATTTGGCTCTTGTTGTGACAAAGATTATTAGAGCCATCCTTGGTTTTCTTGGGCTTGTGGCTTTAATTGTAGTTTTGTATGGTGGCTATACTTACATGACAGCCGGTGGAAATGAAGAAAAGATCGCTAGTGCCAAAAAGATTTTGACCAATGGTCTGATCGGTTTGGTGATTATATTTTTCTCTGTGGCTATTGTCCAGTTCATTATCAGTAATATTTCCAAAGCGACTGGTGGCGGTAATAATAAAGATAACATTGATCCTGATTGCATTGGGCTTGATTGTAGCTTTCCAAATTGTCTAGATAAGTTTTTTGTTGTCAAAAGTATCACTCCAAATCAGGACAAAACGGGGATGAATAATATCGTTGCCAGAGCTGTGTTTAATAAACCTGTTGGCTCACCTGTCGACGAAGTGATGAATATCAAGTTGTCAGGTGATAGTATTATTAATAACTTAGTGACATTTTCTTTTGTCCCTGGCACAAATAAGAAAGTCGTCGAAGCTAGAATGGATAAGAAAGACTCTCCACCAAATAATTTTTGTAGTGAAGAAAATAAAAATGTTGATTATTGTTTTGATTTGAATAATTATAAAATTGAAATAAGTAAAGATATAGTTTCGGCCGATGGACAGAAGATCGAGTTTGACGAGCAGTGTGGCTTTGATCCGCCAGAATTTGCTCAGTTCAAAGCCGACCAAACGCTCAATGATAACCAGGGGCCAAACATAGGGGATATCAATTTCATTGACCCTGCTGGGCAAGTCTATGGTGCTGGAAATAAGTTTTATGCTGGATCCAGCTATATAATTTCTTCTGGTATTACCGACAATCATGGTGTTGGCTATGTACACCTCAATATTTCCGCAGAAGAGGATGGCAATGATTTTATTGATGTTTATGATGGACCTCTAGATGATTCTAGTGTACAGTTTGATTTTGCTCACAGCCAATTCTTTTCTTCTGGAATTATAGCCAAATGGAAAAAACCAAAGACATATATTATTACTATCGAGGCTTGGGATATTGACCATAATGTCACTACCAAGATTTCCAACCTTATTTTAGTTGGTAAGGACTGTGGCAATGGTATCCAAGATCCTGGCGAAACTGATATTGATGTTGGTGGAGTATGTGGTGATGATGAAAGTGTCATGCCTCAGATTACCAATGTTGATCCGTTGGATGGTGCGCCAGGCAATTGGGTGACTATTAGTGGTAAGAATTTTGGTGATGATGTTGGGAGTGTTCAATTTGGTTCTGATGATGGTGTTTGGGTGGATGCCGAGATCGTCCAATGTTCGTCGACATTAGGTCAGAGTTGGCATGATAATTTTGTGGTGGCTGAAGTGCCTTCAATAGCAGACTACACTGGTGAACTCAAGGATACAGCTCTTAATTTTGACAAATCTTCTGCTTTTATTGGTCTTCTTGATCCTAGTTTTGACACTATACAACTAGACACCCCTCAGGATGGTTATTTGATTGGTGTATGGGTAAAAATAAATTCTTCTGGTTCTAATCAGACTATTTGGAGTTTTGGAATAGTAGATGATTCTTTGACTTTGGAGATTAATGCTGATAATCATTTTTATTTGCTTGATGATCTTGGCAATGGTAATCGTGAGATCGAGAGTGTTTTTGAAGTCACCAAAGATGAATGGCACTATATAGCAGTCAGAGTATTAAAGACTGGTGTCAAACAACTCTTAATTAATGGACAGACTGCCGAATTCATCCAAGAATCTGACATTCCGTCTCTTCCAGCTAATTTGAATGGCATACTATTTTTGGTAGGCAAAAATATTTCTAACACTAACTTTTTTTCTGGCGAGTTGGATGAATTTGTATTTTTTCATAGTCCAAAAATAAATGATTCTTCTTGGTATGACGCTCACCAAAAATTAAAAGAACAAGGACTAAGTAATGAGTATAAAAATCTTATTTTGGAGGCCAATCCTTTTGTTTATTGGCGTTTTGGTGAAGGTACTAGCGTGAGTGGTGATGGGGCCGTTATTGTTGACGAGATGGACAATGCTTCTGCTAAAATCTATGGAGATTACAAGTTTGGTAAGTCTGGTATTTTTGGTGGATCTGGAGCCTTTGACGTTAGCAAAATTGGCATCAAATTGACCACAGCTGAAAATCATTCAGATTCTACCACAGACAATAATGGCCCCAAACCAGGAGGACATGGATTTTTTCAAATAAATGATATTCAACGTCCAAAACTTTGTAGTGTTCTGGTTTCTGAAGCTTTGGACGATATTCCTGTTGGGCACAACGCTGGTTTCCCAGGGATGAAGATCGAGTTACTTGGTGAAGGTTTTGGTGAAGATCAGTCTAGTGTCATTGGTAAGGTCAAATTTGCTTTTAAGGATGTTTACAATGAAATCGTCGTAGCTTATCCAAAAAATGTTTACTCTTGGAATCCAGCCAGCATTATTAGTGAAGTGCCAGAAGGGATTCAGGCCAGTAAGCCCCTCGTCCATGTCGAAGCCAGCGGAGAAGATAGCAACGGTATTCCTTTCCAAGTATTGGAAAGTGACTTGACCAATGTGACACCAATTATCAATGAGATAGTCCCATCTATAGTTACTCCTGGCAGTTTTGTGACTATCAAGGGTATTAATTTTGGATCTCTTGGATATGTATATTTGGCCAATAGTCCAAATGTTGTCTGTACTCCGACCAATCCTAATTGTATTTTGCTCGATACAGTACTACCAGATTTTTGTGATAATAGTTGGACTGATACAGAGATAATCGTTCTAGTAGACGAGGGTATTGCTTTTGTTGATTACCATGTCATTGTTCAGAGAGGAGATAATTTTATTTCATCAGATGGTACTGACACACTTTCTGTCATTGATGACGAGCCACTGCCGAGTATTTGTGCTGTCAATCCAGCTTCTGGGCCAAGCATTTTACCAGATTCTCATCCTGGTCTTAGTTTGAAAGGGATCAATTTTGGTTTAGATCCAACAGCTTATTTTTGGAAAAAAGATTCAGTTACTTCTTCACTAGATACTTGGATGGTTAATACTTATAGGGCAGGATATCCTATTTGGGGTGTTGAAAATAATGGTGAAGATGGTGACATCATTAATTCTAGTATTCCTTTTGACCTTTATCAATCAGACTACTACATACCACTTGGTGAGTGGCCGATTTCTGTCAAACAAAGTCCAGAAGGTAAACGTGGTAATAGTAAAAATTATTTTGTAACAGATTGTAAATTTGACGACGGACCACCAAAGAAAAGATTACAGTGTTGTAAAGAAGGCCCAGATGTTGGGCAATGGCGTGACTATTGTGCTGGTGAAAAACGTACCTCTGGATATTTGTGGCGTTTTACCACAGCCATCTTTCCGTTACTTCCGCATGTCCTTGAACGTTGCGACCAAGATACTTGGTTTGATAATCCTGCACAAAATTATTTTCCATCCCCCATTCCGTCAATTATGTGGGATGATGGTGACAAGATGTGTCTCAACGCTACCATTGCCGTCAGGTTCAATATGGGTATGGATGATTATACTATCAATTCAGACAATTTGTTTGTCTATAAATGTGGCAATGATGAGAAGACTCCAAAATGTGATTATTCAGAAGGTTCAAAAATTCCAGCCGATGATTTG
>PFPK01000024.1:0-720 GCA_002793015.1 Candidatus Magasanikbacteria bacterium CG_4_10_14_0_2_um_filter_37_12 | reverse complement strand
GTCTTTGCTGGACCAACACACAACTTTGATCCCAATACTTGGTATAGAGTAGTGTTGACCACTGGCATTGAGTCTCTTCCAATTCTGATCAGCTCATCTGGACTTGAAAAATCTTTTCCACTCCAGGTTGATAAGAGTATTAAAGAATTAAATAGCTTGCTAGATACAATCGTACATGAAGTAGCGTATTATTATGATTTTAGAACTGGTAACGAGGATAACATTTGTCTGTTACTAGGGGCTTATATTGAACCATATGAAAAGACCGTCACTAAACTTGGTGAATTGATGAGCAAGTGGGGTCTTGATTCGCCATTTTATTACTTTGTGGAGGGTAAAGCCGACAAGAAATGTACCATGCTCAATGTGGGGGATTTACCTTGGGGCTGGAGCTCTGAATATCCAGATCAAGCTACGATTACCAAAGCAGTTAGCGAAGATTATCCACACTCTAGAGCAGGGGCCGAAGCCATACTTAATTCTCCAAATGGGGTAGAATTTTATGCCTCCGCTAATTTTGTACCTAGTGATAAATTAGAAGAAGACTACACAGAAATAGCAAGCCAGTTTAAAGATCCTATAGACGCTTCGACTAGTACCTTATACATTGTCCTCGGCCCTCCTCACGTCACTTACTTCGAACCAAATTGTGCCGAGTCTTGTCCGAACGCAATTATTTTGGCAGAGTTTAATCGTCATATGGCTACGACCACTTATCAA
>PFPK01000013.1 GCA_002793015.1 Candidatus Magasanikbacteria bacterium CG_4_10_14_0_2_um_filter_37_12 | reverse complement strand
AAAACCCTAGTATAAACCTAGGGACTTTGGCTGTTTTTTGATTGATAAAGTATAGCATAATGACGCGGTTTTGTCAATAGACCTGTTGCCTATTGTCAAACCAAAGTTAAAATGTCATAGTTTGAGCTTTTTTAAAATGTCATACTTGGCTCTTTTTGTTTAACTACTACTCTTAGATAAGATCTTTGCTTCCAAGGATGATTGTCTGCTGGTTTATGAGCCTTCGATTGATTAATTTCTTCTTGGGTTTTTTTAGGTATAACCCAGTTTTGTTTGTTTTTATCTTTTTGCCTTAGTGGTCTAGTAGACAGAGTTTTGTAATTAAGATATTTATCCCTTAATCTAATTTTGATAGTGTCATCCGTTCTTTCTTCTACTATTACCCTGTTTTTAGGATAAACATTAACCGATTGTTGTTTGGTAATTTGAAACCACTGGTTTTTAAAACTAAATGTGTAGTCATTTCGTAGGGTTCTTTGTGTTTGTCTGGACAATATGCCAGTAAGCTTGTTTTTCTCTGTCTTAGTTAATTGTTTATGTAGATTAGACTTTGAATATGGTTTAACCGCAAACTTAGTATTGTATCTAGGTAAATATGTTTTAAGAAATTTATTAGCTTCTTTTATCGTTGAAATGTTAGCCAGTCTTAACTCTTTAATTAATCTATCTTGCAGTGTTTTGAATAGTCTTTCCACTCTGCCTTTAGCCTGTGGACTATGAGCCAATATTTCTCCAATATGCAATTCTTCTAAAGACCTTTGAAATTGAGTTAAAGTGTCGGAGTTTTCTTTGGCTAACTTATGATTCATGCTGTATGTGCTGAATTTATCAAGGTAAATTGACCTTGGTTTGCCATTTTCTTCAATATATTCCTGCCAAAAGGCCATTACTGGCATCACGCCTTCATGTTCATCAAATTTGGCCTTTACTACTTGTCCGGTAGCATCATCAATGGTGGCTAAAAGACACACTTCTCCACTACCACATCTATCTTCAAACCAATGCTCATAGGAGCCGTCAAATTGAAGCATCTCACCATAACAGTCTCTTCTTTGTCGCCAACAACGGTATTTGATTTTCTTTTTCTTGTTTTTTGGCTTCCATAATCCTTCGTTAATCATTATTTGACATATTGTTTCGGGACTTTTCTTAATTTTATGATTTTCTTCTAATTTTTCACTAGCAAAGGTCGGTCCAAAATCATGATAATGTTGGTGTAATAGTTTATTGATCCTATCTTTTTCTTGGCTTGAAGTACTATTATGGCTGGTTTTACCTTTATTACCGTGTTGTAATGCTGATGGACCAAATTGTAATACAGCTACTTTTAATCTTTTGGTTTGCCTGATTGAAAGGCTTAAAAGATTTGAGGCTTTGGTTCCATTGATTTCTTTTCTAATTAATCGCTTAATAATATCATAGCGATCTAACTGTTTTTGAGTCATAGTAAATTCTATTGTCATACTTGAAATGGTTAATGAATAACCATTTCATTATATCTTAGGTATGACATTTTAACTTTGCTATACTATGACATTATCACGTTGGTGGTACATATGGTACAATGTACACAAACCCTTGACAAACAACAAAAAAAAGCTAAAATAAGGCAAATATGAAAAAACAAGATTTCCACAGTCGTTCCTATGGGTACACCAACAAACAGGCTCCGACATTACCAAAAGAAACTTTGGTACCAAAATTGACTAAATCACTAAAAAAGGTAAATTCAAAAAAATCATCAATTGATTTAGTCAAAATATTTCTTTTTCCATTCCAGATCTTGGGTTGGATTTTGGTGTATTTATGGAAACTATGGCAAAAAAGACCAAAATTGAATAAAAAAAACAAGAGGTTGCTCCGTCGGAAAATATGGAAAATTATCCTTTGGGGTGGAACTCTCGGAATACTGAGTATAGTTATCTTGTTCGCTTGGGCAGGCAAAGATCTTCCAGATCCTGACAAACTGACTGATCGTCAAGTTGCTCAAAGCACAAAAATCTATGATCATACTGGGGAACACATCTTATACGAAATTTTTGCCGACAAAAAAAGAACTATAGTTGAGTTGGGCGAGATACCAAAAAATCTAATTAACGGAGTTATTGCTACCGAAGATAACACTTTTTATGAACACAGCGGTATCAGGCCTCTTAGTATATTGCGCTCTTTTGTATATGGAATTTTTGGTAAAGGCACAATTGGCGGGGGGGCATCCACGCTGACACAACAATTGGTCAAAAATGCCATCCTTACTAATGAAAGAAAAATCAATCGCAAAATTAAAGAGGTTATTCTATCTATTAAACTAGAACAAAAATTTACAAAAGACCAAATCCTAAAAATTTATTTCAATGAGATACCCTATGGTTCAACCAACTATGGAGTAGAAGCTGCTGCCCAAAGTTATTTTGGCAAACACGTTTCAGAGTTGGACTTACAAGAATCAGCCACGCTGGCCGGATTGCCAAAAGCACCATCCACGTATTTAAAAGGTGGGGAAGCCCTAAAAAACAGAAGAGATTTTGTCCTTCGCAGAATGTATGAGGAAGACTATATAACCGAGGAAGAAAAAAATACTGCTCAAAATATGCCAATCACCCTAGAAAGACATTTCAACGACATCACTGCCCCCCATTTTGTTCTATATGTAAAAGAACAACTGGTGGATAAATATGGTGAGCAAACAGTAGACACAGGCGGTCTCAAAGTGATTACCACCCTCGACTGGGATAAACAACAGGCGGCTGATCAGACAATCAAAGAAGTTGGAGACAAAGTATTGCCAGACGCCAATGCCAACAACGCCTCTCTTGTGGCTTTAGATCCAAAGACCGGACAAATCCTAGCAATGGTTGGATCACGAAATTTTGATGATGAAAGTATAGATGGACAATTCAATGTAGCCATCCAAGGAAAGCGTCAGCCAGGCTCGTCCTTCAAACCAATTGTTTATACTGCGGCTTTTGAAAAAGGGTATACTCCAGACACCGTACTCTTTGATGTGATAACCAATTTTGCTGCGTCTGGTAAATCTTATCAGCCACTGAACTATGACTTGCAAGAACACGGCCCAGTAACCATGCGCCAAGCTCTACAAGGATCTCTCAACATTCCTGCTGTCAAAACTCTCTATCTTGTTGGATCAAAAAAAGGTGTCGAATTTGCCGAACGACTTGGTTATACCACCTTTGGCGCAGGAAATTTTGGTTTATCGCTTGTTTTGGGTGGGGGAGAAGTACGCCCTATAGAACACGCTGGTGCATTTGGTACTTTTGCCAACAATGGAATCAGACAAGAAATAGTTAGTATCTTGAAAGTTGAAGACTACAAAGGAGATATTTTGCAAGAATGGAAAAAAACAAAAGGAACAAAAGTTCTAGAACCAGAAATTGCTGCTACAATTTCGAACGTTCTTAGTGACGATGGTGCTAGAGCCTATACCTTTGGAGCAGGAGGTATTCTGACTCTGCCAGACAGACCAGTAGCCACAAAAACAGGAACAACAAACAATTATGTCGACGCTTGGACAGTGGGATACACCCCAAGTCTGGTAGCTGTAGTATGGGCTGGAAACACAAACAACTCTCCTATGAAACCGGGGTTTGGCGGAAGTAAGGTGGCTGCCCCAATCTGGAATGCCTTCATGAGAAAAGCTCTTGAGGGGACTAGTGTAGAGAATTTTCCAACGCCGCCAACCAATGATTCCAACAAAGCTGTATTGAAAGGCTCGGCCGGGGGAGGGATCACATTGCAAGTCGATAAAATAACCAGCAGAATCGCCACCAGTTCTACACCAAAAAATTATATTGTGGAAAGAACTTTTATCCAACCACATTCGATTCTTCATTATGTAACAAAAGACGACCCACAAGGAGAAATTCCTCCCAACCCTGAAGAAGATCCCCAATACCAAATCTGGGAAAACGCCATCAAAAGTTGGGTTGAACGTAAAAAAGAAGCCAACCCAGAATGGGAAATCAGTTTTGAAGAACCACCTACTGAGTATGACGACCTTCATTCTTTGGGATTAATCCCCACCTTGGAAGTAATTTACCCAACACCAAGCTCGACAATAACAACTAGACAAATAGATACGGACATCCGAGTTACCGCACCACGTGGTGTAGAAAAAGTGACCTACAGGCTTGACCAAAAATATGTTGGTGTTATTCGTTCCCATCCTTTTAACCTAAATTATTACGCAGAATTTTTAGAACCAGGTGACCACGCACTGACAATCATTGTTGAAGATGACGTTGGTAATAAACTAGAAGAAACAATCCCTTTCTCTCTTGACGCAGAGACAAAACAAGCTGAAATTTCTTTTGACCAAGATTATTCCCAGTTATCTGCTGACGAATTTCCTAAAACTTTAGTCCTAAACCATTATAAACTAAACGAAATAGAGGAATTAAAAATATATTTGGAAAAAGATGGTGGGGAAAAGAAATTAATCAAAACGACCGATGATTTTTCTAATTTATTTAATAACCAAATTCTTGTTAATTGGGAAGAAAAACCCCTACCAGGAAATTATAAACTTACAATAGAAACTACATTTATCGGAGGACAAACAAGAATCACTGATTCTACTAATTTAAAAATAAAATGATTTGGAGTACAAAAAAAACCGGCTTAAATATTTTAAACACCAAGAGCGGAAACAATAAATTCATCTTTTCCTACTGCCTAATAGGCATCACCACATACAAATAACCTTCTTTCCCTTTGGGGCGAAAAAGACAAGGAACATCTCCACTATTCACACAAAATTCAACAGCTTCAGTATCAATTTGTTGCAAACCATCCAAAACATAACGATGATTAAGCAAAATAGAATTTTCTTCGCCACTAATTTCAACATCAATTTCAGAAGAATGCTCTCCTGTTTGTGTGTTGGTAGAGGATATTCCAACAGTGTGAACATCAACATTAAGATCAAAAGAAACCGCATTCACCCCAACAGCCGTAAACAAACTAGCCGCCTTAATTCTTTTTACTAAATCGTCCACTGGAATAACAGTGGTGGTCTTGAAATTTTCTGGAATAATTTGGACATAGTCAGGATAAATTCCACTGACCAACCTCCCACTCATTTCAAATTTATCATAACGAACAGCAATTTGATTTTCACTAATCCACAAGCGTACAGTTGATTCAGTCTCGGCTTGCGAGGCTATACCAAGAAGCCGTCCAATTTCGTGAACCGCTCTGGCTGGAACAATACAACTAATTTTGTCTTCTCCTTGAACAATAGAAATTTTTTTTTCAGCCAATCGATAAGAATCAGTAGCAGCCATTGTTAAGCCAGAATAACGATCACTAAAAAAATCAAAATAAACACCCGATAATTCTGGACGAATTTCATTTTTTGCAGTAGCCACAGATGTTTGTGAGAGCGCTTTTTTAAAAGACTCCACAGCAATACTATAACCGTGTATTTCTTCAATTTCTGGAATAACAGGATAATCTTCCGCAGAGCTACCTTTAATTTTTGTACTAGAAGAACCACAAAATATCAAAACTTCATTTTCAGCATCCTTAAGTTCAATTGTTATTTGTTCGTCTGACAAAAGATTGACATAATCAAGTAGTGTTTTTGCTGGAATTGTAAAACTTCCTTCTTTATCAATTTTTGCACGAAAAGATGTTTTTACAGCAATTTCCAAATTGGTTGCTACAAGCTCAACTTTTGATTCTCTAGCCTGAAATAAAATATTCAAGAGAATGGGCAAATTGGCATGTTTTTGAGCCACACCACCCACCAAACCTAAGGAATAGGCTAAGTTTTCTTTGGTACATGTAAATTTCATATCAAGCTAACAATCAATTAATTAATAATTTATTTAAATAGTTTTATTAGTAAGGGGTGTTAATGAAGTGGATAAATGCTTTTTTTGTTTAGATTTAGATAAAAATTTGATGTTTGTGTTGTTGATTATTTGTTTATATTTTGGGGCGGTTTTTGTTGATATCTTTTTGTTGTTTATTTTTATGTGACTTTAGTGTTGATAAATAAGTTTTTTATACAGTGTTTATGTTTGTATTGTTAACAGTTTTTGTTTTTGTTTACACAGCATCTGTGTAAAGTCTTTGTTTTATGTTTTCAATGTCTTGTTTTAATTTTAAATCATCTTCAATGTTGGTACTAATTTTTGTGTGGGCATGCATGGCCGTGGTGTGATCTCTTCCTCCTAGTTCATTACCAATTGCCGGATAAGACAATTTTAATTCTTCTCTCAGTAAATACATAATTATTTGTCTTGGGAAGGCCAATTTTTTTTCTCGGCTCTTTCCTAATACATCCTCTATCGAAATGTCAAAGAAATTTGTTACTGTAATGATCATCTCTCTTGGGGTGATAGATTTTCTTGTTCCTTGATTTTCGAAAGTAGATAGAAGAGATTTTATACTATCTTTTGTTGGTTCGATATTTTTCAATTGGTGGAAAGCAATTATTTTGTTTAAAGCTCCTTCAAGTTCTCGAATATTACTTTGTACAGTAGCCGCTACCAAGTGAATTAGACTTTCTGGAAGAGAAAATCTTTTTTCTTGACACTTTGATTGTAATATGGCCGCCCTGGTTTCTAGGTCGGGATTGGAAATATCCACAATCATTCCCCATTCAAATCTGCTACGCAGGCGATCCTCAAGAGCTGGGATAGCTTTTGGTGGACGGTCGCTGGTCATTACAACTTGTTTACCTTGCTGGTGGAGTTCGTTGAATGTGTGAAAAAATTCTTCTTGGGTTTGTTCTTTTCCTCCGATAAATTGGATGTCATCGATTAATAAAAGATCGAGATTACGGTAACGATCTTTGAAAGCCTTTGCCTTGCCTTCTTTTATGGAGCTTACGAATTCGTTGGTAAATTTTTCAGAACTAACATAAAGGATTCTGGTTTGAGGATTTTTGGCGATCATGGCATTGCCAATCGCTTGTAAGAGGTGTGTTTTTCCAAGGCCTACTCCACCATAGATGAATAAAGGGTTGTAAGCATCTCCAGGACGATCACTTACTGCTTGGGCGGCGGCGTGGGCTAATTCGTTTCCTTTGCCAACGATAAAAGTATCAAAAATATACTTTGGGCTGAGGCCGAATTGTGAACCAACATTAACGTTGTTGCTAGAATGGATGGGGTTTTGTTTGGTAGAAATTTTTTGAGTGGTGATGTTGCACTCTTGTTCTTCAATGTGTTTGATATTTTCTACTCTGTAGTCTATTTTTTTGATTGCTTTTGTGGTAATACGCTCTAAAACTTTTACAATATCAGAATGATATTTTTTTTCTAACCAGCTTTTGGTGAAAGCGTTTGGCACACAAATTACTATTTGTCCTGCGTCATAATTGGCTATGCCAGTGCTTCGAAACCAAGTGGTGAAGTTTGCTTTGGAAACTTTTAGTTCGAATTCCGCTAAGACAGCTTGCCAAATTTCATAGTTTGTCATAATGAATATGATCTTTATCTGTTATCCTTGGTTTGTTTTTGAATGAAGAGACAGGGCTTTTATTTAATTTTTGATAAGCACAATGATTTTAACACATTATTGTCTTCTAAAAAATGGCTTAAAATAGACAAAAAGTGGGTAAGATGGGGAAAAACTGTGGATGGCGGGGATAAATATTGTCTGAATGTTTTATTTTGCCTAATATTTTTGATATTAAATCTTTTTTTTTGTAGTTCATAGTTTTTGTTAGGCTCTTGACAAGTTGTCATTTTTTGGGTATTATACAGCAAATTTTACTAATTATCTTGGATTACAAAACACTCTTTTCTGTCATCATTGAAATAAATTCAACGCAAGCTCTGAACTTGTTTCAGGTTCTGTTTCATTGAGTATCTCTCTTTATAGAAAGATTCTGAAACAAGTTCAGAATGACAATTTGGAGTGTTTCATAATTCAAAGTAAATAAGAAAAAATACGATTCATGTTTTGTAATTCATATTTCGTGATTTTATATGCCAAAAAGAACCTACCAACCAAAAAAACGTAAAAGAGCAAAGGCTCACGGTTTTCGTTCTAGGATGAAAACCAAAAATGGCCGCGATGTATTGAAGAGACGTCGTGTAAAAGCTCGAAAAAAATTGACTGTGAGTGGCGAAAAAAAAGGGAAAAGAACTAGAAAAACTCGATAAGTAGCCTATTTTAGTCAAATTTTGTTTGACAAGACCTCGTTTCGGCGAGGTTTTTGTGATATACTTCTACAATATAGAAAAAATATAGACCAAAAGTAAAACATACTATGTTACCTAAAATAAATAGGCTCCGTAAGATGAAAGAATGGGAGATTCTCTTTAAAGAAGGTCATTTTGTGGCCGGACAATTGGTAAATTTGAAGATTTGGCGTGTCAACCCAGCCAAATATTCTAATAGAGAATTTTTTATTGATGATTTGAAGATTGGCTTTGCTGTGGGTCTAAAAATCAGTAAGAGTGCTGTCAAGCGTAACAAACTGAAGAGGCAGATGAGGGAAGTGGTTAGGTTGCTTTTGAAAGATAATGTATTGGTAAAGGGGTTTTTTGTTGGGATGTTGGCTAAGCCGGAGATTGTTGGTAAAACATATGATGAAATTGAGCGTGACATTGTAGATGTCCTTAAAAAGGCACAGATTTTAAAATAGTATATAGACAGATATGAAACAAATACTTCAAAAAATATTATATTTACCCCGTGTTCTTGTATTATTTTTAATAAAAATTTATCAAAAAATACTCTCTCCAGACCACAGCTTTTGGGCCAGGAATAAAAATCCACACGGTTATTGTAAATTCACCCCGACTTGTAGTCAGTATGGTTACGAAGTGATCAAAAAAAAAGGAATATTGATTGGTATTCCTAAAACGTGTTGGCGAATTATACGGTGTAATCCGTGTAATCCTGGTGGAATTGATTTACCCTAATCTATAATTTCAATAATTTTATTTTTGCTCGCCATTCCATAGACGAGCTTTATTTTTGATTTAGACACACCAAAATGTTTACTTAGAATTTCAAGTAATTGTTTGTTTGCTTCTCCATCTACTGGGGCAGAAGTCAATTTTATTTTTAAAGTACCATCGGCCATTGTGCCAACAATACTATTTTGTGATGAGCGCGGTAGCACTCTAATTTTTATTTTCATATAGTGATATTATAGCACGTCGTCAAATAAAAAACGGACTCGCATCTGTTTTTTTTTGCTTTATTTTTTGTCGTGTTTGTGACCATTACTATGATCGTGGTCATGATTATGTTTACCATCTTGGCAACTCTTACAGCCTAGCTCATGAAGTTGACTATCTTCTGTCAATTCTTTGGCTAGTATTTTCACAGTGAGAAATTGGATTACTTTTCTGTTTTGAATAGCACTAGCAATGCTATTGCGTATTTCTGGTTTTTTGATGTTTTCTATATATTCTTTGTTGTCTTTGTAGACATCTTCCATCATTTTGATTTCTTGATCAATTTCTTCTTCAGAAACAGTCAATTTGTTATCAAGGGCAACTTGCCTTGAAATTAGTGCAGCTTTAGCTCTTTTTTCGGCTTGTGTTTTGAAATCTTCAAAAAGTTTTTTTTCATCTTTTTTGATGTCTTCTAAATATTTTTCAATCGTTATGCCATGTTTGTCCAGATCTCTTTTTAATTCGTAAAACATCTTTTGTCTCTCTGCATCGATTAAAACTTCGGGGATTGGTGTAAACTCACTCTTTTCAATTAGCTGATCAAGAATTTCTATCTCAGCTTTTTGGTTGGCTTTGTATTGTGCTTCTTGAATTAGATTATTTCTAATCAATTCTTTTAATTTTTCTACACTTTCTTGACCAATTTTTTTGGCAAGCTCATCTGACAATTCTGGCAGTTGGCGTTCAAATACTTCTTTAACTTTAATTTTGAAATCTACTTTTTTGCCAGCCAGGTGTTTTTGGTAATGCGTCTCTGGAAAATTTAATGAAAAAGATTTTTTTTCATCTTTTTTAAGACCTTTTAGGTAATCCTCAAATCCTGGAATATAATGTTTTTCGCTAAGATAGACTTGGTGGTCTTTGGTCTGTCCGCCTTCTACAGGGACGTCGTCCATGAACATCTCCATGTCAATCACAAGTTTGTCGGTTCCTTCTGCTACGCCAGATTTGATTACTTCTACTGCGTGCATGCCTCTGACAGCGTCAAGTGTTTCTTCAATTTGTTTTTCGTCTATTTTTGTTTCTTCACGTGTTACTTTGATTTTTTTTAGGTCTGGAAGTGTTACTTTTGGCAAAAGAGCCACAATCGCTTTGTAAGTAATATCGTTGTCTGGTGCTAATTTTTCAATTTCTATTTTTGGCATGCCAATGGTCTCGAGATTTTCTGTTTTAACGGCTTCATAAAAACTGCGTTGGACAATAGCTTCCAATGCTTCTTGCATGATGGCCATTTCACCCACTTCTTTTTTGATGATTTCATAAGGGGCACGTCCTTTGCGGAATCCTTTGACAGCTATTCTGTCAGATATTTTTTTGGCAGCCTTTTGTAAGTCGGTTTGGTATTCATCTGATGTGATGGTGATGTGTAATTCTACTTGGGAATTGTCTAGTTTCTTTATGGTGTGATTCATATTTTTTTATTTATGATAAAAAGAGTTGCTTTAATATAGTATATTAGTTACAAAAAGTCAATCCCCATTGGAAAATAAAACATTTGAGTTTTTATTTTGGGATCAAGCAAAAAAGCTCTAAATAAAGGCTTTATTGCGTTATTGGCATGGCTTTCTGGTTGACTTTTTCTATTCGTTTAGTCATAATAGGTTTTGCTATGTCGTTTTTTTGGAAAAAAATATTTCTTAAATTTCTCTATTCTTTGGTTTTTATCAAACGTGGAATAGTTTGGGCTTGGTATAAAATGGTCGTAAAGCAATTTGTAGTAATCAGAAATGTTTATCATGAAAGTTTAGGTGTTTTGGTGTATAAGTTTTTTTTCTTTATAAAAAAACATATTTTTGTCAAAGTATCTTTTCATTCGAAAAATACCCTTGAGTTTTTTGGTAAAAGAAGTACCTTGCAGGTGGTGTTGTTTGTGGCAGTGTTTGTAATTATGATTCCACACACACGACTCTATACTATGGGAGTTAATAAAATTGCTGGGCAAAGGACTCTCTTGTATAGTTTGGTGGGCACTGGTGACCAATATTATAATCCCGAAGATCTGTTTGTTGAAGAGGGGGCTTTGCAAATAGAACCAGCTCGGACATGGCGTGAAGGTAGTGTCAGCGTCGGAGTTCAAACTTCAGCGGGTGAAGATACTGTTTTGTCGCCAAAAGAAATTTCCAGTATTTCAGCTGGTGGAACCGCTGTCACTAAACCAACCATTTTGCCTGGCGTAGACTTACCTGTCACTGGTACTGGGGAGGCTCTTGTCCAAA
>PFPK01000018.1 GCA_002793015.1 Candidatus Magasanikbacteria bacterium CG_4_10_14_0_2_um_filter_37_12 | reverse complement strand
CATAGGAAAAACCTTTAAGTTGAGCGGGGAAAGCTATTACTATTTTTTTTCTGGGGTTTTCATTTTTCAAATACTCGGTAATTTGTTGTAAAACATCTTCGTAATCTGGTGTCTTCGCCATATCACTGTCAATTTGTGCCAAAGATCTTTCAGGATCTTGTTTGGCAACATCCTTAGCCTGTTTTTTATTTGATGCTTTGATTAGTTCGTCTATATTTTTTTTTGTCACAATTTCAATTTCTTCATTATTTGTTTGATCGTAAATGACTTCTTCCAAAGCGTCTCCGTAGATTTCTGCTGTTTGTGCGGTGCGTGCTTGGTCAGAAGCCCCGCCAATAAATATAATTGCTCCTTCCTGTGCACTTTTAATCAATTCCAATATCTTGTTTTTTGCAGTATCTTTTGACTGTTCCACGCCTTCAATTGTGAGACTGGGATATTCTTTTGAAGCACGCAGAGGGTCGTGACGTTCTGATTGCGCGTGGCGAGTTAAAAAGTTTACTTCATTTTTTGTCATAAATTTAAAATTTTTATTTCAACTTAATTAAATTAAGTTGAGTATCTATGGTAACTATTTGACCGTTTTTTAATATTTTTGTAGCATGCTTTGTTGCAACTATGCAAGGCTTCTTGAATTCGCGTGCCACAATAGCGGTATGGCTTAACACCCCACCTGCATCAGTTATGATAGCGATGCATTTCTCTACGGCCGGCATCATCCATGTGCCAACTGTGGGAGCTACCAAAACTTCTCCTTTTTTGAAGCCTGCAAGATCTTCTTTTTTATGAATAATTTTTACTGGCCCAACGGCCTGTCCATGGTATACTGGTAAGCCTTTCAATTCAGCGTTTATTGTTGAATTTTTTTCAGGATCAAAAATTTTAGATATTGATTTGCCGGAGATAATTTGAACCACGTCTTTTTGTTGTAGGAATACATATCCAGATTTTCTATCCTCAATCATATTATCAAAATTTTTCTCAGGATTGTTAAATTGTTCAATAATTTCCCAACACGCAACCTGTCTTAAATCGGAAAATTTTAAATTCAGTTTCTGTGCACATTTTATATACATCGGTCTCATTTGAAAAAAAATCTCGCTAATTAATTCACGACGATACGTTCTCACCCAAGCGTTTTTTTGCATGACTTTGATTAACAAATGATCATGAGTGGATAGTTTGACTGTTTGCCATGCTTGAGCGGCTATTTTTTTTAATTCAATCTCTTTGCGTTTTGCCTGTTTCAATTCATCGGCCAAATTTGATTTTTCACTCAATTTTTTAATTTCTGTTAATATTTTTTCTTTTGTATATAAATCGTCTATCGGGCTGTATAGCGCCACCCAGCCAAATTTATTTAAATATTTTTTGATCCCGCTATCGATTGAATTTTTTTGCTGTAATTTTAGCGCAAGTGCAAGGCGTTCTACATATTCCCGCCCTAACCTGCTTGGTTGAGTTGGTATAACCAATTTTGTGTATAACGATACCGGATCACTAGTGTGGTTTTTTAGCGATGCTATAATTTTTTCTGATGCTACTTTTTCTAAGATTTCAGAGACAAAAAAAGCCTGCGGAATAAGATTATAGATTACTTCTATAAATTCTGAGCATATTTTTCTAAAGTTGCCGTCTGAAATTTTACTAAAGTTCGTCTTTTTATGTTTTTTTAAAAATTGCTCGCATTTCTTAAGCTGTTTAATGCAATGGTCGGTAATCTTTAATGCATACTTGGGTAATTTATCTTTTTTTTCTAACAACAAGTGTGTGGCGTCATCTATGTCTTTTTGGTCAAAGAAAATTCTTCCATCACTGAAAACTAATTGGTTGCCTATGCTAAAATTTATTCCTATTTTTTTAAAATATTTTTCCCCATAACCTTTAGTATAAAAAGATTCAAGTGCAATATCTATATCGCGTTCTTTCATTTTTACCCATTTGATATTCTTAATCCAATCAAATTCATTTTTATTATTGGACATAGATTATTTTGTTAATGAAACGACACCGGTGTTGGCATCTACTTTAATTGTATCACCGTCATGAAAAATGGACGATGCTAGTTGTGTACCGACTACACACGGAATTTTTAATTCTCGTGCAGATATGGCCGCATGACACAATATTCCGCCAGCATCCGTCACAATTGCAGAGGCCTTTTTCATAACAGGCAAAAATTCTGGGCGGGTCATTCCTGTAATTAAAATATCACCTTTATTAAAAGTACCAATTTGATGTGGGTCAGGTATTATTCTGACTGTTCCGATCGCTATACCTTGGTATGCAGACACACCCTTAATTTCTTTTTTACCTTGGGTTGACTTGCTAAATATTAGTTCTTCAATATTTTTTGCTTGCTTGCCTGTCTTTATGTATTCTTTGGTGTTTTCAAAATATAAAAGACTTGACTCAAAGCGAGTTTGTAGGATTTTTTCATTTGGTAGTTTATTAGTCTGCAAATAATTTTCAAATTCCAATTGTGTCAGGCAGGTTAAATAGTCTGAGTTGTATTTTTCTTTTTCCGCAATTTTTTTCGTAACACTACGGAAAAAACTTTCTGTGTCGCTGTATACATGTTCAGTATATAGACGAGCGTCTTTAAAATGTGGAAGCAACTCATTCAATATTTCAATAGAAAAGTAATCAACAGTTTTTTTCATGGCATTGTGTAGAGGAAGATGCCTGTCAAAAGCAACCAGAAATTCCTGATACTCAGTTTTTGAAGGTATTTCCCCTTGCAATTTTTTCATGATTTTAGTGATCATGTCGGCATTATCTTTTAACTTAAGGCACCACTGAATGGCAACTTTGTTATTTTTGGTCGCTTTTTTTGCTAATGTGTTGCCAAAATTATCCAATTCACTTTTAACCAAATAAAAAGACACAGTTCCTTTTTTGTGAACAAGCAGTGAATGATTAAAGCCGATACCAAGTTCACGTTTAAGCGATGTCTTGTATTGTTTTCCCCAGTAGGAAGCTGAAATAAAAGTATAGGAACCAGCCCATCTTTTTATCCATTCTTTTTTTTCAATCAATTTTACAATATTGTCTGTCATGTTGTTGGTCAAATTGTTTTTAAAATAGCCCCCAAATTATATATATGCCAAGTGGATAAAAACTTTTAATTATTTTACTTTATTCGTTTATATATATCTTATCATATTTAATACAAAATGTCCGAGGCTATGGGTAATTCCGCAATTACATCCGATTCTTCAAAGCACTACCCAGAGTAATCTCATCAGCGTACCGCACATCGCTACCCATCGGCAGACCACGAGCCAGACGAGTGATTTTGGTTTGGGGGTTTTGTTCTTTTATTTTCTTTTCTAGAAACATCATGGTCGTCTCACCAGGCAAGTCAGGATTGAGAGCGAGGATGGCTTCTTCCACTGTCGGCATTTTAACTCGCTCCAATAGTTCTTTAATTTTCAAAAATTTAACATTTTGTTCATCGCCTGGTTTTATCACCCCCCTCAAAATATGATACAGACCTTTGTATTCGCCAGTTTTCTCGAAGACCTGCATATCCTGAGGATGAGTGACCACACATATTTTCGTCTGGTCTCTTCTAGTATCAGAGCAAATTTCACAGGGAGATTGATCCGAAAAATCCCAACACAGCTCGCAACTTTTGATATTATCAATCAAATTTTTTAGAGCCATCGTCAATTCTCCAACATCTTTTTTCCCAGATCGGAGGAGATGAAATACAAAACGTTCGGCCGTGCGAGGGCCTACCGTGGGGAGCTTGGAAAAAGCTTTGATGAGTTTTTCAATCGAACGAGAATACGGCATAAGGTATATTCTCCCCCTATAAGGGGGAGTCAGAGGGGGTCTGCACTCGAGTCACAATGTTGTATCTCGCTAAAGACCCCTCCCAACCTCCCCTCATAGGGGAGGAGATGTTAAGACAAGCCTGGGATATTCGGAAACCCACCCATCTCTTTCATTTTCATGGCCATGATGCGTTGCATTTTTTTCATGGCGCTTTCGTGAGCATCTTTGATCGCCTTGATCAATTTGTCTTTGCTATCGGCATTCATGAGGTCGTCATCAATGGCAAGAGCAGTGAGCTTCATATTGCCATCCATAGTGAGAACAACTTTGTCACCAGCTTCTTTGACTGTGATAGATTCATCTGCCAGAGCGCTTTGGATAGTTTTGGCTTGGGTGCGGATGTCTTTGAATTGTTTTAGCTTGTTGAACATATAACATTGATTATGTTGATTAAATTGGGTTTCACTGATTTTTGTGATTGAGTTTTTAAAAAAATTATAGGTCTAGAAAGATGGTACTTTATTTGGCGTTGATGTTGGTTGTGGAATAGATTGTGGAGTTGGCGGTGGTGTGTAGTCGGTGTCTAGATTTTTGAAACTGGCGCGTTCTTGATCAAAGAATGTTCGGACTACTCCCGTTGGTCCGTTTCTATGCTTGGCAATGTGGATTTCAGCGAGAGACATTTCATCTGGGGGAATATCTTCTATCCGATAATTTCTATCCGCAGCTTTACGATAAATAAACATGACCACATCAGCATCCTGCTCAATACTACCAGAATCTCGTAAGTGTGACAACTTTGGGATAGCTGGTTTGGTCTGTTCAACTGCACGAGAAAGCTGGGACAAGCAGAGGACTGGTATATCAAGTTCACGAGCCAAGAGTTTCAATCCGCGACTCATCTCAGCCACTTCTTGGACACGATTGTCACTACCACGCTTGCTAGTGGAGTTCATCAGTTGGAGGTAGTCGATGATGATCATGTCAAGCCCATGTTCGGCTTTCAGCCGACGGGCTTTTGTTCTAATTTGTAATACATTTTGTCCAGCTGTGTCGTCGATAAATATTTTGGCTTCGGATAATTTTCCCATGGCATTACCAATGCGGGGGAAGTCGCTACTGTCTGGACGGTCGGAGAGATTGCCAGTACGCATTTTCCAGAGATCGACATCAGCTTCAGCACAGAGTAGACGATCGACAAGCTGTTCTTTACTCATCTCGAGAGAAAATATACCTACCTTGGCCTTACTACGAATTGCTGTATGACGAGCAAAGTCTAGGGCTAGAGAAGTCTTACCGACAGCTGGACGGGCGGCGAGAATTATCAGGTCGGACTTTTGGAAACCTGCCAGCAAGTTATCTAATTTTTTGAATCCTGTCGGAATACCACGGAGTTTTCCTTTTTCACGATGCAATTCGTCAATGCGCTCGAAGGCATTACTAAGGACATCGCTGATTGGCACGAATGACTGTTTGAGATGTTTTTGAGTTATGCAGTAAAGATATTGTTGAGCTTCGTCTAGGATAGTATCCACGTCCTCGGCGTTGTCTTGGTAGCCCAGCCCAGATATCTGGTGGGCAGCATTCAACAATTTTCTGAGAGTAGATTTCTTACGGACAATGCTGGCATACTCTTTGATGTGAGTTGTCGTCGGGACAGCATTGGATAATTCTGCCAAATAACTTTTACCACCAGTTGTGGCTGTTTTATTTTTTTCTTCCAATTTATTACCGAGAGTCAAAATGTCGATTGGTTCGTTTTTGTTATATAATTCCAAAATTGACTCAAAGATGTCAGAGTGCGCTTTTTTATAAAAATCATCCATATCAATATCATCGGCAATCTTAAGCATGGCATCTTTATCAAGCAAGATACAGCCGAGGAGGGATTTTTCCGCCTCAATATTTTGAGGGGGGATTTTTTCGATGTCTTGAATGTTGACCATATCTAATAGTTCATAGGTTGTGTCAGTTTGTGTATCTTATCTGAAAAGTGGCAGTTCGACAAGTCTGTTACCCATCTAGTTGTGGGGTAGCTGTGGAGGAAGTGTTGACAAGAGAGAGTTCGTGGTTATATGTTTTGTGTTTATTAGTTTACCAGCCAATAGTTCATACCAATAGGTCTGTTGTACCTTGTACTGGGGTATTGTTGTGTTATACTATTTTCATCAAGTCGTTCTTATGAACTATTGGCTATGAAATGTCGGCTAAAAAACTATCAAAATATGAAAATTTGTTTAATCAACAATCTATATCCTCCTTATGCCCGCGGTGGGGCAGAGCAGGTGGTGAGGAAGACCGTAGAGGGGCTTATTTCGGTTGGACACAGCATTGTTTTGATTACTAGTACACCAGATGATGCGGGAGTGGAGGAAGACGAGAATTTGAAAATTTATCGCATCAAGCCGAAAAATATTTTCTTTTATACAGAAGCACACAAGCATGACTTTTTATCACGTTTTTTTTGGCATATCATTGATATTTTCAATTTTTCGATTAGTGGGGAAGTGAAGAAGATTTTGACATGGGAAAAACCTGACATCGTTCATACACACAATCTTATGGGGATGAGCTTCCTAATTCCTCGGGCGATTCGGGCTTTGGAGATTCGTCATGTCCATACTGTGCACGATGTCCAGCTGGTCGAGCCGAGTGGGATTATTTTGAAAAAAGAAGAAAATAGTTGGCGATACACTGGTTGGCCGACGAAGGTTTACACGTGGATCATGAAGCAACTTTTTGCTTCGCCAGAAGTGGTGATCTCGCCGTCGCAGTTTCTTTTAGATTTTTACAAGGCACGCGGGTTTTTTTCACAGTCTAAATTTGTAGTTGTGAGGAATCCGATGACAGCGGTAGTCGAAAGTAGAAAGTCAAAAGTCAAAAGTCGAGATAGCAATCAGAAATTTAACTTTCTTTATTTGGGACAGGTGGAGATTCACAAAGGTGTTTTGTTTTTGGTTGATGTCTTTAAGAAGTTTGTAGAAAATCACAAAAATTGTCAATTGCATATTGTTGGTGATGGTTCTGTTTTGGAGGATGTCAAGAATTTGGCTATGGGGTGTGAGAATATTTTTGTACATGGTTTGGTGGGGCGGGAAAAGTTGCCAGAATTGTTTGCTGTGAATGACGTGACGATTGCGCCGTCGCTTTGTTATGAGAATTCGCCGACAGTTATTTTTGAGAGTTTTTCGTTTGGTGTGCCGGTCTTAGCCAGTCGGATTGAGGGGATTGAGGAGTTGATTGTGGAGGGGGAGAATGGTTTTACTTTTGAGGCTGGAGATTTTAATTCTCTAACAAATAAATTGCAGTGGTGTGTGGAGAATAAAGCAGTTATTGAAAAGATGAGTACAAAAATTCCGACTTGGGAGAAGCCTGAAGGAGAGTATGTGGAGAGGTTGGTGGAATTGTATGGCTAGGACGATTTATATTTTTTTTATTATTTTAAGTTTATTTTCTCTACTCATCTTTTTAATTTCCATCTCGCGTTTCGTGGCTTCTGATCGGTCTATATGTTTTTCTTTGAAGACTAGCGTTATAGGTAATCTGGCTCGGACATATTTTGAGCCTTTTCCTTCGCTGTGTGTTTTTAGGCGGTTATCTAGATTTCGTGTAATTCCTGTGTAGAGTGAACCGTCGGAACATTGGAGGATGTAGAGGGTGTACATAGTAAAATTAAAATTTGAATTTTTACTAAACCAAGGCAGGAAGGGAAATATATTTAATTTCTATTATCTTCTTATAATAATTTATATATTTCTCTTGTAGTATGTTTTTTGAAGTCACTGATCACTTGGGCTAAATCATTCATTTCAGATGTTGTTACTATCATGTACAGATGATTTGTCATAATGACGTATTTATATACTTTGAGTCCTTTGTTTTTTTGCAAAATGTTAAGCTATCTGTAATTATTTTGAAATATTCTGACTTTGTAAATATCTATCCATTCTATTACCGTTAGGGTGATAAACTATGACATATTTTGCATTGTCTTGTTTATTCGTAGTGTTGACATAGTTTTATCCTATTAAACTATTGTTTGTTGGTTAATAAGTACTTAGGCTCCATAGCTCTGTGGAGACTGTGTAGTCTGCTGGTTTAAACCAAATCAATCCACCAGTGCATTATCAGTTTTTTATTAGAATTGGACTTGGTTTTGATAGTATCGTGAAGCACCCCGCCGTTTGCCTTGATGATTTTTTGGGAAGCAGTATTGTCATAATCACACATAATTATGATTTTTTTTAATCCATATTTTTTTACATGCGTTAGAGCCATTGCGAGCATCATGGTTCCATATCTTTTTTTGCGTTTGCTAGGACGAATGCTGTACCCAATATGACCACCATATTCTCGTAATCGTTTGTTTAGTTTGTGTCTAAAGGAAACTGCACCAACGAATTCATCGCCATCAATGAGCCAAAATGCTGATGATGGCACAATTCCTCTTGTCAGATCTATTCCTCGTTCTTGATTACGAACACAGGAAAGATATTTTTTAAAATTAGTATACGCAAGATCGATGTGAAAAATGCCAGAAATATGATCACTGCCATATTCATCAAGTGCTTCGAGAAACGAGTGTCGATATTTGTAGGAAGGTTTTACTAGCTTGAGCATATTTCATGAGATGTGTCGATAATCAGTTTTAATTAGATTTTAATTGTCAAATTTTATTTATTTTTTATAAACAAAAATCCAAACATCTCCATCACCAATAACCTCCCACGAATCAGCACTCATCTTCGCTCCTTCAATAATTTTATTAGCGTTCGCCCAGTAGTTGTTTATCACAAAATAAGCCTTATTTACCCCAGCAATCTCCATAGCATCATTCATATATGCCCGTTTCTGTCCTTCATAAAGCATTTTACCATATTGTCGATAGAGATCGCCACCAGTCGGAATAGCGTAATAAAATATTTCTCCATGGTTAGTTTGAAAATATTTGGCAAAACTATATTTTGTCAGAGCAGCCGCTGAAACAAGTTGATTTGACAGGACAATATAATCAAATTCATGAGGTTTTTTTTCAATTAAGTTTGTGCCATCCATTAGTCCTAAAATTACGCCTTCAGTCATGGTAGATTGATTCATATCTAGAGCCGGAGAAAAAGAAAAGTCTGTTTCTTGTTTGTAAATCCATTCTACAGCTTCAAAATCAGATGCCGTTACATTAAATCCAGGAAAACGGGATTTGATATTTCTTTGAGGGTAGGAGAAGTAGAGGGATAGCATTATTACTGTTGAAATGATTGTTACTAGCATGAAAGTGAACGCTGTTTTTTGAGTACTTAATTGTTTAATTGTTAAATGGTTAAATTGTTTTTGTGCTAAGGTGTTTAAGTGTTTAAGTGCTCTGTGAATCATGTACATTCCAAATGGTAGAATAAATATCAGACTAGTTTTCAGAAGTCGCATTGGATAATCGCCCTGTTCGTAGGAGACCACGTCGGGGAAGACAATCCAGCTACGGAGAAACCAAGCACTTAAAAATAAAGCTATTGTTGTTAGTGGAAATAAATAAATTGCAGGTATTTTCTTTTTTATCATCAAAAATCCACCAACACACAAAGTTAGAGCTGTCGGAATGATCAACCACTGCCAGGCATAAATTATTTCATAAAGTAGGGGGGCATGAGTCAGGTACCAGTATGGACAACGGAAGAGTTCGAGAAAAAGAGGAAATTGGGTGAGAGAGTTGGTGAATTGCGGAAGTGGGGCGTTGTTAAGAAAATTGTTGATGAGGAATAATATTGGTACTGTCAGTGTGATTGCCGTGAAAAATAAGAGATGAAAGATAAGAGATAATTTTGACGAAGTTATTTTTTTTGTGATTATTATTCCTACTAGAAAAATAAGCGTTGGGGTGGCAACTAGGGGGTGTATGGCGAGAGAGGCGAGAGAGAGAAGGATGGGGATGATGAGAGTAATTTTATCTTTTAGATATCCAAGCGTGGTGAAGACAATTAGAACGGTAAATAAAATTACCAGGTTGTGGGGAGTGGTGAGGTTGAATGAAAGAAATGGTATGAAAGGAATGAAGAGGGTAAGTAGAATACCAATTTTGTAGGGGATATACCAGATTTTTTTTAGTGTTGTAGAAATGACAAGTGGCAGAGATACAGAAGCCAAGATTGGTACGAGATAAACATCAATATAAAAAATAGGCAGATTAGTGAGGTGGGCCATCCAAGCAACTAGGCTGTATTGACCAATGTAGTAGGGAGTTTTTGGTAAAATACTACCATTGACAAGAATCCATTGTTCAGTTGCTCTGTGAATGAAGGCGTCGAAGCCATAGCCGAGTGAATAGAGGATTCCAGCAATCCCATACATCACGAATAGGTGTAGTGATACGGCCAAGATACTGGTCTGGTAATTTTTATTTTTCCAAATAAACAAGATTAGAAGCCCAGTGGAAATAACAAACAGAATGAAAAACCAGTAGTTTACTGCTTGCCATGGTGAAGGCATGATGGATGTGGTGTGGTTGGTAAACAAGATTAACAAAAGAGTTATATTCATCAGTATACTGACTGTACCAATAACTGCTGTTAAAGGGTTTGATGGTTTAAGTGTTAAATCATTTTTTTTGCTCGTTGCTCGTTCTTCGCTCCTCGTTGTAAACAAGAACAATAAAAACGGTAATAATAAAGAAATGACGATCGTTCCAATGTTCACACCACTTATGTAGTAGCAAGCGGTGTTGAGGATGATTTGTCCAGTGAGGAGGAGCAGAAAACCATAAAATAATTTTCCTAGTGTTTCTTTTGTTAAAAAAATATCCGTAATCAATCTGCTAAAGATATAAGTATAGATGGCGATAGCGGGGATGCCAATAAGCATGCTGTGCAACAACATGATATTTAATATCAAAAGCATGGTGGCCCCTGTAGTCACGATTAGACGTTGTTGTTTTTTGGAATAGCGGAGTTTCATCTTGCTTTTTGAGCTATATTTAGCTATAGTTTCTGGAGAACAGTATATAGAATTTGGAAGTAATAATCAATTATGAAATTTTTATACAAAATAAAATTAGTAGAGGTACTGAAGTTGGTGGTCGTATTAACTTTATTTTATTTTCAACTGACTGTTTGGCATAGCCATGCTGTAGGTATTTTATTATTTGTGTTTTATCTATGGTTTGTGGGTGATTACTGGCGTTGCATTTTGCATAGAATTTTTGGGTTACGCCACCAAGATTGGATGACTATTGTCCTGTCTTTTTTTGTTGTCTTCACACTTTTGGGTCTATTTACTTCCATTTTAGTTGTCTGGTACAAAATTACTCCAGCGTTGCTTTGGGGTGTTTATCTTTTTTTGACGATATTTAGTTACACACTATTTTTATTAATTAATAAAAATAGAAACAGGGATTTTTTTATTCGTGAAAAAAGTAATTTTGATTTTGCCATATTTCCCAAAAATAGCATCTTCCTGGCTATTTTTTTTGTGTTAATTTTGATAACAACTTTTCTTTTGTTTAAAACAAGTAGTACCGAGGCTTTGTTTTCTCCTTGGCAGAGTATCGACAGACTAGTTCTTCCTCTGACTTTTTTGTCCATCTTTATTTTAGGGGTGTTGGTTTGTTCTAAATATAAAGTTAAGACCTTGCTGTTTTTGATTATTGTCCAGTCGCTTGCTATGCATTTGTATTTACCGCTATCGCATCGGCTTCCTTGGGGAGGTGATGTTTGGCGACATGTTGCTGTCGAGAGTAAACTTTTGGATGGTCAATCTGTTTTGCCAGTTTTGTTTGGGTCAGAGGCTAGTTGGCGAGAAGTGGCTAGTGTGGATTTGCCAGAAGCATTGGTCATACCAAATAAATATTTATACGGACATTTGTGGGGTTCTACCGTACTATTATCAAGCACATTAGACATTGATTTATTGACTCTCAACAAGTGGCTGATGGTATTTTTGTGGTCATTAGTTTTGCCAATAGTTTTGTTGCGTATTGGTCGGTTGCTGTTTGGTTCGTGGCGAGCCGCTCTTTTCTTGGCTTTTCTATCTCTTATTCCTTTTACATTTCAGGCACTTGGTAGTCTGACTTTGCCGGTTAGTTTTGGTTTGCTTTTGTTTTTGTTTACTCTCATGTTGTGGCTTCAGTATCTTCATAAGAATGATCGACGACAGAGGAATTTGACTATTTTCTTTAGCACATTAATGATTTTTGGGTACACACTGTTTTTTATTTTATTGTGGTCTTTCATTATTATTTCTTTGATATTTAAAAATATTAATTTGAAAGATAATAAGTTTTTTGAGAAAGTTATTTTTATTTTTTCTATAATTGTGGCTGTTTGTGTTTGGCCGGTAATAGAAACGGTGAGTGGAAGTAGTCATTTTCCGCAGTCTTGGAACATGTTTGACCAATTAAAACAAATGCTTGGACAATTTAGTGGTTGGTACTATGCTAATGCTATTCGATCACATGATATTCTTAGTGGTAATATATTATTCAATCATACACCAGATTACGCTTTTGTTTCTAACTTGTTTACTGACTGGCGTTGGCCAGTGATGGTGGTTACATTCGGTATTTTTGTGTTGACTATTTTTGGGTTTTGGCAATCTGTCAAAAACAAGAATTTAATTTGGCTTGTCTTTAATATTTTTTCTACCAGTGTTGTTGGAGGATATTTACTAAGTTGGTTTGTGCTTGAGGGAGACAGATCATTTGTTCGTCGGTTAGATCCTGTGTTTGCTTTACTTATTTTAATTTATGTTATTGTTGGTTTTTGTGGAATTAATTTTGGAAAAATGAAAAAGAGATATAGAGCTTTGGTTTTTTTCTCAATGATTGTGATGTTTGCTTGGCTAGGGACAGTTTCTTTTGCTTCTGGGCCAGATATGCGTGTAGTTAGCATTGACGAGTATAAAGTAGCCAATTACATTTATGATTTATCCAAAAAAGATGGCTTTGACTTAGGGTGTGTCCGAGTGCTTTCTGATACTTGGTCGTTGTTGCCTTTGGAGTCTATATCCAAAGGGGAGATTGTGGGTGGAAATTTTCCAATAGATTATCAATTTGGTCAAGAACAAAGAATTAGTTTATATGATAGTTTGATAAAAGACTCGATTGTTGCAGGCCAAACTAGTCCATTGTTTGAAAAATTGGATAAGAAAGGAGTCTGTGCTTTCTTTTTTGCCAGACCACAAGAAACTATGTCGGAAGAGGAAGTTGAACAATTTACCTTGTTGTCTGGTGGAGTGTTGGAGAGATATTCAGGATTTTTTATTTGGTACTACCAACTACCCTTGAATATCTATACAAAATAGGATATCCTAGGATTAACAATTTATTTATAGAAAAATCCTATGCAAGGTTGTATTTTTTGTAAAATTGTCAATGGAGAAATACCCAACTATACTATCCATGAGGATGCTCATGTCTTGGCTTTTTTGGATATCAATCCTCATGCCAAGGGTCATACAGTCTTGATTCCGAAGGTTCATGCTGAAAACTTATTTGATTTGAATAAAGAACTTTCAAAAGATTTATTTTTGTCTATTGAAATAGTGATGGAAAAAATAGAGTTGGTTCTCCATCCAGACGGATTCAATGTTGGCTGGAATCACGGGGAAGCTGGCGGACAAGAGGTGTCTCATTTGCACATTCATATTTTACCTCGCTTTGAGAACGATGGTGGAGGTAACGTTCATTCTATTGTTAATAATGACGGGGGAATGAGTGTTGAGGAGGTAATAAAATTATTTTAGTCCGATTTAAGAAATTAAATTGTGTTATCGACATAAATGCTACTATGAAACACCTCAATAAGTTGTCAGAAGAAGTGATCCACGAAAACCCTTGGTATGCGTATAAGCACGATACTTATGAAAAACCAAATGGTGAAGTAGGGGATTATTATTATTCAGATTTGCGTGGAATGGCGATCATTGTGCCAGTTTTCCCAGATGGGCGTTTACTCCTCATTTTACAATCTCGCTATCTGACTGATAAAGAAAGTGTTGAATTTCCAGGAGGTGGGTTAAGAGACGGGCAAACGGCTATAGAGGCAGCACGAGAAGAATTATTGGAAGAGACAGGCTACGTGGCCGATGAATTTATCAAAGTTGGTGAATTCCAGCCTGCCAATGGCTATGCCAAAGACACTACCCATGTTTTCATGGCTCATGTTAGTGAACATCGAGAAATGAATTTGGATGATACGGAGGAAATAGAAGTGCTCTATCGTCGGCCTGATGAAATTGACGAGATGATTCGACGTAATGATATTTGGGATGGGCAAACCATGGCGACTTGGGCACTTGTACATCATCATTTTTTACATAATGACAAATAACATGATGGGTTCAGAGGACTTTATCGAACACTTCAAAATGGAAGAAGATAACAGTAAACCTGGTAGAACTTTGTGGAGTGTAAAAGTTGGAGATGTCTACATGTCGCGTTTAATTATTGATCCTGGGGTGACGACTGGCGAGTATTATCATAAGGTAAATAAGGTGATGTTGTACCTTGAGTCTGGTAGTGTTTTGCTAAAAGTAGAAAATGTCATTACCAAAGAAAGAACAAAAATCAATCTTCAGCCATGTAAAGATGTGATTCATATTCCCACTTTTGTTGCTCACCCAACTACAAATATTGGTAAAGAGCCCGCTGTGTTAGTTTTTTTTAGTAATTACCCTTTGCGTAAGGATGATGATTGTTATAATTATAATGTCGAATAGTTTATGAAATTGTTAGTAACTGGTGGAGCGGGGTTTATTGGCTCCAATTTTATTCGTTTTTGGATGAAAGAACATCCACAAGATGAGGTAGTCAATCTTGACTGTTTGACGTATGCGGGAAATTTAGAAAATCTGAAAGATATTGTAGAAAATAAAAATTATAGATTTGTAAAAGGGGACATTTGTGATAGAGATGTGGTTTTTGAAATAGTAAAAGATGTGGACTTGATTGTGCATTTTGCGGCTGAGTCCCACGTTGATAGATCTATCTTGGATCCCAGTGCTTTTATTCGTACTAATGTTCTTGGCACACAAATATTGCTTGACGGCGTGCGTGAATACAAGAAACGTTTTCATCATGTGTCGACTGACGAAGTGTTTGGAGCTCTGAAGCCCAACGAACCTGCTTTTGACGAATCTACTCCTTATGACCCTCGTAGTCCATATTCTGCCAGCAAGGCTGCTTCTGATCATTTGGTGCGCGCATATTATCATACATACGGTATTGAGATGACCATTTCCAATTGTTCAAATAATTATGGTCCTTATCATTTTCCTGAAAAACTTATACCGCATTTTATTTCAAACTTGATGGATGGTAAGAAAGTACCAGTATATGGTGATGGACAACAGGTAAGAGACTGGATTCATGTTGATGATCATGCTCGTGGCATTGATTTTATATTACAAAAAGGAAAAATAGGGGAGACGTACTGTCTTGGTGGAGACAGCGAGATAACAAATCTTGATTTGACAAAAATATTGATTAAACTGATGGATAAAGATGAGAGTTATATTGAATTTGTAAAAGATCGTCCAGGCCACGATAGACGTTATGCAATAGATTTTAGCAAAGCAAAAAATGAACTCGGATGGGAACCGCAAATTAGTTTTGAGGAGGGTTTGAAAGATATGATTGAATGGTACAAG
Source organism: Candidatus Magasanikbacteria bacterium CG_4_10_14_0_2_um_filter_37_12 (assembly GCA_002793015.1). Taxonomy (GTDB): domain Bacteria; phylum Patescibacteriota; class Patescibacteriia; order Magasanikbacterales; family UBA922; genus UM-FILTER-37-12. Next base: position 21,766 of record PFPK01000018.1, on the reverse strand, counting down.
GAACATCAAGTTTGGGTTGAACATTGTAAAAGTGGAGATTATCAGAAGTATTATGATGAATGGTATGGAAGATAGGTATTAGGTAGTTTAGGTTTTAGGTATCTAGGTTTTGCACAAAACCTAATCCCTAAAACCTAATACCTAAAACCTAATACATGAAAATACTTATTATCGGCGGAGGTTACATTGGTCATCGTTGTCACGACGCATGGGCTGATTCAGTTATTTCAACTGATAGAGTTATTTCAAAAGAAGATGTATTGAAATTGATTGATGAGCATAAACCTGATGCAATTTTAAATGCCGCGGGAGTTCGTGGTAAACCAAATGTTGACTGGTGTGAAACACATCAACTTGAAACAATTCTGGGGAATACAAAACTTCCCATTACGATTGCCGAAGGCTGTCAAGAAAGAGGAATTTATTTTTTACATATTGGATCTGGATGTATTTTTTATGGCGATTCGCCACATCCAGATAAGAAATGGCGTGAAGATGATATGGGTAATCCGACAGAAGTAACCTATTCACGAACAAAATGGGCAACCGATCTAGTATTGTCCACGTTGCCAAATGTTGGGATTGCTCGTATTCGCATGCCGATTGATTATGTTCCATCACCAAATAACATGATTGACAAATTGGCAACTTTTTCAAAAGTGATTGATGTAGAAAACAGCGTGACAATTATTGATGATATGATTGATGTATTTTATAAATTGATGGAACAGAAAGCCGTAGGTATTTTTCACGTGACCAATCCAGGAACACTCAAACATAGAGAAATTGTTGCATTGTATGAAGATCTAGTTGATCCAAATCATAATAATGAATGGATTACAAATGATGATCTCGTACAACAAGGTCTTGCGACAAAAACACGATCAAATAATTTTTTGGCATCTGAAAATTTGAGTAAGATTGGGATTGAAATGCGTGAAGTACATGAGGCAATGAGAGATACCATGGAGAAGTATGCAGTGGCGAAGAAAAAAGGTGAGAAGAGTAATGAAACATTATCATGCTAATTATGAATGAACAAATTCCTATCCAAAAAATCCCAAAACCCTGGGGTCATGAAATATGGTTTGCACATCAGGCGCAATATTGTGGTAAGATTTTGCATATCAAAAAAGGACATCAATATTCACTCCAATATCATGAAAAGAAAATAGAAACACAGTATCTGATGTCAGGGAAAATAAAATTTTTACTTGGACCTTCGGCGGATGCTCTTGAGGAGGTAATTTTGAATCCTGGAGATAAACTTGATATATACCCTGGTATGGTACATCGCGCACATGGGCTCGAAGATTCAGATATTTTTGAAGTGTCTACAAATGATTTGGATGATGTGGTCAAGATTTCTGATGATTATGGTCGAAGTGGAAAAGGAAATAATTTTGAGTTGGATGAAAAATTAGCACAGACATATTAATATGGATCTTTCAGTCATCACCGTCACATGGAACAATGCAAACGATATTGCCAAACAAATGGAATCGGTTTTTCGAGGGTGTACACACATAACATGCGAGGAGATCATTTCTGACAATGGATCAACTGACGAGACCGTAAAAATTGCAAAATTCGTAGGGACAGGTCGCGATTTGCCAATACACATAATAGAAAATAAAGAAAATCTTGGTTTTGGTGTTGCAAATAATAAAGGTCTTGCTCTGGCAAAAGGCCAGTTTATATTATTTCTTAATGGTGATATGAAAGTAGAGGATGGAACTCTTGATATTATTCTTGAATGGATGAATAAACACCCAGACGTGGGTATCGTATGTCCAAAACTTGTTGACCAATATGGGAATTTCAATTGGGAAGCATCGCCACGTCGATTTCCAAAGTTGTGGGAACAACTTGCTCTTATTTTGAAATTGCCTCATATTTTTCCACATATACTCGATAGATATCATATGAAAGATTTGGATATTGACACAGAACAAGAAGTACATAGTGTGCGTGGTAGTTTTATGCTTATGCGTCGTGAGTTTATAGACAAACTTGGTTGGGCATTTGATCCAAGATATTTTATTTGGTATGAGGATGTGGATATCTGTCGTGAGGCAGTGCGTTTTAATTACAAAGTTGTATACACGCCAATAATTTCATGTGTAGATTATGTCGGACAAAGTTTCAAAAAACGAAAGACACTTTGGAAACAAATAAATTTTACAAAGTCCATGCTTACATATTTTAAAAAATGGGAACCATGGTATAAGTGGATGTGGATCGCATTATTTCGACCAGTGGGGATTGTGATGGCGTGGGTGAATGATTTGTTTTATAAGAAAACAGTAAACAGTAAACAGTAAACAGTATTATTATGAAACTATCAGTACATCTCGTCACCTGGAACGGAGCAAAATATATTCCACATCTTTTTGCATCGCTTAGAAAACAAATTTATACAGATTGGAAATTAGTTATCTTGGATAATGGATCAGGTGACGATACGGCTGAAAAGATTAAGAATGAAATTAAGGATTTTCCAGTCGATGTAGAATTGATAGAAGGAAAAGAAAATCTTGGATTTGCAGAAGGACATAATAAATTGAATCATGAATTAAGAATTAGGAATTATGATTGTGAATACATGCTTTTGTTAAATCAGGACATGTATTTGACGCCAGACTGTCTTGGGAAAATGACGTATTTTCTTGATAGACACGAGAATGTGGCGGCGGTGAGTCCGAGACTTATGAAGTGGAATTTTAATGGACTTCAGACTTCAGACTTCAGACTTCAAGATACCTTTACAAATAAGATAGATTCATTGGGATTGAAAGTCTTTCGCAATCGTCGCGTAGTAGAAAAATATGCAGGAAAAGATTGGGATGAAGTAGAACCAAAAATGAAATTATCTTTTCGGGCCGAAAGGCACAATGGCGATGGTACGGCTCTCGAAGTGTTTGGCGTGTCAGGAGCGCTACCTATGTTACGAACAAGCACAATTGAAAAAGTTTGTTTTTCAGACTGCACTTTTTTTGATTCGCTTTATAATTCATACAAAGAAGATGTGGATCTTGCATTTCGTTTACGTATCGCTGGATATAAAGCATTTGTCTTACTCGATACAGTCGCCTATCATGATAGGACAGTCGAGGGTCTTGATAAAAAAGGGGACAAGGTTGCAGTAGAAAATAAGAAAAAGCAAAGTGCTTGGGTTAAGTATCACTCATACAAAAATCATTTGATGACCTTATACAAAAATGAATACTGGCAAAATTGGATTCTTGATGCAGTGTTCATAAAATGGTATGAATTTAAGAAGTTTATGTGGTTTCTTATCTTTGATAGAAGTGTTTTGAAAGGATTAGGGGAAATATGGAAGAATCGTCGAGAAATTAGAAATAAGAAATTGGAAATTATAGGAATGAGAAAAGTTGGGTGGAGGGAAATGCGGAAGTGGTGGAGTTAATTTATTTTTTTAAAAGTATAAGTATGGTTGACATAAACATCGTATTACTCAATTACTTCTGTAAAGACGACATCACGCGAGCTGTTGAGTCTTTGGTTTCTGATACAAAAGATTGTAAATATGATGTGCAGATTACGGTGGCTGATAATTCGGAAAACAAAGATGGAATGAAAGAAACACTTCAAAAATTTCCACAAGTCATATATGTTGACTCTGGTGGCAATGTTGGATTTGGTAAAGGAAACGTGAATGGATTTAAGACGTGCGAAGCGCGGTATTATTTTGTTTTGAACCGCGACACTATTATTCCAGAACATACAAAAACCATTGAACGCATTATTGCCTATATGGACGCTCATCCGCGTATCGGTTGTATTGGTCCAAAACTTCAAAATATGGATGGGAGTTTACAGTATTCATGTTATCGTTTTGATTTGCCAAGTATTCTCATCAAACCTTTGAAACAAATTAATTTTGATCAAAAATATACATGGGTCAAAAAGCATGCTGACAAACTTATCATGAAAGATTTTGATCACAAGGAGACACGTCCTGTCGATTGGGTGCTTGGTGCCGCTATGGTGGTACGAAAAGAAATGGTGGACGACATCGGGTGGTTTGATGATCGATATTTTATGTATCTTGAAGATGCTGACTGGTGTCATAGTATGTGGGAAGCAGGGTGGCCAGTATATTATGTCCATGATATAGTTATTAGGCACGTACATGTACGCGATTCTGCCAAAGTACCTGGCTTTTTCAAAGCAATATTTAAAAATAAATTAGCTCGGATTCACGCCAAAAGTTGGGTACAATATTTGTGGAAGTGGCGAGGGAATCATAAATATTATAAGTCGAAAGTCTAAAATAGAATATGAATTTTTATCCCAAAATAGCCATCATATATCTCAGTTTTCATTGCGAACCCTATATTGACGATGTGGTTTCTTCGTTGAAAAAAATAACTTACCCAAAAGACAAGTTGGAATTTGTAATTGTTGACAATCTTCATCCTGAACATGGCCATTCTGTGCGTTATTTGGAAGAAAATGTCATGCCTCTGTCTGGCAATCAGTTACCTCATACCACACTTTTGTCTCAAAAAGAAAATTTTGGATTTGCTGGGGGCAATAATGCTGGCGTGGATTGGGCGATTGAGCACGGTTTTGATTATGTCTTTTTTCACAATAGCGATGGTTTTTTGGCAGTCAATGCTTTTGAACCATTGGTGGAGGCTATGGAAAATGATAAGAATATTGGCCTAGCTCAATCTCTCATACTTTTGCATCCTGAGGCAGATTTACTCAACAGCGATGGCAATATGTTTCACTACTTAGGGTTTGGTTATTGTCACAACTATCGTATGAAGTATAAAGATATAATTTACCCAAAAATAAAAGAAATTTCTTATGCCAGTGGTGCGGCGCTTATGGTGAGTGTAGGGGTGATTAAAAAATTTGGTTCTTGGGATAGTGATTTTTTTCTCTATCACGAAGATTTGGAATGGACTTTTCGTTTACGGTCAGTGGGTTACAAGATTGCTCTTGTTAATGATTCTGTTTTTTATCATAAGTATCAATTTAGCCGTAGTATTACCAAGTTCTATTGGATGGAACGCAATCGTTATGGGGTGATGCTGATGTTTTTCCGTTGGCCGACATTGTTGTTATTGTTACCAATGGCTTTGGTTTTGGAAGTGGGTCTATGGGTTTTTGCGATCAAGGGTGGCTGGACTGACAAGAGAAAGAAAATCTATCAGTATTGGTTCAAAAGTAGCAGTTGGAAACTGTGGCTTGGAAAAAGAAAACATATCCAAAAGATTAGAAAGGTGAGTGATCGGTATTTGCTTGGTTTTTCTGTACCTGGAATTGATTTTCAAGATGCTTCAATGAATAATTCTGTTTTGAAGTATATTGGTAATCCACTGATGAAGATTTATTATTGGATTGTGGTTAAAGGGTTGATTTGGTGGTGATTTTTATAGAAGAAGTATCATAGAACAAAAAATAATTTATAATCTGTTTTTTATATTTATATGAGCACATACACAAAAAAAAGAATATTAGTTATTTTTACTGGAGGAACTGTGGCTGGCAATGTTGCAGAGAGCAATGTTTCGCAAAATACAAAGTCTGATCCAAATAGTTTTTTGTCCATACTAGAGAATTCTGTAGATATTGTAAAGAAAAATTGGAATATAGAAATTACTCCTTCTATCTCTGAGTTGCTTAACGTTGATAGCTCTAATATGCAACCAGAAAATTGGACGTCGATAATAGAGGAGATACAAAATAAATACGACGATTTTGATGCATTTATTGTTTTACATGGTACAAACACAATGGGATATACTGCAGCAGCCTTGACATTCGCTTTGGAAAATATCAATAAACCAGTTATTTTGACTGGCGCACAAGTCCCTCTTGGATATCTGGGCACTGATTCTGTCACAAATTTGGTCAATTCTCTAAGGATGGCTGTGTGGGGATACCATGAAGTAAAAGGAGTAATGGCAGTTTTTGGAAGCAAAATTATTACAGGGTCAAGAGTTAAAAAAGGTACTGATTTCGATTACGATCCTTTTAAAGCGTTTCAGACCGGTGCCTTGGGAGATATTGGAAGATTTATGAGGATTGATGAGGCTGCTATGAAAAAACACATTGCCTATCTATCCAAATATAAAGCGTTGGCAATCCAGTCAAGAGTGTTGAGTGTAAAAAAAGATTTTGATACAAAAAGTATTGCCTCGTTGACAGAATTTCCTGGCATGTCTGTTGATTTATTTAGATCGTTGGTTGAAAATAATGGTATGACAGCATTTATTTTTAGAGCTTTCGGGGCAGGTGATCCTAGCAGTCATTTATTTCCAGCTTTTGAATATCTGAAAGAAAAACAAATTCCAATCGTGGTGACTACTCAAGCCCCAAGTGGGGTGTCTAATTTTCAGGTAAATGAGACAGGACAATATTTGCGAGAATACGATTTGGCTATCCCGGCATATGATATGAGTATTGAATCAATGACTGTAAAATTGTCTTGGCTATTAGCTCAAAAAATTAACTATGAACAAATCAAGATCAAAATGTTGGAAGATTTACACGGCGAAATTAATGTTTGTCAAGAATTGATTTAGGATAAATGATATATATGCGTATTAAAAAAGCAATTCTCACTGGTGGGGGACGAGCAACTCGTTTGTATCCTATCACTACGACTATCAATAAGCATCTTTTGCCATTAGCCAACAAGCCGATGATTTTTCATGCTATTGAAAAAGCAGTCGAAGCAGGCGTGGAAGAAATATTTATCAATACCAATCCGGGGGATACTAGCTTACCAGATTATATTGGTGACGGCGGACACTGGGGGATCAAGATCAGGTTTTATGAACAGACTGGTGGTCCGCAAGGGATTGCCCATGTGGTCAATGAAGCCAAAAAGTTTATCGGACATGATCCTTTCATGTTTTATTTGTCAGATAATATTCTTTTTGGAGATATCAAGGGCATGTTTAAGGAATTTGAAATAGGACAATACGACTGTATGCTGGCTTTGTCAGAGGTACCAGATCCTCAGAGATTTGGAGTGCCAGTTTTTAATGAAAAAAAAGAATTGATTGATGTAATAGAGAAACCTGTTAACCCCGCCAACAGCTTTGCTGTTACTGGCATTTATCTTTATGCTGGAGACGTGTTTTTTGATGCTTTTAAAAATATTGAGAAAAGTGCGAGGGGAGAATATGAAATATCAAGCATACATTCTTATCTCCTCAAGCATGGCAGAAAAGTAGGATACAAGGAAATTACTGGTTGGTGGAAAGATACTGGAAAAGTGGAAGATTTGCTCACTGCTAATAATTTGCTTTTAGATAAAATGGATGCTGAACATTTTGTTAACCAAAGCATGACTGAATTAGGTGCAGTCATATCTGGGAAAGTTAATATTGGGATTGGTTCGCATGTTGGAAAAAATGTAAAAGTCATTGGGCCGGTGTTGGTTGGTGAAAATTGTATTTTGGAAAATTGTCAGATCGGTCCATACGTCACTATTGGTCAAGGCACAGAAGTACACAATTCTTCTTTAGAAGACACTATTATTTTGGACAATGCTTACATTGACTGTGATATTTTTATTCACGATAGTTTGATTGGTAAAGGTGTCAATTTACGAAAGAAAAAAAATGGGGAGAAGGCTGGGCATAGAATAGTGGTAGGGGATAAGACGATCATTGAGATGTAGAATTTGATGATTTTAATTAAAAAAATATGAGAGACAAGAGATATTTTTTTTTAGTATTCCAACTTGTATAGACTTGTTTTGTTGTTGTCCAAACTTGTAAAGTATATTTTTTTATTTTGTTTGTCAGACCAGACATTCTCCAATTCTGTATTATCTAATAAAACGTAAGTGAGGTGGTAGGTCTGGTTGAAGGCTAAGACAGATTGTCCAGAAATTAAGCCAATATTACCAAAATCGTCCAAAAGAATGATATTGTCTATAGGGTACTCCAGACGATTGACGAGGGATTGTGTGCCGTCTTTATAAATATTCCATATTTCCCATTCGCTCCACGTGGTCCATTCTTCTTGGCTATTGTTGTACAGCAAAAAATTTGATGGTAGTGTTTTGGTACTTGTTGTTCTATTTTGTTCATACATGATAACGGATATTTCTTGACTTTGATTTTGAACAATAATATATGTTTCTGTAGCATCAATAATTTTGGCAATGTTTTCTGTGGGTAGGTGAATAGATGAAGTAATATCGTCTTTTTTGATTAAGAGGTTGTTTGTTTCTTGGTCAATCTGCCATAAATTGTCGTTGTCATCAATAAACCAGACTGAAGACGGAATTTTCATTACTTCAGATGTGTCATCATCAGTGAGAGATAAAATTTTTGTGTCATCTTGGGTTAGTATATTTTCTTGTGACCACTGGGTGACAAAATTTTTTTTTATGTCAGTAAATGTGTAAGTATTAGTTACATTTGTTTTTCCTGTTGAGAATAAACTTATGTTTTTTACACCATTTTTGACAAATTTTATGATTGCCCTTTTTCCTAGTGGAGACCATTCTATTTCAGGAGGTTCATCCATATTTTCTCTCAAGACTAAGGTTTCTTGATTATTTTTTGGATCCAAAAGTCTGACTTCAAAAATATTTTCAATTTTGTATATTGACAAAGCATAACCATTGTTGGTAGACGGGTAGATAAACACAAAATTATTTTCAAAGTCTGATATTTTAATCGGAAAATATTTTTTGAATAAAATTATGTCTTTAATATAATAAGTTTTTTTGCTTTCTACTGTAATATTTTTTTTCCACTCATGATAACCTTCTTTTTTTATTTTTATATTATAATCACCTGGAAGACGATTGGTCAGTCGGACTGGAATACTGTTTTTCAGTTCAATACCATTGAGATAAACTCGAGAGTCTTTTGGTTTTACATCAATACTAATTACGCCAGTTTCCTGTATTTTTTTGGCTTTAAAGTCATAACGATATCCAGCTGTATATAGGATTATGATGGGTGAAATTACAAAGAAAGCAATAATTAAAAAAATCATGATGGCGATTCTGATTTTACGTGTTAGCTTTATAGCAGGATAAGACATAATTATTGCTTTCTAACAACTTTCCAGGTATAATACTATCGTAATTAGGTCAAAAAATCAACTAAGTTATGACAAAATTCGTTGTCAGAGGAGGTAAGCCTTTGAAAGGCACAATCGAGACTAGTACCACAAAAAATTCTACAGTGGCTATTCTTTGTGCATCATTGATGATCCGTGGCAAGGTAACATTGAAAGATATCCCCAATATCGTCGAGGTAGACAGATTTTTGGAGATTCTTGATAGCATTGGGGTAATTGTGGAGCGAGTAGACGATAGTACCCTAGTCATTAATAGCAGTGCTAAGCTCCAAATGGACAATATTCACAAAGAAGCTTGTGAGAAAACTAGAGCATCTCTCCTATTTATAGGAGCTCTGGCTTCGCGAGAAAAGTCATACAAAATTTACAAGTCAGGAGGATGTAAGTTGGGAGCCAGGACTATTGGGCCTCACCTTTTTGCTTTAGAACAATTTGGTATTTCGATAGTTTCAAAATCAAAATATTATGATGTCAAAAACAAGTCCCTCCATTCAGCAGATATAGTGATGTATGAATCTGGTGACACCCCTACTGAAAATGCGATTATGGCTGCTGTCTTGGCACCAGGTGAGACTATTATCAAGTTTGCTTCATCAAATTACATGGTTCAGGATCTTTGTTATTTTCTCAAAAAAGCAGGCGCTTTAATCGAGGGGATTGGTACAACCACTCTCAAAATTACAGGAGTAAAAAAGTTAAAATCTGTGGATACTTATTATATTATGCCTGACCCGATAGTGGCTATGACTTGGATATCTCTTGCTGTAACGACAAAATCTAATCTCACAGTTAGTAATTGTCCATTAGATTTTCTTGAATTGGAATTGGAAAAGTTACGGGTGATGGGCCAAAAATATAAAATTACAAATGTTCATAAATCTAGAAATGGTTATTTTAATATTGCTGATATTTTATTGAAATCATCTTCACTGGTTGCTTTATCAGATAAGATTTATGGTCGTCCTTTTCCGGGTTTGAATATTGATAATTTGCCTTTGTTTGGAGCGATGCTTACTCAAGCTCGAGGTAAGACTTTGATTCATGATTGGGTTTATGAAAACAGGGCTTTGTATATGCTGGAATTACAAAAATTAGGAGCCAATGTTTTACTTTTGGATACACATAGAGTAATGATCGAAGGCCCAACAACTTTGAAAGCAAATGAAGTAATTTGTCCACCAGCTATTCGTCCAGGGATAGTGATTCTTATTGCTATGATTGCTGCCAAAGGCAGATCAGTCTTGCGACATGTCTATCCGCTAGAGAGAGGTTATGCAGATTTGATTTTTAAGCTTCGTGGAATTGGAGTCGATATTGAGCGTTTGGAAGATTGACAGATGGATTTTGGTTACTCAATTTGGTAGGTATATTTTTGAGATGGCTATTAGACTTATTTAGCAGAAGCATGTAAGCGGACAGTATGAGATAGAAACAAATTTGACGTTATACTTTATCAAACAGTAAAAACTGTCATAAACTAATACATAAATAACTATGGAAGAATTAAAAACAAACTTACCAAAACAAAACAATAAGCTTTATGTAATCATTAGTTTAGTTTTATTTTTTTTTGTTGGTTTTTATTTTGGTCACGCTTATACTGTTCGGAATGAAATTTTTGACGATAATGGCGATGTGGTTCTTAGCAAAGTAATTGATATTTATTCCAAATCAAGATCTTCAGAAGTGAGTTTTGAACAGTTTTGGAATATTTGGGATAAGATTAAAGAAAAATATGTTGACCAACCAGTCAATGATGTTGACTTGTTTTATGGGGCAATCGCTGGGTTGGTTCGCGGGCTTGATGATCCTTACTCCACATATTTTCCACCAGTTAAAGCCAAGGAATTTGCCAAAGATCTTTCTGGCGAATTTGAAGGAATAGGGGCAGAAATTGGTCTTCGTGACCAACAACTGATTGTAATCGCTCCACTTCCAGGCTCTCCAGCAGAAAAAGCTGGCCTGGTGCCTGGAGATAAGATATACGCTATTGACGACAAAGAAACATCCGGAATGACATTGGAAGATGCTGTGGCTAATATTCGTGGCGAGCTGGGGACATCAGTAGTTCTTGCTGTTACTCATAATGGATTTGAAACAATGGAAAATCTAGAAATTGTTCGTGAGACTATCAGTGTGCCAACAGTAACTTGGGAAACTAAAGAAAATAATATAGCCTATGTGAGGATAAGTTACTTCAATGAGACTACTTGGACTGAATTTGATAAAGCTGTCAGGGAAATTGTTTTGACTTCTCCAAGAGGAATTATTTTAGATTTGCGTCTCAATCCAGGAGGATTTTTGGAAACATCAATTGATGTTGCGAGCGAGTGGGTAGACAAAGGTGCCATTGTGAAAGAACGTTTTGCTAAGATACCTGACAGTGAACACCAAACAAGAGGGAGACACCGTTTTTCTGATATATCTACTGTGGTGTTGGTGGATGGTGGCAGTGCATCTGGTTCAGAAATTGTTGCTGGGGCACTGCAAGATCATGGTGTAGCCACACTTGTCGGTACCAAGACATTTGGTAAGGGCTCTGTTCAAGATTTTGAAGTGCTACCTGATGGATCGGCTATTAAGCTCACAATTGCTAAATGGTTGACCCCAAAAGATAGAATGATCGATGGAGAGGGCATTATGCCTGATGTTGTTATAGAAAACATGTTTGTTCCTGTAGATGAGGGCACAACAGAAGGTCAAGATGTGGAGTATACAGACAAGGGCTTGGAAAAAGCGATGGAGATTTTGAATAATTAGCATTGATTTAAACTGATTTTATATATATGAGCAAGGGAATTGTTTTTGATAAGCTGGATGGTTCATCTTTTAGGATTGGAATAGTGGTCAGTCGTTGGAATAACCATATTACGGATGCTTTACTTGGTAGATGCAAGGAGGCATTATTTGAGACAGGTGTAGAGGAGAAAAATATTTCGGTGTATCAGGTTCCTGGTGCTTTTGAAATACCGTTTGTTGTTAGCAAATTGATTCGAGAAAAAAATATAGATGTTATAATTTGTTTAGGCTCTCTTATCAAAGGTGAGACTATGCATTTTGAATATATTGCTGATTCTGTCACTAAGGCGATTATGAGATTGAACATAGACAACGATATTCCTATTATTTATGGTGTTTTGACTTGTTTGACAGAGCAACAAGCCATAGATCGATCCAGTGAGTCGAAGAATAGTGGCTATGAGTGGGGGAAGGCTGCAATCGAAATGGCCAAAATGCTAAAACATTAAGTATATTGTAATTTTTTGACACCTATGTTTGGTGGAATTGTAGTTGGCGGAGATAAAATGGGAAAGTTATATGGTTTTCCTACAGCTAATTTGGATTGCACAAAAAAAGAAGTCAAGCTAGGTCCAGGTGTCTATGCGGCACGGTGTAGTCTTGAAAAGAAAGTATACAAAGCGGCCTTGGTAATTAAAAATATGCCTGCTTGGAGAGTGGAGATTTATTTGGTTGATTATGATGGTCCTGATTTTTATGGTAGTTTTCTAGAGGTTGATCCAATTCAACAAGTGGCTTCTGTTGAAAAGATTTACCATAAAGATGAGTTGATCAATAAAATAAATCAAGATATATTGTTGGTAAAGGAATTTTTTTCAACAATCTCTAAAAGTACTTCATTGCATAGTTAGTTATTTAGTTTTATGGTATAATTTTATTAGACCATATTATTAATTCAAAGTATTTAGCGAAATTTATTATTGGTAATAATCAAAATATTTTTTATGTCTGAGGCATTTGTTAGACATTTTATCTCGGCTATTGCTACGTTTATTTGTCTCTTGGTATTTTTTATCGGATACAAGACTGGACAATTTGGATGGTGGTGGACAGGATTTCTGGTGTTTATTGTCTACTTGATTGTTTACAAATTGATCGAAGTATAGTTTTTTTTATTGATATAATGTTTTTCTCATAAAATTATGCTAGAAATTATTCTGGATTTTTTTGCTAAATATTCTTCTGCCGAGATTGTTATCATTGTTTTTATATTTGGTGGTTGGCTTTTTTTATTTTATTTACTATTTTTTGCTTCATTACATTTGTTGGCTGAGTACAAAAGTGACAAATGGAAAAAAGATTGGAAATATGTTCTTTTGGCAATTGATATTCCACCTCTCAATGTTCAGACACCGAAGGCTGTTGAACAATTTTTTAGTCATATATACAGTGTTCTGGAGACCCCTAGTATTGGAACTAAATATCGTCGAGGATTTGAACCATACAAATTTAGTTTGGAAATTATCAGTATCGAGGGCTATATACAATTTCTGATTCGTACTCTTGATAAATATCAAGATGTCGTCGAGGCGGCGATTTATGCTCAATATCCAGATTCTGATATTACAGAAGTAGAAGATTACACAGAAAGTGCGCCAGAAAAATTTCCTAACGAAGAGTATGATATGTGGGGGGCTGATTTTAACCTAACTGAACATTATGCTTTTCCGATTCGAATGTATAGTGAGTTTGAACACAATATTTCCAAAGACACTGTTCTCAAAGATCCTATTGGTACTTTTTTAGAAAGTTTTAGCAGGATTGGATCAGGTGAACAAATGTGGTACCAAATTATTATTGAACCTGCGGAAGGCGCAGCTTGGAAAAAAGAGTGTATCAAAAAAATCAAGGAATTGATTGGTGAAGATGTAAAACATAAGCCGGGGATGTTTAGTTGGGTTTTTGATAATCCAATTACCAAGGAAATTGGTAAAAGTTTTGAGGAGATGGGGGCACAGATGACTGGCGGGATTCGTGCCGAGGATACAGGTTCAAAATCTTCTGACGATGGTTCACCTAATCAACTTCAATATCTGACCCCTGGACAGAAAAAATTAGTTGAAGCAATGGAAGACAAGATTGGAAAAATAGGTTTTAAAACAAAAATCAGAGCCATATATTTGGCCACCAAAGTATCTTTCAAACCAAGTAATGGAGTTAATTCTCTCATAGGGGCAATTAATCAATTCAATATTCCTACTTCCAATTCTCTTGCTCCAAATTACGTTACATCTGCCGAGTACTTCAATGCTACAGAAAGAGCCGAACATCGAAAAAGACAGTTGATGAAGGCTTTTAGAAAGAGAAAGACGTCGACTGGTAAGAAAGCTGATGTCTTAAATATTGAAGAGCTGGCAACCATTTGGCATTTTCCAATGTCACATGTGGCTACTCCAAATGTTCAGTCAGCCACTCTCAAGACTTCTGAGCCACCATCTGGTCTACCAATGGAATTTGTCAATCTTCCAGTAGAGGAGATTGTTGAAAACGAAAGTGCCAAGAAAAAAAGATATCAGACTGATTCTGGCGATACAGCTTATGGTGATGACATGAATTTCGGATGATTTTTTGGTGTTGGATGTGGGATAATGAATTAGGAATGTGAGGTTGTTGAATACAAAATTTTTAAAAAAACTCGCTTAGATTATTAAGCGAGTTTTTTTGTTTAGTTAGCTTCAATGTCCAGAAAGGTTATGGAGTTTTGATAAACAACCATTTTACAAATTTGAAATCTTTTGCTTTATATTCTTGATTTGATAATAATACTGTAAGGCCTCCACAGCACCAACCAAAACACCAGTGTAAAATAAATCACCTAAAATACTGTTGCGGAAGAATGGCAGAGCCATGTAGTAGCTCTGAAACAAACCCGAAATGTCCATAGTATACATTGTTCCAAAAGCCCAAACAGCAGTATTAGTAAGTAGAAAAAATAAGAAAGAACCGAGTAGTGTCCCGCTGAGAAGTGTACTAAACTTTTTGTTTTTTCTAACTTGGAGGCCAATCAATCCCATGAGAGCAAATCCCAGATAAACAGAGGCCATCATGGGCCAGCTATAAAATCCGATAAAAATATCACTCACAAACATAGTTAGCAGGGGAACGAGGAGAGCAATTTTACGGGGTAGATACAGCGCTCCAAAGATTGCAATAGCCCCAATAGGAACAAAGTTGGCTGGGTGTGGAAAAAGTCTGGCTGTAAAACCAAGCACGATGAGGATCAGAATTACAGAGATTTGAGTTTTTTTGTTCATAATTTTATTAACATTGATTTCGCTATTTAAAATAAGTACAACTGCCACTAGCTCAATTATTATTTTTCTTCATAGCGCCATTCAATTTGTTCAGAAGCACGGACCATCAAGTCGGCAAGGTTAGTAAATTCTGGGGAAATATTATTGACGTACAGTTTCCATTCTTTGCTCATGGTAGCAATTACTCCATTTAGTTTCGTCATTTTTTCTTGCCCATTTTTTATTTGTGTTTCTAGTTGTGGGTCTACTTTTTTCATCAGTTGGTCTACTGGCATAATTTCATTTTCTTCTTCTATTTGATGTTTGTCTGTGTAGGTTGTGGATTTGGTGACTTGAATATTGTAAGTATGGGTGGTCTTTTTAGGTAAGACATTGCATCCTGCACCGAGGATTAAAAAAATAACCAATAATATTCCAATTTTGCTATATTTTTTGAGCATATTAATTTATATTATTGAATCAACCTAGTAGTATTTTTTTATATTTTTTAAGTTTCGCTTAGAAAAAAAAAATTAATATCATTCGTTATGACGGGTGATTATGATTCATTATAGCAGGTTCATCAAAAATTTGAAACCAGAGGAAATCATGTGGTAGAAGAAGTCCATAACTTTTTTTAGGAATGGTTTTTTGGCATTTTGAAGACTTTCTTCTGCCATGCCATTTTGTTTTAGACTGTCGTCCAAGACAGTTTTTTGTTCTACTTTATTTTTATCTTGTTTATTTTTATCTTGATTAGAATTGTCAATTTTTTCACCCAAGACTTTTTTGGGAGGCACATATGGACGAATTAGTTGTGCTGGCGGAATATTTTTAATGATTTCTTCTTCTGGCTCATTATTTTTTTTTTCTATCTCAGTGGTTTTTGGTTTAACAATATCAATCGTTGAAGACGGTGTCGTGGTAGGGGTTTTCAATATAATATCAATTGTGGAAGTGGACACTTCTTCTATAATGATTTCTTCTGTGGTAGTTGGGGTTTTAGAATCACAATTTGTACAACCTGTTGAAATAGGATATGTAGTTGAGGAATTATTATCAACAAATGTTTTGACAATCGGCCAACTACTTTTCAGGAGAGCAGGGACAGCATGCTTCATCGCAAACCAATCTACTGTACCAGGTGTCCAGGCAGATTCATAATAAACTGCATCATTTAGTCGTTCTGTCATCGGATACCAGGGATTTTTCCCCTCACTATTGAACCAGTCAGACTGTGATTCGTCGAGAGCATTGATCCCCATCATGGCCCAGCTAGTGGTGAGAATATCCGAAGTGCCATAGCCCCAGCCACCGTCGGCTAGCTGGTTTTGCTTGAGATAATTTTTGGCATTATCTAGAACAGATTGATCAACTGTAATACCATGGTTTCTAGCAGAGCTAAGAGCATTGATCGCCGCCCCAGTTATATCTGCTCCAGGCCAGCCAACCCAAGTGAAAGCCCCATCTCCTGTTTGGTCATTGACGATGGTTTTTACTAGATCTGAGACAATCTGGTCATTACTGCTATAATCGAACTCTAGGAGCGCCATAAGGGCAAAGACGTCGTCATTTATACCATCTTGACCATATAAATTGTCTGTATAACACTCGGTCAACATTTTTGATTTTAACTCATTTACTTTTGTATGGTCTGTGTTGACTCCGCCGGCTAGTAGAGCCATGATATGCCTTGGGTATCCAGCACAAAGATTGAGATCTGTGTAGCCATCAAAATCATAGCCTAGCACAAAACTGAGCAGGGAAGTGTCACCATTTTTTATCTTACTGCTGTTGTCCCAATGGGCTCCAAAACTCATCATTAACCAATCCGATGTACCGCCATCAATTATTTCTCCTGTATTTGATTGTTGTAATTTTATATAATTAAGAATTTTTTCGACTGTAGCATTAATTTTTGCACTACTGATGGAATTGAATTGTGGTGTGCTATCACCACCACCTTGGGTGGGCGTAGATGTCGGAGTTGTGGCTTCTGTGCTAGTTGGTGATGTGACATTGATAGTGATCGGGCTACTCCATTTGGAATAGTCGTCAGCTGTAATATCCGTATAAAAAGTACCCGTGCTGGTAAAAAGATAATCTACAGATCCAGAGTTGTCACTGGTAGTTGTTGCTATCATCGTAGTCGCATCCCACCAGCCAGTAGAATTTGGATTGTTGACAGAGATATTTATTTTATCTTCTGGATCACTGAGCCATTCGTTTTCTGGATCAGCATAATCGTATTGCCATGTATAAAATGTGGTGGTAGCTCCCAAATCAAAGGTAGAAGTGCTGGCACTGATTTTCCAAGAATTATTGAAATAAATATAAACAGTTTCTCCACCTGCCAGGTTATAGCTATCCATACCAATATTGCTGGGGTAAATTCCATCAACTACATAGTTCCAGTTGTTACAGGCTTTGGTGTTCTCAGCATTATTGAATGCTAGACAGTGCAAATAGAAGCTACTGTATGCTGGATAATATTCTAGATTGGTAATATCAAATTCATCACTAGTCTTGTCGGCACTAATGAGGGCTGTGAGGACGCTGGTCGATGTGGTGGTATATTCGTCTCCGTTGTTATCGGTAAAAGTAGTGGAAGTTGGTAAGACAACAAGATCATCAAACATGAACTGATCACTGTAGCGTAGCTTGATGGTTACGGTTTTTTCTACTTCGTTTTCATCTTCCGTAGGCTCATCGGTCTCTTCTCCCGTTGTTTCTTCATCTGCATTTTTTTCAGAAGTTTGTTTTTCTTGAGTTTCTTCTTGATTTTCAGTATCTTCCTCCAGATTGCTTTCGCCTGTATCCTCTACTGTCTGTTCTTCGGGTACATTTTTTGTTTCGGTAGTTTGTACAGATACTTCTGTATCAGAAACATCTTCCTCTGCATGGACTGAAATAGGCTTTGTAAAACCAGACAACAATAGTAAGATGATGACAGACAGGCGGAATAGTTTTTTGGTACTGTTCATATTAAATTAAGGATTACACTGATTATAATCTCCAGACATAGTGGAGGAACAGCTCTTTAGTTAATAGCCATTATATGTTATTTATTGTCTAAAAATTTGGTACTTCGTATTTCCATGCTATTTTGTCTCCTGGCTTTAAAATATAATCAGATACTCCTACTTTTGCTGGTTTTCCTTCTAGATAGTAAATCCAGTAGAGACCAGCCTGTTTGTTATTTTTTACTCCATTAATTTCTTTGATGAAGAATCCAATGCCAGGATAGTTATTTGCAGAAAATGTAAAATCAGTACTCAGGGAAGCCTTTGTCATCAAGTCATAGACACTACTTCCTTCTGGCATTTGTAATTGATATTCTTTGTCGTCTGTTGACAATGTCGCTTCGAGAGTATTCTCTGTCTCAGCTTCTTCAATTTTTTGGTCAGTTGATTCTTCTTTTTTTATAATTTCTTCGGCACTGTCATCTTTTGGTTCTGGCAGGGTCATTACTCCTTGAGGGTTTTGTGATTTTTTTTCTTGTTCTACTTGGACTATTACCATGTCTGTCTCTTCTTTTTTTTGTGCATTTTTTGGTAGTTCAGCTGGAGTGGGCATTTGTTCACTACTTTTCGAGTTCTGTGTTGTGGTATTTATTTCAATTAGTGTTGGGTTGTCGTCTTTGGTCTGGTTTTCTTTCGCAGGAATCTGATTACATCCAGCTCCGACGATAAGTAGGAGGCCTAAGATAAGAATTTTTGATTTTGTGTTTTGCATAGATTTTTAAAAATAAAAAAATCTTCCAGAGAGCTAGGAAGATGGCAAAAAGTAAAGACAATTTACTTATGTTCCTGCTCGAGATGTTCACATATACACAGACCGGACTTGTCCCCAGATTGATATCGAGGCTTTACCGTTGCGGCACAGTGGAGGAATAGCTACCTCACTTCCGTAATATATATGATTTGGTTGTTAATTTTTGTATTTTAGATTAATTGGGAATTGTTGTCAAGTTTTGGGTGTGTAAAAAAAAATCATCTCATATTTTTACAAACTCTCGCCACACAGTCTGTATCTGTTTTGTTGTATTCAAAAAAAACACTGCCTCATTTCATTCTTTGTTTTATTGAGTTTTGTCCACAGGTATTGCTTGACGAGGATATGGATAGTTAGGCGAGCCGAACGGAGCGATAGCGGAGTGAGAGTGCAACGTGGCTTTAGCGTATTTTCAAGTCTCTTTTATCAATTTGTTCGAGTGAAAATATTTTCGTTTTGGGCGAGGAGTAGAGTGGGATTAATGGGGTGAATGCCCGTAGCCCAAAACTCCAAATTTAAAATGACTTTCTTTCGATTTTTACATCATTACTATTGATTGATTCTAGTTTATATTCAACCTCATTCTCCCTAATCCACTGTACAAATCTGGCGTCCCATTGTCTAGAATCCACGTATTCTGGATTATTAATACTCGCTTTTTCAGAAAGTGTTTTTGAATCTTTTACAAAAAGTCCACACATTGCTTCCCAACACTCTCCTCTATAGATAAAATAGGTCCCATTAGGAGAAAAACTTATGAATTCATTTCCTAAATAGTAACTGGTTAGCAATTTTACTATATTTGTAGACTTAGAAAATATTCCAACAACAGTATCTGGGGCTAATGTGTCGCTTTCTATAGTAAAACCAATTTCCATTTTATCCGGAGAAACGGCAATAGAAGTAAATCTAGCTAGATTTCTGTCTGAAGGATGCTTTGTTCTCACAAAATTCCTTACGGTCAGTAGCACTAGTAAGATTGTATCCGTCGCATAATTGACTTTTAGTTTTAAACCAATCGAAAATTGCATTATGATCAATAGACAGCAAGACTCTGTTATCAAAAATGATGTCTTTCTTATCTGCTGTAAGAGATGGTAGCTCTGAATCTGAATAGGAATTATCAATTGATATTGTTTTTTGTGTAATGTTATTTGTTGGGGTCGATATAGTCGTTGGCGTAGTTGTTTGCTTTTTAAGAAAAATAAAATACCCAGCAACACCAGCTATTGTAGATAAAAATAGAATAACAACTAGAATGTTTGAGAAACCTCTTTTGTTCATAGTATTCATTATTAATAGGTTAATTATACCTTATTTCCCCTCTTAATAATAAAGAAAAATTCCACTCGTGCTTTGTTTTTAAAAGAGACTTGAAAATATGTCGCCCAACGTTCGCGTATATCTGATGTTTTCACGGAACGCAGTGGAGTGAAAATTTGGGTGAGCATTTGGCGTTAGCCAAGTGCGAACCGGATATCGTGCTGTTGTACGATGTATGCTTTTCCTTTTATTTTCTGAAAGAAAATCACTTTTCCGCAAGGCCAATTTCTTTTTTTCAATGTTGGCGGGGCACAAGAGGGGGGTTAGAGGGTGAATTGCGCCCCGCCAACTCTTTATTTTATACTCCGGACTCAAATTTTACTCGGACGTATAACTACTTCTATCTCAGTATTTAATTCGCGTTGCAACCTTTCAGCTAGTGCTTGTTTGAAACGTTCAAGGAACGTGTGATTATACGGACCAAAGGTTCCACTCCGTCCTTCAAACGCAACTTGTAAACGCCCATCACCAAGCTCAATAAGCCCCACTTCTCCTCCGGCGCATAGTGCTTTGGATATATTGCCAATACGTTGAGCAAGGTGTTTGTGCTCACCAAAATCTCTTGTATTACTCCAAACGATAGTGGCGTGATCTTCCCCATCTTTAAGAGCAATTATAAATTTATTCGGTATTTCGTATGATTGCATGTTTTCATCTCTCTTGCGGAGATGTCCTAGTGAACGAATTTGTGGCGGGGTATCAAAGGCAGCTGCGAGTCGTTGCAAATTGTCTACAACTGCACCACGAGACTCTTGTGGAAGAGTGGCGCGATCAAGTTCAGAGACAGTGGTAAGGAGTGCGTCTTTATTGCGTATAAATTTCATGACTCGTGAAGCGTCATCTATGGTGATAACATGCAGGAGTAATTCTGCAAGTGATTCATCAGGTTCGTCTTTTATGCGGTCTTCCAACCCGTCGATATCAATTACCCCGCACTCAAGAAGCTTGTTAAACATTTCTCTGTCTTGACTAAGTAGTTCAACGGCGACGTCGCGCTTAAGGCGATTATATCCACCATAAGAGCCTATGGCTTTCTTTGCCTCGTTACTTAAATTACTTCGAAGCCATAAATCGATATCCTCAAAAAGACGTATTTTTTCCGTAAGGTCTTTAGTTGCTGAAACAAGAGTCACTGCTTTGTCTACCGCATTGTTATCTTTCAAAGCTTGGTAGATTATTTCTCGTACGTCGTTGTTTTCAAGAGAGTAGAGAAGGCTCGTGCTATTTGAAAACTTTTCATCAAGGAGGGTATGAACGAGTACATCAGGATTATCCTTTGGTATCTCGTCCATTATGCTGTCTCTGCGTACTTTAGAATATTCATCTGCGGCATAGATACTGCCCAGGGCATCCAAAATTTCCTTTGGGCGTTCTTCTCCGCGTATGTCTGCAATATCCAACCGCTGGAGTAATGCTTCAGTTAAACTACGTTTTGCGTCGTAATCTTTGGTCTGCTTTGCCTCGTTAAGCTGACGAAGAATATCTTCTGTACTGCGCCCATCGGTAGCTATAGCTTCTTCTACTTTGTCAAATGCGGAATTTTGAAG
>PFPK01000022.1 GCA_002793015.1 Candidatus Magasanikbacteria bacterium CG_4_10_14_0_2_um_filter_37_12 | reverse complement strand
AGGTGTGAATGTGATTTTTCATTTGGCCGCTGACCCTCGTTTGCTAATTTCTATTGAAGACCCTGTATCTACCCATGAGATCAATGTGTCTGGTACGTTAAATATCTTGGAAGCCGCTAGATTGTCAGGAGTAAAAAAGATTGTCTTTAGCTCTACAGGAGCAGTGTATGAAGACCAAGGAGAGCTACCTATTGCCGAAACACATAGTATCAGACCAAAGAGCCCATACGGACTCCACAAACGCATTGGAGAACAGTATATGATGCTATATGTTGATCTATTTGGGCTAGAGACGGTGTCACTACGTTACTTCAATGTTTTCGGTCCTAGAAAGACTGTTAACGGAGGATACCCTATGGTTATTCCAATTTTTTTGCAACAGAAGAAAGAAAACAAAAAATTAACTGTGGTAGGGGATGGAGAACAGACCCGTGATTATGTCTATGTTTCTGACGTGGTTGAAGCAAATATAATTGCCTGGCAATCAGATGTGTCACACGGAGAAACTATCAACATTGGTTTTGGCCAACAGACCAGTGTCAATAAAATTGCTGAGCTAATTGGTAGAGATGTTGAATATATTCCAGAAAGAAAAGGTGAGATGAGGTTTGTAGAGGCAGACAATACCAAAGCAAAAAAACTCCTCGGATGGGAGCCAACAGTTACTATAGAAGATGGTTTGGAAATACTGAAGAAAGAATGGGGACTTTAGCACCTTAGCACCCAAACACTTTATCACTTGAGCACGTTATCATTTTAAAACTTAAACACTTTAACATTTGGATATTTCATATTATGGTAAATTACATTGATGACAATTTTATCAGGGTGCTTGAAGAAGATGGGATTTTGTATTTGATTTTTAAGTAGGTCGCAAGTTTTAGCGAAGATCAGTTTAAAAAAGAAGCTCTAGCTTATATTGAAATAGTAAAGCAATTGGAAAGCAAGAGAATTATTGTTGATTTACGGCATTATATAGTAGAGCTTACTCCAAATTTAACTGCTTGGAGAAACAAAAACATCGCGGCTGTTTACAACGATGTGGGTGTAGAGAAGTTTGCCTTTATCAACGACGAAGTAAGTGTAAAACAAGACGATTCAGAAAATACTTTTGTAACAAATTTTTTTAAGACTATAGAAGAAGCAGAAATATGGGCACTAAACTAGTTTTAGTGATTCAGTGTTCATAATTTTCAAGTGTTCAGGTGCTAAAGTGTTCAAGTAATAAGGTAAATCTATTGTCCCATCCCTCTCAGAATTAGATTAACAGTTTTGAGTAAGATCGACAGATCAAGTAAAAGTGATCTGTTTTTTATATAATACAGATCATATTGTAACTTCTGTAAAGACGTTTCTATGTTGTCAGTATAATTTTGGTGGAGCACTGCCCAACTTGTTAGACCAGGACGAATTACATGGCGAAGCGAATAGTACGGCATCTTTTCTTCCAACTTTTCCACTATCTCTGGTCTTTCTGGACGTGGACCAATAAGCGTGATATCACGTTTTAGCATATTGATAAACTGTGGCAACTCATCCAGTCGGACTTTTCGTAAAAATCTGCCAAACGTTGTAGCTCTCTCGTCATTTTTGGTGGCAAATTGGGCGCCGTCCATCTCGGCACTTCCATCTTCTGCCAGAGAATACATGGAGCGAAATTTGTAGAGAAAAAAATGTTTTCCATATTTACCAACTCTTTTTTGTTTGAAAAAAATTGGGCCCTTAGAAGTGGTTTTTATGCCAATAACAATTAGAGGAAATAATATGACAAATATGATTCCAAGCAATAAAGCGGCAATATAATCTATTAGTATTCTTATTTTTTTGTAGACTGGCAAATCATTGTTTCCAATATGATCCAAAAACCATCCTTCTGAAAAAGTAGAAGGTGGAATGCGACCAGTAATCGTCTCATAAAAAGAAGTCATGTCCATGATGCGAACATCCCAAAATAATAGTTCGTATAATTCTCTCAGTACTTCTTCTTGGTGGCGTAAGTCAGGAGCTATTACAACAGTGCTAATATGATGATTGGTGATGAGCGGTCTGATAGTTTGGAACCTCTCATAGATTTCAATAGATTTATATTTTTCTTTGTCAATGCTTTTGGTGGGGTCTATCCATGCACAAATTTGGTATCCTTTTTGGGGTAATTTGGTTATGATATTTACTAGTTCAACCATTTCTTTGGTATGACCAACAAAGAGGATTTTCTCTTTCAAACCTTTATCACCAATAGAATATTCATAGAGTAGTCGCCAAATGAAGACTAGACTGTAGCCAATAAACACAGCCAGCACCAGTATAGTCTTTGGGGTCAAATTTATTTTTGGCAATATGTAAAATAAAACCATGCTTACCACCAAGGCTATCATTGCTGTTTCGAGGAGTCTTCTGGAAGAATTTTTGATATTGCCACATCTCACCAAATCATATAGCCCATTGATATAGTTCAATACTAACCAGAGCGCCAGCAATATTGGTAATATGGCTACATGATGCTCAAATGTCTCCAGAGAGGGAATTTCAAAATATCGGATAGCCAGACTAAGCCAAAAACAAAAAATAAAAACTAGTAGATCTCCAGCCACTAGAATCAACTGTCTAATTCTATAAAATAATTGCATGTTGGTCTATTTTTTAGTATACTATTTTGTAGAAATTATATGTCATTAAAGCTAAAAAATCAAGTTATACTTTTCACTTCACTAATTGGTGGTGTTTTGTTAGCACTATTTGTTTTTTTTGGCACAGCTTTTACTGCTTCACCAGAGGTTTATTTTAATATTAACAAGAACAATCCGAATGTTTATACTAGACAAGTAACTCTCTATATTTCAGCACCAGAGGGAGCAACTCAAATGATGATTTCCAATGAACCAGATTTGCTAGATGCCAAGTGGGAGGCTTATGCCAAGACCAAAGTTTGGTATCTCAATTTTGGAGGTGGCATTAAGACTGTATACGCAAAATTCAAAGGTGGAAAAGTAGATTCCAAAAAAGTATATACAGACCAGATAAGTCTATATGTTCCAGACGACATGAACGTGGACTTTTTTATCAATGATGAGGATGAGGAGACAAACAAGAGGTCTGTGATTCTTGATTTTGAGTACTCCAAAGGTGTTGAAACCATATTTGTTAGCAATGAAAAAGATTTTTTTTTGTTTGATGGTTTTCCTGTCACAGACAGCATATACTGGATGTTATCTCCTGGGACTGATAATAAGATTGTTTATGTTCAGTTCAAGGATGCTAATGGTAAAACTAAAACACTAAATAAATCAATAAATTATACCCAGCCTGTATCATATATTCCAGAGGGCAGTCTTATTAAAGGCAAAGACACCCAAATTTATTATTTTGGTTTTGATGGGTACATCCACCCATTTTCTCATCCAGCAGTTTTTCATTCTTGGTACAATGATATGGCCGGTGTTATTTATGTTAGTAACACCAAACTTGGACAGTATTTAGTTGGTAAACCAATTTGTGTTAGGTCAGGAACATGGTTAGTAAGTTTTGAAAATTCCCCAAAAGTATATGCCCCAGAGCCAGGATGTCGTCTGCGTCCAATTCGTTCAGAAATAGAAGCCAAATTACTTTATGGTGACAATTGGACCAAACGTGTTATTACGCTTGAATCATCGCAGATTAGTTTTTATAATATTAGGGGCTATGATGTAGAAGATAAAGAGGGGGGCATAGTTGACAAAGATCATGACGGCGTAGACCAAGATACTGAAAAAGAATATGGCACCAGTGATTTTAAAGTTGACTCAGATGGAGATGGTTTGACTGACCATGAAGAAATTTTTTACTGGTTTACAGACCCAAAGTCCAAAGACACCAATGGTGATGGTCTAAATGATTTGCAAGACGCTTTGTCGGGGAACCTTTTGTTCGGCCTGGAAGTATTTAGTAGCGTTGGATATAAGTACCCAAGAGGATCTATTGTCGAACACCCCACTAAAAATCAGATATATTATCAATATATAGACGATTTGTTCTACACTATTTCTGGAAATACCACTGATAAGATTTTTTCCTCAAATAATTTTATGAAGCGGTTTGTTATTCCTGGATCCTCTGTGATTGATATGAATTTTAAATCAAAAGGTGCAATTAAGGCAGACACAGAAATCTTAAAATATCCCACAGTGTATGGTAAAGCGGACAGCCTACATGTACTATAATTTTTTATGAGAAATATTTTTTTACTTGCTATTTTTTTGTTTTCTTCTTTTTTGTTTTTTGAGATTACCTATGCTAAGACTCTTGATGATCCTTTTGTAGAACAGTGGGCTTACACGGACATTAATGTGTATTCTGCTTGGGATTATACATTAGGTTCTCAAGACGTTGTAGTTGCAGTAATTGATAATGGTTTTGATACTTTTCATCCAGATTTATTCACCAATGTCTGGAAAAATGTTGATGAAATTTCTAATAATCAAATAGATGATGATAAAAATGGTTATGTTGATGATGTTTGGGGGTGGAGTTTTGTGTCGAGAGACACAAACAGCGATGGTCTAATTGATGAATCAGAAGAGAGAGGCAACAATAATCCTAGGCCACAAGTTGATCAGTTTACCGAGAGCGAAAAAAATTCTGGGGTATTTAATCATGGTACTCTTGTGGCTGGTATCATTGGGGCAGTTGGCAACAATAAAAAAAATGGCTCTGGCGTTAGCCCTAATGTCAAATTAATGAATATCCAAGTAGTTGATGAGGGTGGATCTGGTTCTTTTGCTAGATTACCAGATGCCATTTATTACGCTGTGTATAATGGGGCTAATATTATCAATATGAGTGTGGTCGGCGATATCACGGGAGATGTAGAAAAGGCTATTGATTATGCATATGGAAAAGGTGTGGTGATGGTCGCTGCCGCTGGTAACAGTGCTTCTGATTTGAATGATTTTCCATTGTATCCAATTTGTTTTGATGCTGGAAAAGAGACAAATAAAGTGCTTGGTGTGAGTGCCATCAGTGCCAGTCATAATATTGCTAGTTTTTCTAACATTGGTTCAAATTGTGTGGATATCACCGCACCAGGAGAAAATATTTTTAGTACAGTACGTTATTCACCAAAATATGATCTGAACGAACAATATACAGGTGGCTGGAGTGGGACTTCTTTTTCTGCACCTTTAGTCAGCGGAGCGGCGGCTTTGATTAAGAGCATTAAGCCAAATTGGGCTGCAAAAAACATCTATAAAGCACTGCTGTCAACAACCCACCACACACCTAGCACAGATGAAGATGTTTATTCCAACCTTTTTGGTACTGGACTTTTACAAATAGACAAGGCAGTTCAGTATGCCTTAAACGAAGTTGAAAACAGTAAGTTTTTAAAAAATATTATTGTTGTCAACGGCGACAATGGTGATCATACATCTTGGGATTTTAATACAGGTGATGACGATAAAGTTTTGCGTGAGCGGGCTTTGTCTGGTATAGATGATTTTAGTTTTTATCAATATTTAGGAAAGACATTTTATGTAACAGCAAAATCGTTTGATAAAACTAGATGGAGGATTAGTCTCTATGACGCTGATTGGAAAAAAATAGATAGTTTTATTATTGAGCCAGGCGGAGAAATTAGTATTTTAGTTGCTGATGTGATGGGCGATGTTCAGCCAGAAATTGTTGTTGCACCCAAAGGTCCAAGTAACACTCTCTTTGATATTTATTCTTTGGAAGGAGAGGATCTTTATACTCACATCTTAGAAAATAAACACAACGGTGTGTCTTTTGATAAATTTAAAACAGAAGGAAGCAATAAGTATGATTTGGTAGTTCTTTATGAACTAGATGACAAACTTACTATGGAAACGCTGTCAGGTGAAGGGTTTTCTAAAAATAAATTTTTTTTAGACTCATTTTCTAAAGCTGATAAAGTATCTGTAATGAACTTGGATAGTGACGATCAAATGGAATATGTCGTAGGCGGTGGTTTAGGAGAAAGGCCTTTGGTAGTTTTTTATGATCATGACGGTAGCATAATCAAAAAATTTTTGGCTTATGGATCATACAAAAAATCTTTTTCTTTCATAGTCGGGGATTATAACTATGATGGAGAAGATGAACTAGTTACTATACCAAAAAGTAATGATCAGCCCGTTCGTGTTTGGAACAAAGAAGGAAAGAAGGTCGCCCAGAAATATTTTTTTACTGATTTTAAAACTAATAATATAATTAGCGTTCCTATATCTTAATTCCGCTTCGTCTGTAATTGCGTAGAATAAGAGCATAGTTTAACACCTGCCTCTACCAAAGGAGAACAGGTGTCCTGAGGTTATCATACCTTTTGAATTTAAAAATATGATTGACCAAACACCTATTTTTGAAAAGAAAAATGTTTTAGTTACTGGCGGAGCAGGTTTTCTTGGTACTCATTTATGCGAGCGTCTTTTGAAAGAAGCCAACGTGATTTGTATGGATGATTTATCCAATTCTACTATTCAGAATATTGATCATTTATTACAATACCCTGATTTTGAATTTATAAAATTTGATGTCAATGGGCCTATTGATTTGCAAGAATTTCCAGAATTAGAAAAATTTAAATTAAAATTTCAAGGAGTGCAAGAAATTTATCACCTCGCTTGTCCGACTAGTCCTAAGAATTTTGAAGATTTGAAACTGCACTCTCTTCATGCCAACTCCAGAGCCATGCTTAACACACTTGATTTGGCTGTAAAATATCGTTCAAAATATCTGTTTACCTCAAGTTCTGTGGTCTATGGTCCTGCCACGGCAGAGAGGAATTTTTTTCTAGAGTCTAATGAGGGTAAGGTCAATCATCTTTCACCACGTGGCTCTTATGATGAAGGCAAGAGATTTGCTGAGACTTGTGTTGAAACTTATCGACAGGTTTATGGTTTGGATGTTAAGATTGCACGAGTATTTACTACGTATGGTCCGCGGATGAAATTGCGTGATGGGTTATTAATTCCAGATTTTATTTTAGATGCTCTTGATGGCCGTGATTTAGTGATTTATGGCGATGATGCATTAGCCCAGTCTTTATGCTTTGTTTCTGATATTATCGACGGGCTTGTTCGTCTCATGCATGCTGGACATGAAGTATCTCTGGTCAATCTGGGACACGACGAAATTCATAAGATGTCTGATATTGCTCAAAAGATTATTGCCATGACCAACTCGAATTCAAGAGTAGCCTTTGAAGAACCACTGGTATTTCTTTCTCAGAAAGGAGCACCAGATCTTACGAGAGCAAAAGAAGAGTTAGACTGGATTCCGTTGGTTAGAATAGACGATGGATTGAGGAGGACCATTGACTACACTATTGCCAATAAAGAGATGATGGAGTAATTAGATACTCGAGTACTATTAGTTGTTATATTTCAATTTTATCTGGTTTAATTTGTTAGCGTTTGAAAGATATGTTTTTGGCTATAGTTCCAGCTTATAATGAAGAAAAAAGAATCGGCTCTGTGGTGCAGAGCCTTTTTGAACATGTAGATAAAGTTTTAGTGGTGGATGATTGTTCAGAAGACAATACTTTTGAAGAGTCCAAAAAAGCTGGGGCCGTAGTGCTACATCACAAAATAAATTGTGGCCAAGGGGCCGCATTGGAGACTGGACATGAATACGCCAGAAGAAATAAAGCCGAATACGTCTTGCATTTTGATGGTGATGGACAGTTTGATACTAATGATATTATACCAGCATTACAGAAGATAAAGGAAAAAAAGGCTGATGTTTTATTGGGTTCACGGTTTTTGGATAACCGTTCCAAAATTCCTTGGTTCAAAAAATATATTTTACTACCCGTCGCTCAGCAGGTAGGCCGTGTTTTTGGTGGTCTAAAATTAACTGATGCCCACAATGGTTTTCGAATTCTTAATATTAATGCTTTGAAAAAAATTCGTATTACTCAGGATAGAATGGCCCATGCTTCCCAAATTCCAGAGTTGATCCAAAAATATAATCTGAATTATGTTGAATTTCCAGTAAAAGTAACGTATCATGAATATGGACAATGCACTGTAGGGGGGTTGAGGATTATGAGGGATTTAATTATTGGGAAGTTTATTAAGTAACATATATCTCTTATCTCTTATTTTTTTAAAGACTAAAAGTATGTTAGCAATATTCCAGATTCTATTAGTTTTGTTTTGTATCTTTGCCATTGTCGGAGTGTTGAAGCGCAAAGAAGATAATTTGCTTGGACCAAAAGGTGCCTTATTTTGGATTTTTTTTTGGGTAGCAGTGGCTATTGTTGTGGTTTGGCCGAACATTGTCCAAAGGCTGGCTGATTATATTGGTATTGGGCGTGGCGTAGATCTTGTTACATATCTTTCCATATCGGCTATTTTTTATCTTCTATTTAAACTTCATGTCAAAATGGAAAGTTTGAAACGTGATTTTACCAAAGTAATTAGACAAGATTCTTTAGACCAATTGAAGAAAAAATAAATTATATGCGTATTGCTCATGTCGTCTGTAGTTACCCTCCCTACTATGGTGGAATGGGTAATGTTGTGTTACAAACTGTGAGCGAGTTGGCCAGACGTGGTCATGATGTCGAAGTCATCACGCCTACTTTTCAAGAAAAATTACCACAGACAGAATCAGACTACGAACCAGAGATCCAAGAACAAATTGAATATGCCAAATTTCTAAAACCATCTATTCAGTATGGCAAAGCAGCCAGATTACCTCAAGTCAACAAGGAATTAGATAATTTTGATTTGGTTCATCTCCATTATCCATTTTTTGGTACAGCCAACTTGGTCAGAAAATGGAAATTACGAAATCCTGACAAACCTTTGGTAATTACTTACCATATGGACACACGTAGCCCAGGCTGGAAGGGATTAATTTTCAAATATTATTCCAAATACTGGATGCCAAAAATACTTAATTCTGCAGATTTAATTATTGCCAGTTCTTTTGATTATATTGAACATAGTGGAGCTGTGGATCATTTTCATAAGTTTAGAAATAAATGGGTTGAGCTACCATTTGGGGTGGATATAAATAGATTTCGCCCAAGAGTAGGGAAGCCAGATGCTTTATTTTTACGACATGATCTTGACCCAGATATTCCTCTCGTGCTTTTTGTGGGTGGGATGGATACTGCACATTATTTCAAAGGTGTTCCTGTCTTGCTGGAGTCGTTGCTTTTGTTCAAAAAAAGTGGTGTAGAAATGCAAGCAGTATTTGTTGGTGATGGAGAGCTACGGCATGATTTCGAATTGCGAGCCAAAAGTTTTGGACTTGGCAAGTCTGTACGTTTTGTCGGCAGAGTTAGCAATGAAGAATTACCATATTATTACAACATGGCCAATTTGACAGTCTTGCCATCCATTCATCAGGGTGAAGCTTTTGGGATGGTTCTTTTAGAATCAATGGCTAGTGGTGTACCAATTATTGCCAGTGATCTGCCAGGTGTAAGGACAGTGGCAGCAGATGGTGGCGTGGTCTTCAATCCTGGTGATTCGCGAGATTTGGCAGACAAAATTGTGGAATATTTTTCTGAAGAAGTTAATCATTTGACATTTGTTCAAGATATTAGAACAATTGCAGAAATTAAGTATTCTTGGGTGCCTATTGTGGATTATTTAGAAATTTTATATCAAGATCTTGTTGAAGTGTAGTTTATTTGTTATAGTTAGTTATATAGCATTAATTTTACAAATTGTCTTAGAAAATTTTAGCATAAACTATAATATTCAAATCATATGGGTAAATTCAAAAAAGGTTTAGTATTTGGTGGTCTTTTGGGGGCAGGATTAATGTGGCTCTCTACTACCAAAAAAGGTCGGGAAGTTCGTGAACAGATTTTTGATTATGCCGCAGATGTCTATGCCGAAGTAAAAGAAAAAGTTACTTCTTCTGAACAATTTGACAAAATGACCAAAAATAAATATGTAAGTTTAGTCAGAGAGACTGTCGACAAATATGCTGTCAAAAATGGTCTGGCGAATAACGCCAAAAATATGATAGTCAAGTTAGTCTCATCGCAGTGGAAAAATATCCAAAAAGAGGTGGCAGGTAGGAAGAAATAGATAGTTTCAAGTTAAAACATTCGCTTGGAAAGCGAATGTTTTTTTCTCCTCGTCACTGACCATGTGAAGAGTAATCTTTTTCTTCCCTTGTATGCTGGGCTGCTTATCGGTAAATGTGGTCAAGGGGATTTTTTTTTGTGGTATCTAATATTTTTTTGTGCTAAACTAGAAAGGAATTTAAGTCTTTTAAGTTTATTTAGCTTTTTTTGGCATTTTAAGCTTTTATTTATGAAATTATTGAAATCATACTTCGAATTAGCTTTGGAAAGTAACGCCTCAGATCTTCACCTTGTTGGTGATGAAAAGCCAACCATACGTGTTGAGGGAGTTTTGCAAAATGTTGAAGAAACTGACATATCTTCCAGTGATTTGGAAACAGGTGTTTTTGGTATGCTTTCTAGCGAGCAAAAGAAGACATTTTTAGACGAGTTAGAGCTGGATTTTAGTTACGAAATTGGTGAAGTTCGTTTTCGAGTTAATATTCATAGACAGAATAATAAGATTGGTTTGTCGGCACGTCTTATTCCAAAAAATATTCCCACGCCAGAAGAACTTCGTTTTGAACCAGTGCTTGAGAATTGTATCAATTTACTAGACGGTCTTGTTTTGGTAGTAGGGCCGACCGGGCATGGTAAATCAACCACCATTGCCAGCATGGTTGAAAAAATTAACCAAACTAGGAAATCACATATTATCACTATTGAGGATCCTGTAGAGTTTACTTTTGAAGATAAGGAAAGTTTGATTGAACAACGCGAAGTCGGGGTTGACACCAAGTCTTTTGATGCTGCCCTTAAGCATGTTTTGCGTCAGGATCCAAATGTAATTGTGGTTGGCGAGATGCGCGATCCTGAGACCATCGCTACAGTATTGACGGCTGCCGAGACTGGCCATTTGGTGTTTTCTACTCTTCATACCTCGACTGCGGCTGAGGCTGTGGAACGTATTGTAGATGTTTTTGAAGGAGCCAAGCAAAAGCAGGTCCTCATCCAGCTTTCAGCGGTGTTACGTTGTATTGTGGCTCAACAATTGGTGCCAACTGTTGATAACAAAAGGGTAGCTGCCAGAGAAATATTGGTCAACACTCCAGCAATTAGTAATTTGATTAGAGAAAATAATATTGTTCAGATTCAAAGTTCAATTCAAACTGGAGTAAAAGATGGGATGGTAACTATGGACAATGCTATCACAAAACTTTTGAAAGACGGCTTGATTAGTAAAGAGACCGCAGACAACCGAATAGGCAGACACAGAAAGATATAGAGATGCCCAAAATTAAAGTTGGGACAAATGGATTCCCATCGAAAGGCAGATTAGTAATGTATTATTCCATTGCTTGAATAGACTTGAGATACGACCTCATTTATTGTTTTTCGTTGTTTGTAATTTTTCGTGTGACTGTGTATAAAAATTTTAAGAAAAAAAATAAAGGAGATACCGCAAATTCGTGTGACAGCCGTCTTCGAGTAGGGGTTTTGTTTTTGAGTCTTTTTACTTTTGTGATAGTGATCCGCCTGTTTGTGTTAATGGTTGTGGAGCATGGGTTTTATGTAGCTTTAGCTGCCGGATCTCAGTCCCTATATGAACAACTTTTTCCTGAGCGTGGAGAAATATTTTTTATGGCTGACAAATATACTGGCGAAGCATATCCAGCGGCATTAAACAAAGATTTTTTTATTGTCTTTGTAGATACGCGTGAAATTAAAGATGATAATACCGCCGAAGACGTTTCTATAGCATTGTCAGAAGTATTTCAATATGATGATCAAAAAAAGTTGGAAGTTTATTTACAAGTCAATAAACGTACAGATCCATATGAGCCGATTGAAAACAAAGTAGAGGAAAATCTGGTAGATATTTTGAAAGAACGAAATCTGCCTGGCGTGGGATTTGTTCGTCGTTCAGAGAGATTTTATCCCGAAGGAGAATTGGGCGCTCATGTTATTGGTTTTGTTGGTAGAGACGAAAATGGTAATGATATTGGGCGTTATGGCATTGAAGGTTATTGGCAACAAGAGCTTGGGGGAAAAGGTGGTTTTTTAGAAGCCAAGAAAGGTCTGGCTGGTAGTCTGATTCCATTGGCTGGACGCTCGTTTGAAGCAGCAGATGATGGGGCGGACATTTATTTGACAATTGACCGAACACTGCAGTTCAAAGCTTGTGAGCGCCTGCGTCAGGGTATGGAAGAGTATGGGGCAGCCAGTGCTTCGTTAATAATTATGGATCCAAGCACTGGTGCTATCAGAGCAATGTGTTCATTGCCAGATTTTGATCTCAATGATTATGGGAACATTGATGATGTTAATGCTTACAACAATTCTAGTATTTTTACTGCATATGAGCCAGGATCTATCTTCAAGCCGATTGCCATGGCAGCTGCTCTTGATTTGGGCATCCTGACACAGGATTCTTACTTTTATGATAGTGGTAGCAAAGAAGGTCTGTGCAGAACACCTATAAAGAACGCTATGGATAAGGCATATAAAGACCAGACCATGACTGGGGTGCTAGTAAATTCTATCAACACTGGTATGATCTATGTCGTAGAACAAATTGGCAAGAAGAATTTTATTGATTACATTGAAAAATTTGGTTTTGGTGTGAAAACTGGAATAGAGTTGGACAGTGAATCTTCTGGAACCATTCAATCTCTTTTTGAAAACAAAGTAGATCAGTTTGACTGCTATGCGGCCACAGCCTCTTTTGGACAGGGTATCACTGCCACTCCGCTCCAGATGGTTTCTGCTTTTGGGGCTATTGCCAATGGTGGAAATATGATGAAGACTTATGTAGTAGAAAAAATAGTGTATTCCGATGGAAAAATAGCACAAACTCGCCCTAAGTCACTAGGTGAAATAATTAGTAAGAAAAGCGCCGCTATTTTGTCTGCTATGTTGGTGAAGGTGGTGGACAGTGGACACGCCGGCGCTTCTTCTGTGAAGGGTTATTATGTGGCAGGAAAAACTGGCACAGCTCAGATTGCCAACAAAGGTGGATATAGTGATGAGACCAACCAATCTTTCGTAGGATTTGCTCCGGTCGATGACCCAAAATTTGTGATGATTATAAAATTCGATCGACCTCAAAGAAATTATTCGGATAGCACCACTGCACCAGTTTTTGGAGATATTAGCAAGTTCCTCTTGGATTATTATCAAGTTCCGCCATCTAGGTAGATTTGGTAGATGATCATTGACTATTTTGGCTTAATCATATATAATTTTCACGTTCTAAGTATGGATTTGATTTTCCATTATGGCCCGTTCGTCTAGTGGCTAGGACGCTAGGTTCTCATCCTAGTAACAGGGGTTCGATTCCCCTACGGGCTACTAAACAAAAAAAGACTTTGTTTTTTCTCCACAGAGTCTTTTTTTTGTTTAATTTAGAAAAAAAGAAAAAACTTATGCA
Source organism: Candidatus Magasanikbacteria bacterium CG_4_10_14_0_2_um_filter_37_12 (assembly GCA_002793015.1). Classification (GTDB taxonomy): domain Bacteria; phylum Patescibacteriota; class Patescibacteriia; order Magasanikbacterales; family UBA922; genus UM-FILTER-37-12. Next base: position 24,895 of record PFPK01000022.1, on the reverse strand, counting down.
TCAATCTCTTTCCAGACTATATCTGTGGCATTAAAAAATTTTTTAGTAAATTTTCCAGCCCCATCTATCGAGAATGGCTTGCATGTATAACAATCAACAGTGAAAAGGGGGTCTTTTGTTGGATATGAATAAAAGGTTGCTCCCGAAGATTTTCAATGGATCCAACCGCCATAACCCATTTCATGGGCACTATAGACAAACGGACCAGAAAGTTTTTCCATTCCCGTCACTTTTGCCAACTCATTTAGATATTTTGTAATCTGATTAGGCTCGACAATTTTTTTTGTCGTGCCTTCAATTATAACTCGTTGGCGAATTAAGTCGGGGGCAAGGTTTTTCCAGTCCATATATATGTAGTTATTTTTTTTTAAGCTCATATGATATTTTTTATCATATAAATTTATTTTCTTCTAATGTGTGTCGTATTTTGTACAAGAAGTAAAGGAACTCTTTACTTTTTGAGTGTATTATAGTATAATAATGCATCATGATATTTAGTTAATTATATATGCTATTTTTTCAAAAAAATAAGGATATAGAAGAACATCTATTATTTCTCCTTAGAAAAGGGCCAATGAAAATAACAGATGTTATAACGTCTATACAAAAGGTAAGACCTAAAACTACCAAACAAGGAGTGTATTATATTATTCACTCTCTTAAGAAAGACGAAGTTTTGGTGACTCATAAAAAAATGGTATCACTTAATGCTGTGTGGTTAAAAGAGTTGGTTTTTTTCGTCGATTCAGCAGAACATGTGTATCTTACAGCGACCACACATAGCGGGCATTTTTTACATCTTCAGGATGGTGAAAAAATTCAATATAATTTTACAAATTCGTTACTTACTGATGCATTTTGGAATCATGCTATTTTCCAAATTGAGGTAATAACCGGCGGACAAGAGCCATTTATTGCGTATAATCCACATAGTTGGTTTTTCATAGCTCACCCAGAAAATGAAATCAAAGTGCGAGATTTGTTTGTCAATAATAAACGACAATATTTTGTTTTATCTTGTCATAAGAAACCATTTGACCTAGATATTCGACATTATTTTGACGGCGAGTGGAGTCAATATTATGCACAAGAAAATATACTTTTTGGGAGAGAAAATTATTATGTAAATATCATTGGTGATTTTATTATTGAGGTTTGGATTGACAAAAAGGTGGCACAACGTATTGATGAATTTTATACGACATATACTAAACTAAGGGAAAAAGAAAAGGGTGTGTTTAAGCATATCATCGAGGGTAGAGGGAAAACAAAGTTGGTAATCTCACGTGACAGCAAAAAGGCTTCGAAGTTTAAAAAACAGTTTATCAAGCCATTTTGGGTTATGACATAAGAACAATATATCTTGTGTATAGTTTATATTGACAAATTTTCATCTATATAGTATTATATCCGCACCATAGACAGTAGGTTCCCGACTCAGTCGGGATTAAATATCCTGCCGAGGTAACTCTAATTAGATTTGAGTCAGCCCAAAGAAAATTTAGTTTTCTAGGCTTAATCAAGTTGAATTAATAAAGTCGAAGAGTTATAGAAGTCTGTGGTAAAACCACAGTTTTTTGTTTGTTGGATAGTTTCTAGGTTAAAAAGATAACTTAGAAAACTAAACAAACTTAAATAACTTTGAAAACTAAGATTTATGGCCAAAACAAAACAATCAAAAGAACAAGCTGTTCAAGATCTAGTATTTCACCTCAAGGATTCCAAAGCTGCTGTATTTGCCAACTTTCAAGGTTTGAAAGTGTCTGAATCAGAAGAACTTCGTGGCATTTGTCGTGATCAAAATATCACATATGTTGCCAGCAAGAAGACTCTTCTCCAAAAAGCTCTTTCTGAACTTGGGTTGGAAGTGAATACGAAGGTGTTTGAGGGATCCCCAGCCGTAATCATTGGTGTGACAGATGAGGTCGCCCCTGCTCAGATTATTGCTAAATTTGCCAAGAGTCACGAGTTGGTCTCGATTTTCGGCGGAATGTTGGAAGGCAAATTGATTGATGACGCTAAAGTAAAAGAATTATCCGCTCTACCAAGTAAACAAGAGCTCCTTGCAAAAGTGGTTGGTACACTTAATGCTCCAATTTCTGGATTCGTTAATGTTCTTGCCGGTAATTTGCGTGGTCTAGTGTTTGTCCTTAGCGCAATCAAAGATGCTAAAGTATAAATATAACCTAACTTAGATATTTAAAATAAAAAATATGACAGAAGAAAACACAACAGAAGAAAAAGTAGTAGAAGTGCCTGCCAAATTTAAATCTCTTGTAGAAGAAGTAGAGAAAATGTCTGTACTTGATCTAGCTGAATTAGTGAAGATTTTGGAAGACAAGTTTGGCGTTTCAGCTTCCGCACCTGCTATGATGATGGCTGGTCCAGCTGTTGTTGGTGTTGCTGGTGACGCTGGAACAGAAGAGAAGACAGAATTTACTGTTGAGCTTACTGATGCTGGCACAACCAAGATTGCTGTTATCAAGGCAGTGAAAGCTGCTACTGGCTTAGGTCTTGCTGATGCTAAAGCATTGGTAGACGGAGCTCCAAAAGCTATAAAGGAGAATGTACCAAAGGCTGAAGCAGAAGAGCTTAAGAAACAAATCGAAGAAGCCGGTGGAAAGGTAGTCTTAAAATAAGGAGCATCGATTTTGATACAAACCATCACAAATAAGTAACAAAAAATCAGCCATGAAAGTGGCTGATTTTTTTTTATTGAACTCATACTAAGTTTTCATCTGTCATCTCGGAGTATGCTTATTATATTTTTAGATTCCAAACGAATAAATCTTGTTTTGGTCTAGAACGTAAATAGTTTTTTTGGCTTCGTCGACAATCATTCCAGTTGGCTCTTGCCATTCGTTGACAGTGTATTGTTTGAGCAGCTTTCCTTCTTTGTTTAATACCACAATACGTTTTACAGACGGCTCAAGGATGTAGATATTTTGTACATCATTGTATGTCCAGATTATGCTTGGCTTTGATAATTCTGGATCCAGACCAGTGATGGTGAATTCTTCTTTTTTTCCACTGACAAATTTGAGAATTTCTCCATTTTCTTTTAAAACAAAGATATCACCATCAACAGCAAGAGATACCGCATCACTTAGGTCAACGTTATTTGTTTTTATCCAAGGGCTTCCTTTGTCATAGCCGGTTTTTGTTTTGTTATGTTTGTAAATTTGATTATTTTTTTTATCGATCGCATATAGGCGGAGATTGTAAATAAAAATGTCGGTAATTTGGGGTTTGTCGTCTGGGTAAGCAATATCATTCTTTGATAAAGTTTTTGTTTCTTTGTTGTATTCAAAGATGTCTTGGTTTCCGGATAAGAAAACAATCTTGTCTTGTTCTTTTGGAGTGGAACCCCCTGTGATGTTTGAGACAATATCATGGAGATGTGTCTCGCTATTTTTTGAATTAATTTCAAAACTATAAAATGATTGATCTTCTGGTCCGTAAGCAACCAGTGTGTCGTCGATTCTGGTCATTTTTTTGGTATTTATTTCTCCATATTGATTTTGGAGATCAATTAGAAGTTGTGGAGAAACTACGGTGACATTTCTTAGTTTAATTAATTTTTCTTCAATAGAGACAGAAAATTGTTGTTGTAATTCTTTTGACTCTTTTCCATTGTCGGAGATAGCGTCGGTCAATTCTTGGGCTTCTTTGAGTGTTGTAAATGCCTTGCTGTTATCGTTATAGATTATACTGGCTTCAGCTATGGCGATTTTGTCTTCGATAGCTTGAATATGGTTGTTGTAGTTTTGTTCCCTGACAAGACGCTCTTCATTTATTTTCATCCCAGCAATACTGCTAATAAAAAGTATGGCAGCGATGATTGTGCCAAAGAGGAGGATTTTACTTGCAATTGGTAATTCTTTGATGAATTGTCCGAGATTGTGGCCTGTATTTTTAAAAGATTGGATTGCTTCACGCCTGCTATTATTTTTATTAGTAATTAAAATAAAAATCATGATGAATATTTTTCCAATTACAATAGCCAGTTTTTTTATTAAATTAATTAACCATAATCCGCCTTCTACTAAGGTTCTACCAACCAAAACTAGTGTGGTGGACTTAATTGTACGTATCTCGCTGTCTTGGTGTGGTCTGTAGTTGGTTTCTGTGACATTGTCTCTCACTATCTTTCTTCTTTTTTTCAGGGAGATTCTTGTTTTATTGATACTTTCTTCTTTTTTGGTCTTTTTCCTGAAAAGACTGAACAAAGGAGGAGAGAGGGTTTCAGCGGTATTTCTTTCAGATTGAAGTAATTGGTCTAAGGATTCGGCAGAACTCTGATCTAATTTTTTGGATTGAGGTTCTTTTTCTGTTTCTTGTGGATTTTTATTTGATAGATATTCACATAAAATACCTCCAAATGAAGAGTGACCATGAAGATTTTTTAAGACTTTTTCTATGTGATCTACACTTTGAGGTATGCTTCTTGAGGTGATTATTTTTTCAAGTCTGTCGTAAGAAAAATGATCAGTGACCTGGGGGGTGGCAACAAATATTTTGTCTCCAGGATTAACGTTGCCTTCAATAACAGAAGAAAATAGGGCGTCGCTATCGTTGTTTTCGGCCTGTTCTTTTAGAATATTGAAAGTATGGATTTGATTTTTTTGTTCATAAAATAATATAGCATGGGGATTTCCATGGTAACTAATTGAGATAGTATTATTTTTTACTACTGCTACCAAACAATGAATTGCTATTTTTTTGTCTGATATTTCTAGGTTTTTTCTGTTGATGTATTCTAAGGTAAGCTCAAAAGGATTTTTATCGCCATCTTCATTGGCGGTGTTATAATATCCAGCTTCGATGTCATCAATGATTTGTTGGAGCTGTTCAATATGTTCAATAGAGCCATTATTTATCTCACACAATGCTAAAAAATAGCCCTTTTCTATTTCTTCGGCAGTGGATGGCTCGGTGATGTGTAACAAGACGTGTGAGGTTTTTTGGTCGTCTCCTTCAACGAAAAATTCTCGTATGTCAACATTATTCATATAAGCTTGGCATCTTTGACTTTTTTAGCTGATCTTATTATACTATACTTTAGGAAAGCTGGAAAGTCTGCCTATTAGCAGGTGGACCATGGAATACTGGAGAAGTCCAAAATGTCTAAGAAGCTAAAAGATTGGAATTGTTTATGATTTATGATTTTTGCCTGCTGGCAGGCAAGGTTAAATTTATGATTTATAAAAAATATGCTTGAACAATTTTTTGGTTCAAAAACTCGTTTTCGTTTATTGCGTTTATTTTTTCGAGATACTACGCAATCTTTTTATGTTCGAGAACTGGCTCGATCTCTGGATGTTCAGATCAATGCGATTAGAAGAGAGCTCGAATTATTTCTCAAACTTACTTTAATCACAGTGGTCTCTCCGCCAAGTAATATAAATAAGAGCAAGGCTGGATCAGGACTGAGAAAATATTATGCGATTAATCCTGCGTCATTTTTGTACCCAGAGATGAATGCCCTTCTTCTAAAAGCTCAAATGTTAGGAGAGCAAGAATTCATTAATACACTTAAAGAAAAGGCCGGTGAAGTGCAATTGCTTCTTTTGACAGGACAGTTTGTGGGTAATTCTGATGTTCAGAGCGATATTTTGATTATTGGTAATATTAAGGAGCGTAATTTTGACAAACTGATTGCAGAGTATGAAAAGGAAGTTGGTTTCAATATTCGGTATACAGTCATGACTGTGGAAGAATTTTATGAGCGTAGACAGATGATGGATAAGTTTATATTTTCTCTCTTTGAGTCTGGGGGGATGGTGGCTATTAATGAGCTTGAGGTTTGATTAAGTTTTCTGAGCTGACTAAGTAGTCTAAGTTTTATAAGTAATTATGTACTTGTTGATAAACATGTCAGAAAAAGACCAAATTCATTTGGCTCTTTTTGATGAAGAAAAAATGGTTGATAAAATTTACGAAGGGAGGAATAAGGAGCTTCTTTTTTTGATTGAGGATTTTCTTGTTAGTATGGGTCTGAATAAAGAAAGTGTTCATGGAATTATAGTGGTTGTTGGAGCTGGGAGTTTTACAAGTACACGGATTGCGTGCGTGGTGGCAAATACTTTTGCGTATGTGAAACAGATTCCACTTTTGGCAATTTCGGTTGGTGATGTTGATATGGTTCAAGAATTGATTCCAAAACTTTTGGAGCAACCTAAGGGGCAGTATATTTCAGCGGAGTATAGTGGGGAGCCGAATATAGGTGTCATTCAGCGATAATTGTATAACAAAAGAATAAATATTTAATTATGAAACAAATATTACTAAAAGGAGATGGTGTAAGTCCTGGGATTATCTCTGGAAAGTTAAAGTATGTAAAAAATATTGATTCTGCGTCTAAAATTGTGGATGGTGATATTGTTTTTGCCAAATCACTACACCCACCGCTACCTAGCCAAGCACGCCATGCCTCTGCTTTTATTATCCAATCTGCCAGTGAAGCGGATCATACAGTTTCTTATATCAAAGAAATATGGAAACCGTGTGTGTTGGTTGATGATATTTCTGTTTTTAAGGAAGACATTGAAGTTACTGTGGATGGGCAAAGCGGTAACATTTTTTTAGGAAAACAAGAAAAAAATAGTCAGAATTTTTATCTCCCTTTGGCTCACAAGTTGAATAGTAAAATATATTTACAAATGAGTATCCCTAGAATGGCAAAAAGTGCTATGGAGTTAAATACTGACGGTGTCGGATTATTACGTACAAATTTGATTGTTGAAGAAACAGGAAATCACCCTTATTTTTATTATATAAAACAAAACAAAGAGCAAGAATTGATTGATATTTTGGCAAATGGCATAATGCAGATTGCAGAGACTTTTAATCCAAAGCCAGTTTGGATTAGGACAATGGATTTTTCAACAGACGAACTTAGTCTATATAATAAAGGCGAAGAAGAAATAGTAGAAAGTAATCCTTTGCTTGGTTGGAGGGGAATTGTGCGCGGACTGGATCAAAAAGAATTGTTATCTGTTGATTTTCAAGCCATAAAAAAAGTGCTAGACGCAGGATACAATAATATTGGAATAATTTTTCCAATGGTGAGAGATGTTTCAGAATATATACTAGTTAAAGAAGCCTTATTGGGACACGGCATAAAACCACATGTAGATATAAAAGTTGGATCAATGTTTGAGACTCCTGTGGCGGCTATGCAAATTGAAGATTTTGTAAAATCGGGTCTTGATTTAGCATTTGTTGGAATAAATGATATTACACAATATACACTTGCTGCAGATAGAACCAATCCAAATATGCAACAGGTTTATAACCCCGCAAATACGGCTGTTTTAAATTTGGTGTACAATGTACTTGAAACATGCAAATATAACAATATAGAGACGACCACTTCTTTTTTGTCTCCTTTGAAAAAAGTATTGCCGGAATTATTATCAAGAGGTTTGGTTAGTTTTACTTTGCAGGCAGATAGAATAAATGAGATTGCAGAACTAGTGTTTGAAGCTGAAAAGAAAGTCAGTGAAAAAATATGAACCAACTCCACCTCACCATTCATGGTCAAGTCCAAGGAGTATTTTTTCGAGACACAGCTTGCCAAAAGGCTCGTGAATTTGGCTTGAAGGGCTGGGTCAAAAATTGTCCAGACAAAACCGTTGAGATTTTAGTAGAAGGAGAGAAAGAAGACTTGAAAAAAATGCTAAAATGGTGTAAAGAGGGATCAGAGTACGCTAAAGTTGAGAAGGTGATAGAAGAATGGAAGGAGGTCGAGGAGAGTGAGTTTGGGGAGTTTAAAATAGTTTATTAATTTGAAATTTATAATTTACAATTTTCAAACAATTTTTAATTTATAAATTTACAATGTTGTAGACTTGTGTTATACGATACCTGATAATGTCTAAGTTTTATGTATTAAAATTAACTCATTGAAAATTGTTTTTAAAATTAAAAATTTCAAATTAAAAATTATGTTAACTGATTACCAACGCTATCGTTTATATGAAATGCTCCCAGGCCTATCCATCTGGGGCACTTTGTTTTTGGTAATATTGCTTTCTTTTGTCAAGCCACTTTGGATGATCTATTTCATCATTGTCTTTGATATATATTGGGTTTTGAAGGTGTTTAATTTTTCGTTTTATCTTATCATTGCCTGGATCCGTTTTCGACAGACCAGAAGTATTGATTGGAAAGATAAGATCAAATATGAATTAACTAACCATGAAGACAAGTGGCATATTATTTTTCTCACTCTATACAATGAAGAGTGGGATGTGGTCGAGACAGCTATAGAAAGTATTGTCAGTTCTGTTTACAATAAGGATAAATTTATTATTGTCGTGGCCGGTGAAGAGAGGAAAGAAGATCATTACCACGATATTTTGGGAAGAATCAAAAACAAATTCTTTGGTTCATTCCATGATATTGTGGGGGTCTGTCATCCAAGCAATCTGCCTGACGAAATCCATGGCAAAGGATCAAATCTCAATTATGCTGAGCAAGAGATGAAGAAATATATTGATGAAAGAAGTTGGGATTATGACAAGTTGATTGTGACTATTTTTGATATTGATACAGTTTGTCATGCCCAGTATTTTGCTTATCTCACATATTTGTATTGTACTCATCCAAATCCTACGAAGAGTTCATATCAACCAATCGCTGTCTACAACAACAACATGTGGGAGTCCCCAGCCATCTTGCGTGTTATGGCTTTTGGTACGACTTTTTGGATGTTGACTTCTTTGGCTAGACAAGATGCGCTTGTTACTTTTTCATCTCACTCGATGAGCTTTCGTGCCATAGTTGACGCAGGATTTCATGAAAAAAGGATTGTTAGTGAGGATTCTAGAATTTTTTATCAATGTTTACTTACTTACAATGGTAATTATGAAGTGACTCCAATGTATTTACCAGTATCTATGGATACTGTTCGAGATGATAAGTGGAAACAGAGTATCAAGAATCTGTATCGTCAACAAAGACGTTGGGCTTGGGGAGTCGAGCATGTACCGTACTTACTTTGGGAATTTCGCAAAAAAGGGAAGGCTATTCCACTTTGGAAGAAATTCAAGTGGGTATTTGTAGAATGGGAAGGCAAGTGGTCTTGGTGTTTGATTGCTTTACTGATTACTGTGCTGGGACAATTACCACTTTTGGTGGCACCAGAATCAATTCGACAAAGTGCGCTTTTTTTCAACGCCCCACACATGTTGCAAATTATAATGACCAGTGCCATGCTTGGAATGGCACTTTCTGCTATACTGAGTCTGCCACTTCTGCCACCTCGCCCAGAATCACACCCAAGACATAAATATGTTATCATGATTTTGCAGTGGGCACTCTTACCAATCTCCCTTATTTTTATCAGTGCTATTCCAGCAATTGATGCGGTCACCCACATGATGTGCGGGAAGTACCTTGGCTTTAATGTGTCACAGAAGAAAAGACTTAAAAATTAGACACTTGAACACCTAAACACTTTAGTATTTTGTTATTCCTGGGACATTACTTGCAGATGTTCTTAGGTGATAAAGTGTTTGAGTGTTCAAGTAATATACGTATGTTTTTTAAAAAAAGAAAAAAATCTAACATTTGGAAATGGTTTTTTGGTTCTTGTTTTGTTGTGCTGATTACTTTTTTGGTTTTCAGTTATTATGCTATTCGAAATTTTGATTTGTCTAGTGTGATAGACAATAATTTTTTGCAAAATACCATTCGAGCAGAATTGAATGAAGGACAAAACAAAATTTTGGATGTCGTGCCTGTAGTCTTTGGTTTTACTAAACCAAAGACTTATTTATTTCTTTTTCAAAATAATACTGAACTTCGACCAGGCGGGGGATTTATTGGTGTATACGCAGTGGTGACTGTGGACAGGGGAAAGATGGAAATTGTGGAAGTAGAAGGTAGTGGTGTTCTTGATAAAAAGACTCTAGCCAATTGGCAACCAGTTCCACCAGAGCCAATTAGTAAATATTTAGGAGTAAGTCAATGGTATTTTAGTGACGGTAATTGGTCTCCTGATTTTGGAGAAAGTGCTAAGAAAGTTTTGGAGTTATATAAAGGTGAGGGCGGTGTCAATGCAGACGATATTGATGTTGTCGTGGGTATCACACCAACTGTACTAGAAAGATTGATGAATATTACAGGTGATTTTACTATTGACGGAATAGAATTTACTTCTGAGAATGTGACTGAGCAACTAGAATATGAAGTAGAGTATGGCTATGAATCCAAAGGAATGGCGTTCGAAGATAGGAAATCCATAATCAGACCATTTATGGAAGCATTGGTGGGACATATTAAAGATAATTTATTTGAGAGATATGATGATTACTATGATGTTCTCTTTAGTCTAGCCCATGAAAAGCATCTTGTTTTCTTTTCTCAGGCTAGTGATCTACAGACACTGGTGGATAACTATGGGTTATCTGCCGACGTGGTTGAAACAAATCATGACTATGTGCTGTGGGTTGACGCTAATCTCGGTGCTCTCAAGACTGACCATGCTATCACAAGATCACTTAACTACACAATTTCCAAGAGACCGGCTTCTCATGAATCTGAGTCAGATCGTTATTTGGCTGCAACGACTATGGAGTATTTCCATGGTGGCACTTTTGATTGGCGTACTAGTACATACTTGACCTATACCAGAGTTTATGTTCCAAAAGATTCAAAATTGGTTTCTATAATTGGGAAAAGGAAAAACGGTCAGAGTATTGGTATAGACGAAGTAGATAGTGGCGAAGAGCTGGGCAAGCAGTGGTTCGGAGTATATTTTGCAGTAGAGCCTGGTGAGATAAAATCATTGTCATTCATCTATCAATTACCGACCAATATAGCGGAAGATATTGTTAGCAATACTTATAATTTGCTTGTACAAAAACAGATTGGGACTATTAATCACGGTTTGACGCTCCACCTTGATTTTGGTAAGATTATTCAATCTGCCAAACCAGCAGAAGAAGAACAACACTGGGGGGATAGAGTTTATGAATATAAAGGTGATTTGAGGTTGGATCGGAAGTTTAATATAAGCTTGAAAGCAGATTAAGGGGATTAAGCAGATTAAGCAGATTAAGTTATTCGTATAGCTTATTCTGTGTACTTAGCCTATTCTGCTTATTCTGCTTACTCTAAAAAATTATGTGGATTAAAAAAGTAGCAATTGATCTTGGTACGACAAATGTCTTGGTGCATGTTCCAAAGCACGGTATTGTAATTAACGAACCTTCGGTAGTAGCAATATCAGCTGGAGATCGGAAAGTTTTGGCAGTCGGGCTGGAAGCCAAAGATATGATTGGGCGCACGCCAGATACCATCATAGCAGAAAGACCATTGAAAGATGGAGTTGTAGCAAATTATCGAACTACCGAAGCAATGCTTCGCTATTTTATTAATAAAGCAATTGGTGGGGCTCGCCTTTTTCGTCCAGAGGTAATGGTGGCTGTACCTGCTGGCATCACTTCTACAGAGCGTAGAGCTGTGATAGACGCAACTATGGCTGCTGGTGCAAAAGCAGCCTATATTATCAAAGAGCCGATTGTTGCAGCGATTGGAGCAGATATTCCGATTGGGACGGCTAGCGGTCATATGATTATTGATATTGGTGGTGGAACAGCAGAAATTGCCGTTATTTCTCTTGGTGGCATTGTTTCTTGTGGATCTGTTCGGATTGGTGGCAATCGTTTTGACAGTTCTATTGCTGAACACATTCGTAAGAAATACGGTTTGGCAGTAGGTGAAAGAACAGCCGAAGAGGTAAAAATAATGGTAGGCTCAGCCATGTTTATGAGTAAACCTTTAGAAATTGAGGTGAAGGGTCGGGATATGATTTCTGGTTTACCACGAATTATCAAAGTTACTTCAAGTGATACCACAGAAGCTCTTCAGCTTGATTTGGAAGGACTGATTGATGCTGTCAAAAGTGTTCTTCATGATACTCCTCCAGAATTGTCAGCGGATGTAATGGAAAAAGGAATCATTATGTCTGGAGGGTCTAGCCAACTTCGTAATCTAGATGAGCTGGTTACCCAAGCGACAGGCGTGGCTTGTTATGTAGCTGACGAGCCTATGCTTTGTGTAGCCAAAGGGACGGGTATTGCTCTTGAGAATTTAGAAAGTTATAAGCGGAGTATTATGGCGACGAAGTAGTCCTTGGTTCATAGTTTGTAGTTTATAGTTTTTGTGTGGATTATGAATTATGAAAACAAATTTTGATTCAATAAAAAATGCTATTGATGCTATCAAACGTGGGGAGATAGTTATCATCGTTGATGACAAAGATCGAGAAAATGAAAGGGATTTGGTGGTCTCAGCAGAGCATCTTACAGAAGAGCAAATGGCTTTTATTATTCGTCACACTGGCGGAGTTGTTTGTCTTTTCATAAAAAATAAGTTGGCCGACAAATTAGATCTTCCACCAACGGTAGCCAAAAATATTTCCAAATTAGAAGCTGCTTTTGCAGTCACTGTTGAGGCTAAAGAAGGTGCAACTACAGGTATTTTTGCTAAGGACCGAGTGGCAACAATCAAGACAGCTATTGTTGAAGATGCCAATCCTGAAAATCTTTTTCGACCTGGTTACGTTTTTCCATTGAGAGCTCAGCATGGCGGAGTGCTATGGCGAGCCGGGCATACAGAGGCTTCTGTTGATTTGTGTATTTTGGCTGGGGTGAAGCCTGTGGCAGTAATTAGTGAATTAATGAATGGTGATGGGACGATGATGCGTTTGCCAGAGTTGTTTAGGTTTGCCAAAGAACATAATTTGGTCATGGTCTCTGTGACAGATTTGATTGCCTATAGACATAAAAATGAATCATTTATTGAATTGGCTGCAGAAACAGAATTACAGACCAAGACAGGTGTTTGGGAAATGAAAGTTTACAAAGATTTACTTCACGATACTTTGCATACGGCTCTTATAAAAGGAAAAGTGAGTGGCAATACTCCAGTTTTAATTCGGGTGCATTCAGAGTGCCTTACCGGAGATGTTTTTGGTTCTCTCCATTGTGATTGTGGACAACAATTACACAAAGCCATGACTGATATTGAAAAAGAAGGAAAAGGGGTAGTGCTCTATATGGAGCAAGAAGGTCGAGGAATTGGTTTGATCAATAAGATCAAAGCTTATAAATTACAGCACAAAAAAGGTCTTGACACTGTCGAAGCAAATTTAGCTTTAGGCTTACCAGAAGATTTGCGTGAGTATGGGATTGGTGCTCAGATTATCCGAGATCTTGGTGTCAAAAAAGTTCGTTTGATGACCAATAATCCTAAAAAAATTGGTGGTATCACAGGATATGGGATTGACGTGGTGGAACAAGTGTCTATTGAGATCTCAGCCAATGGTGTCGATGATCAATATTTGCAGACAAAGAAGGACAAGATGGGGCACTTGTTGAATAATTTGAAATTTACAAACAATTATAAATGAATAAAATTTTAAAATTGAATCATTAAATTATTAAAAATTGTTTTCAAATTAAGAATTTCAAATTTCAAATTTTCGATATGTTTATGCAACGCGCCATTCAATTAGCAAAAAAGGGGATTGGGCATACTTCGCCAAATCCTAGTGTTGGTGCTGTGTTGGTAAAAGATGGACAGATAGTTGGAGAAGGCTGGCACAAAAAGTATGGTGGGCCACATGCCGAGGTTATGGCTATAGATAAAGCCAAATTTGGTGTGCAAGGTGCTACTATGTATGTCACTTTAGAACCTTGCTGTCATTTTGGTAAGACTCCTCCTTGTACTGATCTGTTGGTTTCTTCTGGAATACGAAAAGTAGTGATTGGCATGAAAGATTCTTTTCCAAAAGTATATGGTAAAGGCTATGATATTTTGAAAAAAAATAATATTGAAGTGGAGTATATTTCCAAAAATTCTGTAGATTATAAAGAAATAAACATATTTATGCAGTCTTATTTCAAGTGGATGACTACAGGCTTACCATATGTAACTCTCAAAGCTGGGGTTAGTCTGGATGGGAGAGTGGCGACGAAGACAGGACAATCTCAATGGATCACTGGCGAAAAAGCTCGCAAAGATGCTCGTATAGAGAGGAGTATGTGTGATGCCGTCTTGGTCGGATCTGGGACTGTGCGGGCCGACAATCCAGAGTTGGCTTCACATGGGAAATTTAAAAAAAAGAATTTACTGCGGGTGATTATTGATCCGACTTTGGATTTGGATACTAATTTGGATGTCTTTCGAGATCAGAATGTTTTTGTGGTTTGTACCAATTTGGCTTCAGAAAAAAACAAAAACAAATTTCAAAAAGCCATGGTAGAGTTCAAATCTTTTGGTCCCAAAAAAGTTTCTCTAAAAAAATTACTCCAATATCTAGGTAAAGAATATAATATCCAACACCTGTATGTGGAAGGTGGCAGTGGTACACACGGTTACTTTGTGGACGATGCTTTACTTGATCCTTTGCTTGTTGATCGAGTTTTATTTTATATCGCTCCGAAGATTATTGGAGGCGTCAGTGCTGTGCCTGTGGTTGGCGGTAGGGGGGTTGGAGGAGTAGATAAGAGTTTGATATTGAACACAGTGAAGACTGAGATGGTGGGGGAGGATGTAAAATACCAAGGTTATAAAAATTTGTATTAATGAATAATTGGTCTATAATGATTATAACAAAGAACTTATACTTAGGTTTTTTATCTGTCATTTCGAAATATACTAATCATCCTACCTACCACTTCGACGGGCAGGCAAAACTTGCTTTGTTCCACGCAGTTTTTGACAAAATAAGTATATTTCTCGGTTTACTTTTTGTTTTTTTCACACCAACAAATGTTTGATTAAAAAATTATATTAATCTTGACCTCGTACTTTGGTATGGGACGAGGGTGTGGTTTAACCTGCTTGACTGCAGGTTCCCAGATCTCGATTTATCGGGGCTAGGGTTTATATCATTGATTAAAATTATGAAAGTAAAATATATAAAGATTATTGTTTCTTTGATAGTTGTATTGTTTATTATTGCAGGAATAAGTTGGATTACAGTCAAAAAAATATCAAATTTAAACATGAATAAAATACAGCAAAATGCCTCAAAAGAGGATAAGGAAATTTATTGTAGAGAACAATTTCAATCATCTAACGCCAAAAATTGTCCTGAGTATATTTGTAAAATTGTGCCATTTAGTCGATACGATATCGAAACCGATATGGATGAATGGGGAAATGATTGTGTCCCAAAAAATAATTAAGACAGCTATTATTTAGGGGAAAAAATACTGTTTTTTTAAAATAAATTACATTATAAAAAGGTAATTCAAAGTAATTTATTAATTAATTTATATATATGAAAAAAATCGTATCCTACGCCCCTGAGTTTTTTATTTTTGTGCTACTTGTGATCCTTATTATTCGAGTAGAAGTCGTCAATAATCATGTTCAGGAAGCAGTGTACAATGCCGAACAAGCAGAGGTCAAAGCAGGCAGGGCAGCAGTGTTTGCAGAATGGGCTGACACTAAAGCAGGGGAAGCCTCGGCATATGCTGCAGGCTGTATGGCAAATACATCAAACTTATAAAATATGCATCTCAAAAAATTCTTTCAACCAAACGTACAAAAAATCATGCTTTTTTTTATAGTATTTATCACATCGTGGTTTTTGTCTATCTGGACAACTATTGGTTGCAATGCCCATGAGTGTATGCCAGGTTTTGCTTCATCTTCGTTTTGGAAAAGTATCCAGTCTATGCACAATCGAGAATTTTTTGATTTTGGGTATGCCAATCGCTGGGCAGTGATATTTTTGGCTTGTGTAGTAATGAGTTACGTATTGTCTTGTTTGATTTTGTTGCTGTTTTCTAGAAAAGGAAAAAATTAATTTGATTTACTTTTGTGCAGGAGATTAATCTATGATCAAAGTGATATTTTTTGATTTCGACGGAGTGCTCACTACTGACAGTGCTGGGCGTGTTACTATTTTTAATAATTTCGTCGAGCAGACTGGTTTGGCGAAAGAAAAGATTAGTGAATGTTATCTTAAGTTTAATGATGAGCTTAAGTCCGGTAGTATAGATCATAAAGACATGTGGCAAGATTTTTGTGATTGTCTTGGTAACGATATTAATATAGATGTTCTTCAATATGTAAATCGCCATGTTCCTTTGAATATAAAAATGGTTGAGCTTGCCCATCAATTACATGATAGAGAGTTTGTCACTGGTATTATTACTTCCAATTCACGAGATCGAATGGCAGATATCGTTGATGAATTTGGATTTAACAATATTTTCGACTATATTATTACCTCAGCTGTCGTTGGCGAAATGAAAGATGGTGCTAAAATATTTGAAAAAGCGCTTGAAAAAACAAATATGCAAGCAGAGGAATGTGTATTTGTGGATAATAGCGAAAAAAATCTTGTTGTGCCAAAAGAAATGGGCTTTCAAACATACTTTTTTGATCATGAAAAAAATGATGTAGATATCTTTATTCAATATTTGAAAACTTTAGGAATAAAAATATGATCATCGGAATCGACGCTAGCCGAGCCAATCATGAGTATAAGACGGGTGTAGAGTGGTATGCTTATTTTGTGATTGAGGAGTTAAAGAAATCAAGTAGTAATAGAAAAGGAGTAAGGGATTTTGAAAATTTAGAATTTGTTTTATATACTGACAAACCCTTGCAAGGGAAGTTAGCCAAGTTACCAGATAGGTGGAATGAAAAAGTTTTACGTTGGCCACCGAAGAGATTTTGGACGCAGATTAGAATGAGCTGGGAGATGTTTCGTCATCCACCAGATGTGTTATTTATTCCAGCACATGTTTTCCCCATTATCCATCCGAAGAAAACCGTGGTGACCATTCATGATATCGCTGCCACCAAATTTCCAGAAAGTTACAACTGGTTTGAGAGGTGGTATTCGGTGTGGAGTGCAAAATTTGCTTTGAAAAAATTATGGAAGATTATTGTTCCTTCACATTTTACGAAAAATGAACTGACTTCAGTTTTCGACTCTCAGACTTCGGCCGACGTTGACGTTGTACATCACGGGTATGATAAAAAATATAGGAAGATTGAGAATAAAATAAAGATTGGCGAAGTATTGAAAAAATATGGAATTGAGAAACCTTTTTTGATGACAGTTGGGAGACTTGAGGAGAAGAAAAATACATGGCACATAATTCAAGCCTTTGAGAATTTGAGAGTCCGAAGTCCGAAGTCCGAAGTCCGATTGATTCTTGTTGGCAAACCTGGTTATGGCTATGAGAAGGTTCAACAAGCGATTGAAAATTCAAAATATAAAAATGATATCATTACACCCGGTTGGGTAGATGAAGAAGATGTCCCGTATATTATGAACGTAGCCGAAGTTTTTGTGTTTCCTAGCCTTTATGAAGGATTTGGTATTCCGATTTTAGAAGCCATGGCTTGTGGTACACCTGTGGTTACGTCGTGTGGCAGTAGTTTGGAAGAAGTGGGAGAAGATGCTTGTGTATATGTTGATCCTGAAAATATACAAGATATTGCTGAAGCAGTTGTAAAATTGATAGAGAATATTGAATATAGAATGTCTCATGTTGAGAAAGGGATCAGACGTGCAGAGAATTTTTCGTGGGAGAAATGTGCTACAGAGACACTAAACATCTTGTTGTCTGAGTTTTGAAAATATGCTACAATAGGTTCATATGTCAGATGATATTATTGGACACAAGTCAGTTTTTGAGTTTTTTGGTAAGGTGATTGAAAATGACAATTTGAGCCATGCTTATTGTTTTGTTGGACCAAGAGGAGTTGGCAAACTTACTGTTGCCAAGGAGTTTAGTGCAAGATTATTTGAAATTACTAGAGAAAAACTTGTGGCTACTCCAGATTTTTTGATAGTCGGACAAGAGCAAGATGAAAAAACTGGTAAAACCAAAAAAAACATTTCTATTGAACAATTGCAAGGGGTGAAAAATTTTTTGACTAGTAGTGCTTTTGGCAAAAAATACAAAGTGGCAATTATTGATGAAGCCGAAAAAATGAGTATCGGCGCCTCAAATGCTCTTTTAAAAACTTTGGAAGAACCAAGTTTATGGACAGTTATTTTTCTCATCACTACTGACGAGGATCTTTTACCGGCGACTATAAGGTCTCGTTGTCAGGTAGTCTATTTTTATCCAGTGAACAAAATTGAGATTGCGGAATATTTTGTGCAAGAAAGTTTTAATGACGAATTGTCCAAAGAAATTGTTAAGTATTCTCAAGGTCTTCCGGGTAAAGCAATAGTCTGGAAAAATGATTTGGAATCTTTTGATAATTACAAGCTAGAAAGAAAGCGATTTGTCAATTTAATCGGAAAACCATTTTATGAAAAGCTAAAAAATGTTGATGATTTGTTTGGAGATAAGACTGATCATATTGTGGCCAGGGACAAATTACAAGATGTCTTATTTGTCTGGCAGTCCATGCTTTTGTCTGAGAGTTTTGAAATAAATAAAAAGGAACTAGTAGATATATATAATCAAATCTTGTATACTATAGAAATGTTAAATAAGAATGTTCACCCTCGTCTTTTGGTGGAGCAAGTTTTATTGAAGTTACCTTAGCCATGCTTCGCTTACAACTTCGCAGGACAAGTTAATTTTATTTTATGACAACATCTTTTTTAAAACTAATTTTGGTCGTGGCCTTACCCCTATTGCTAGGTGCAGGTTGTTTGTCAATTTCTCAATCTAATGGGGTAGAGACATCTGGTCCAGGTGGTATGTTTGTTTCAGTAGACAAAGGTGAATCTTGGCAACCGATTTCGACCAAACCAACAGCTCAAGGTGTTCAAAATATTTCTAATGTCAGTGTTTATAGATTAATTCCAGATCTTCAGGATACCAAAACTATGTATTGGTTATCTAGAGAGCAAGGGCTTTTTTATACCTATGATGACGGTAAAACTTGGCAACAGGCCTCCAGCCCATTGTCTTCTGGTTTTGTTTATAGCATTGCTATTCATCCAGAAGATGTCTGTACTGTTTATGCTACTGACGGAAGCCACGTTTATAAGAGCATTGATTGCAACCGCACTTGGGAGGAAGTGTATCGTGAATCTCGTACCAGTGCTGGCATTCGGGCATTACTTGTTAATCCGTTTTCACCTTATCAGATTCTCTTAGCAGAAACTAATGGTGATTTGCTCCAGAGCTTTGATCTCGGAAAGAGTTGGTCTGTCTCTAAGAGATTTAAGAGTAATATTGTTAGCTTAATAGCAGATCCAGCTCAACCAGGAGTGATATATTTAATTACAAAGTCGCAAGGGTTATATAGATCTAGTGATGGTGGATTGACTTGGAATTCATTGGTAGAAGGGCTGAAAAAATATTCCAAAGCAACAGAGTTTCGATATTTTTATATTCACCCAAACAAGAAAGATACCTTGTACTGGATTTCGACCTATGGTATTTTGGTCTCAAAGGATGGTGGTGTGAATTGGGATACTTTAAGTTTGATCACTCCACCAGGAAGTGCCCAAATTTATAGCTTTGCCATAAATCCGGAGAACGATAGAGAAATTTATTATACAGCTACTATCAACAATCGTTCTACATTTTATCGCAGTATTGATGGAGGCAGTAATTGGATTACTAGAAAAATGCCTTCTGGACAAATACCAACAGCACTTAGAGTTCATCCTGAGAGATCAGAATTACTTTATCTTGGTTTTACAATTCCTCCAAAGGAATAACCGACTAGTAGCCTATAATTAATGCAGATCTAAATTATTATTTAACGTTATAAACAATATGGATTTTGTCGGCATGAATCAAGAAAAATTTGATAAGACCATTGAACATTTGAAATCAGAGATTTCTTCTTTGCGAACTGGGCGAGCTACCCCCGCAATAGTAGAGGATCTTACGGTGGAAGCCTATGGTAGCAAACAGGCATTAAAAGGTTTGGCTTCTATTTCGGTAGCTGATGCCAAGACAATCAATGTTCAACCTTGGGACAAAGGTGTGTTGCAAAATATTGAAACAGCAATTCGTAACTCTGACTTAGGTTTAAATCCAGTCAATGATGGGGTGATGATTCGTCTTATTCTTCCTGATCTTACAACGGATAGAAGAAGCGAATTGATAAAGGTTTTGCACAATAAATTGGAGCAAGCTCGTATTGTTATTCGTAAAATTCGAGAGGAAGTTCGTGAAGAGATTGCGAAAGCAGAAAAAGACAAAACGATTTCTGAAGATGAAAAATATACCTATCAAGAAGGAGTGGACAAGGTTGTCAAAGAGTATAATGATACAATAAAAATTATTGGTGATGAAAAAGAGAAAGAGATATATACTGTTTAAAAAGAGATACTCATTGTTTGAAATGTAGTAAAGAATTTTAAGAGTGTAGAGCATAAAATATGCGTTTAGTTGTACAGCGAGTTTCTGAAGCAAAAGTGAGTGTGGATAACAAAACCATAGGTCAAATTGACCATGGTTTTTTGGTTTTACTTGGGATTACGCACAATGACACAAAAGAACAGGTCATAAAATTGGTAGATAAACTGGCGAAATTAAGAATATTTGAAGATCAAGATGGGAAGATGAACAACAATATCATTCAGTCTGCAGGAAACATTTTGGTAGTCTCACAATTTACCCTCTATGCTGATTGTAAAAAGGGGAACAGGCCAAGTTTTATTGATGCTGCTAGACCAGAAGTAGCTGAACCTTTGTATGATTATTTTGTAAAGAAAATTGATGAGCTTGGTGTAAAAGTTTCTGCTGGGAAATTTGGTGCCTATATGCAGGTTAGCTTGATTAACGATGGGCCAGTGACATTGGTTTTGGAGAGTTAATAGAATTTCCTTATCGTCCCAAGTCGTCTATTGACAAATTTTTTTATATATAGTACTGTATAGCCATCAAAAACAGTATTGTAAAACAAACATAGTCGAGTTTGACCCGCCCACCCAGGGTGGGGGCTATGCTGGATTTGATGAGCCCGCCCAAGGCGGGTAAATTATTCATTTGTTTTACAATTTATGCAACAAGGTATAATTGCCAGACTTACCGATAAGGGGTTTGGTTTTATTTCGCGTGAAGGTGAAGAGAAAGATCTTTTCTTTCATTCTAGCGAGCTTGTAGACGTAGAGTACAACGATCTTCGTGAAGGTGACAAAGTAGAATTTGAAGTCGCTGAAGGTCCAAAAGGTTTGAACGCTGTTAAAGTTAGCAGAATTTCATAATTTCTCTCACAAGTTTAAAAACACTCCAATTTTATTGGGGTGTTTTTTGTATAGAAAAATTTATGAGAACAGCTATTTTTTTTATAAATTTTCCAGGTGTTTTGTATGTGGTTTCATTATATTTTTTTAAAAAATTGTTGTCCTATTTTGAAACTTCCGTTTTTCATGATTCAATTGGTATTTTTATATTTTGGCTTTATGTTCACTTTACGTTCGCTTGACTTTCTTCATCAAAATGTTATTATAAATAATACCACTGATGAAACAGTATTGGCAACTGTGGAGGTGGTAAAGATGCGGATTGAATGCGGAATATTCGCAGATATACGTGGAAAATACAAAGAGTGGTCCGAGATCAAGTCGGACAACTCGGGTGGAACCGTCCGAAGTAACATCGGACCCCGAGACAGTATTTTTGGCTGTCTTTTTTTATTATAAAATAGTTGGTATAATTAACCACAAAGAAGCAAGAGACAATTTTCAAATAAATAACAGGCTCCAGTTTCCAAATTTATTATTTATTATTTGTTTTTTGAGATTTGTTTGTGTTTTGTTTCTTGTATTTTAAAGAAAATAAAATATATGAGTTTAGAAAATCTAGAACCAATAGTATCTCTAGCCAAACGTCGTGGCTTCATCTTTCAGTCTTCAGAAATTTATGGAGGTCTTTCATCATGCTATGATTACGGTCCACTTGGCGTGGAGCTCAAAAATAATGTAAAAAGAGCTTGGTGGAAAGCGATGGTGCAAGAGAGAAATGATGTTGTCGGATTGGACGCTGCTATCTTGATGCATCCAAAGACTTGGGAGGCTAGTGGGCACATTGCTGGGTTTACTGATCCATTGGTTGATTGTAAAGATTGTAAGAAAAGATGGAGGGCAGATCACTTGCTAGAAGCCAAAGGAATTAAGCCAGATTTCAGACCATGCGAGTGGGATAAACATAATGTAGTCTGTCCAGATTGTGGAGGAGATTTGACTGATGTACGAAAGTTCAATCTAATGTTTAAAACTTTTATGGGAGCATTGGAAGATAACACCAGTCAAATTTATTTACGACCAGAGACTTGTCAAGGGATTTATGTTAATTTTCTAAATGTTCAACAGTCGATGAGAAAGAAAATTCCATTTGGTGTCGCCCAGATTGGAAAGGCTTTTAGAAATGAAATCACTCCGGGGAATTTTACTTTCAGAACACGCGAGTTTGAACAAATGGAACAACAGTATTTCATTCATCCAGATCAAAAAAAGGAAGTTTTTGAGATGTGGAAAAAAGCAAGGATGCAGTGGTATTTGGATTTTGGAATGAAAAAAGAAAATTTGCAGTTTAGACAACACAAATCAGATGAACTTGCTCACTATGCAGCTGAAGCTTGGGATATTGAATACAATTATCCAGGCATGGGATTCAAAGAGCTTGCAGGTATTCATGATCGAGGAAATTGGGATTTGTCTCGTCATAGTGAATATAGTGGGCAAGATTTGAGTTATTTTGATCAAGAAAAAAATGAAAAGTTTATTCCCCATATTGTTGAGACTTCAGACGGAGCTGATCGGGCTACTTTGGCTTTTCTTATTGATGCTTATGAAGAAATAGATGCTCGCAGTGGTTCTGACGACGCCAAACATGAAAAAGAATATGTTCTTCGTCTTCATAAAGATCTAGCACCAATCAAGATAGCGATTTTACCACTTTCTAAAAAAGAACCATTGCAGAATTTGTCTAATGAAATTCAAAATAGTTTGCGTGGTACTTGGATGACTCAGCATGACGAAACAGGAAGTATTGGAAAAAGATATAGAAGGCAAGATGAAATTGGTACGCCATATTGTGTGACTGTTGATTTTGATAGTCTTGAAGATAAGAAAGTTACGGTGAGAGATCGTGATACGATGGAGCAAGAAAGGGTGGATATTGGGGAGCTTAAAGATTATTTTAATTCTAAATTCTATAATTAATAGAACACAGATTTAACAGATCTAACAGATTTTCATAGATCTGTTCTAATCAGTTTTATCAGTTCAATCTGTGTTCTATCTAACTCTTGTTTATATGTCTCCAGATACTTTCACCGAAACAACCAAAATCGGCTTTGGTTCCAGCATCGGCGGATCGTTTAAGGGAATTTTCTTTGGACTTTTGCTTTTTCTCGCTTCATTCGTCGTTATTTACATGAATGAAGGTAGAGTAGACAAGTCAGAAATTGCCAAAAACGCTGTGCAAGTAAATGCAAGCGTGCTTGAATCACACGATGATTTGCAAGGAGCTCTTGTCGCAGCAATAGGAATTTTCAAAACTGATGATCTTATTGGCGATGGTGAGTATCTTGTTTCTGGCAATTATTTAGCAGTGAGTAGAAATGTGGAAACATACACATGGGTAGAAAAAGTTACATCAAAAACAGAAGACAAACTTGGAGGATCACAAGAAGTAACGAAGACGTATAATTATGTGAAAGAATGGACAAGCAGTCCAGCTGATTCTGGTAGTTTCAAAATTCCGGCAGAACATGAAAATAAAATAACAAGTATAAAGTCCATTTCAACAAAAGCGCCAAATGGCATGCTTGGCGTGTATAAGGTTGATATGAAAGCATTGTCTTTGCCCGGAAGCGCGGCACTACCTTTGAACACAAAAAATGTTCAGTTGCCAACTTATGGTGAAATCGTAAATGGCAAATATATTTATATCGGGGATTCAAGTATGAACGATCCTGTCGTTGGTGATGTACGTATTTCGTATAGCGTTACAGAGTCTGACAGAGAGACGACTGTGTTTGCAAAACTGAATGGCGACAAACTTGGTCCATATCTGGATAAAAAGACAGACAAGACACTATACGAAGCACGACGTACTGGTCTGGAAGAATCTGTCACTGCTATGCATGGTGAGTATAGAGTGTGGTTGTGGGCTCTGCGTGTGATTGGCTTTCTCATGATGTGGATGGGCCTTGCTTCAATCTTAGGTCCTATTAGCGTACTTCTTTCTGTCATCCCAGCACTTGGAAGTATTGGTGGTAGCATTACTCGTGGTGTTACATTTATTATCGCACTTGTATTATCTATTGTTGTGATTCTTATTTCAATGTTATTTCATAATTTGTTAGTTTTGATTTTGCTTGGTGTCGCTGGAGTTGGCGCGGCGGTGTGGTTTGTGAAGGGGAAGATGGGGAAGAGTAAATAGTAATTAGTAAACAGTAAATAGAAATTATTTTAATTTAGTAGTAAATTGTTATTATGTCTGTAGATGGAATGGAGCGTAGTTTAGGGGATGTATGCGATATAAAAATGTCAGTAGATTTAGAACATCTCAATTTAACAGATCTTGTTTTTTCTGAACATAGAGGAGGTAGGTTTTTTAAAGATTCTAGAACACCAAAAATACCTTTTACATTTGCTGGAGACACATTATATTTGAAAGGTGAAAAAACATATTCTCTCGTAGGTCCACGAAAAGACAAAGTAGATATATCATTTCTTGTCTATAACAATAAAAATGAAGAAATTATCAATGTTTTTTTTGGGGTATGACGCGACAGATGATCAAGATGTTGATGGTAAAATTATAGAAGATGCAATAGTACGTACAGGATCTGGTTTTTGCAGGGCTTGGCATTGCTTTGTATAATAGAGTCATTAGACCTGTTGCCTAATAGTAATAAAATTAAGTAGAATCTCCCTAGAGATTCTGGGATTATCACTTAACGGCTAAATGGTAATTCC
>PFPK01000046.1 GCA_002793015.1 Candidatus Magasanikbacteria bacterium CG_4_10_14_0_2_um_filter_37_12 | reverse complement strand
TGTTGATCCAATTTATGGTAACTTTTTGGGTAACAAGGGTTTTTCCTATCAATTAAAAGTAATTGACTGTTATGGTAATGAAGAAATTTTTGATATAAGTTTTTATTATGGGCAGATAGTAGAGGGAGAGAATGACAGTATTATGGCTTCCGATGTTGATAGTACAGAAGGTGAGACTACTGAAGTTTCTCTCTCAGAAGAAGATGCTAATATTCTTGAAGAAATATCTAAGATCCATTTTCAATCAAAAGGAAACTTAGAAGTTGCGACTATCAAGGTAATGGAATATTTGCAAAAAAATGATCAAGAAATTTCATCTGAACTAGAAAATTATATTGCTAAAAGTGGTGTTGACAAGCATTTGCAATCACTCTTAAAAAAAGTGGTACTTGACATGAAGGATAAATCAAGAGTAGATAAGGCAGCTTAATTATCCACACTTGCCCTTTATTTTTCGTGTGTTAAAATTAACTCAGAAAAAGTTTTTAATTTAAAAAAGAAAAAATATGTCGGAATTAGTTCTTACAGACGATAATTTTGAAGCAGAAGCTTTGCAATCTAGTGTGCCAGTTTTGGTAGATTTTTGGGCTCCATGGTGTGGTCCTTGTCAAATGATGGGACCCATCATAGAGGAATTGGCTAGTGAATATGATGTCGGAAAAGTAAAAGTAGCCAAGCTAAATGTAGACGAGAATCAAGCTATAGCCGGAAAATACAGAGTGATGAGTATTCCCACTTTCCTTCTTATCAAAGGCGGAGAAGTGGTAGATCAGCTTGTTGGCGGAATGACTAAAGAAAAATTAAAAGAAATGGTGGATAAACATGTTTAATCACCTTAACACCTTAACAATCCTTAATTGGATTGTTTTTTTTTATAAAATTTTGTATACTTACAACTTACGATATTATGTTAACTTATTTAATCCATCGGGGTAAATTCACCATAGCTTGCTGTGTGTCTGGTATTGTAATGTGCCCCGACACCTCAACTAATGACGCAGTGACTGTGAGTGAGTGTCATGATAGACATGTAGACGTTAATGGTAAAAGCAGAGATAGGGCGCACCCTTGTTATAAATGTGACACGGGCAGAGTAGTTAGAAATCTGGATGCTGAAGATGAATTGTTGACAAGAGCAGATATGCTTTGTAGTGGTATAGTTCCATCCAGAAAGTAAAGTGGTCTGGTTAGTCAAGACACATAAATTGGTAAAATGAGAGGTAAAAAATAATTAATATGTCAAAAAATTTCAAAATAGGACTTTTAATTAGTAGTGCAGTAGTATTTATAATTGCATTATCAATCGGACGTAATGTTGTACGTAACAACTTATCCACTGCTACAGATTCTTCTTCGTATGGTGAGGTGTCTTTAGATAGAGATATGATGATGTACGACAGCGTAGAGGAAACACATGGTTTAGCTACTGTACAAGAAGCTGGATTTTCTGGCAGTCAAATGAAAATGACCGTTGGCAATACTGTATTTGCTTCATCGGCTTCTGGTGCGGTTAACATTCAGGCACAAGACCGCTTGATTATCAAGACTGCCAACATATCTATGGTTGTGAAAGATGTTCGTGAAGCGATTAAAAAAATAAGTGAATATACCAATGCCAAAAGTGGCTTCATTGTCAGTAGCGACGTCAATAAATCTGGTGTTCTCTTGAGTGGTAGTATTACAGTGCGTATTCCAGCTGGTTCTTTTGATACAGGTATCGAGGAGGTCAAAACTTATGGTGAAGTAGTTTCTGAACGTATGGATGGACAAGACGTGACTGAAGAGTTTGTTGATCTTGATGCTCAATTGACAAATTTGCGAGCTACAGAAACACAATTTTTAAATATCATGAAACAGGCTTTCAAAATTGAAGATATTCTGGCTGTGCAAAGAGAACTAAGCAATGTCCGAAGTAACATTGATAGAATTGAAGGTCGGATGAAATATTTACAACAAAGTGCCGACCTGTCAACATTGACTGTCTATCTATCTACTGACCCAAGTGTTCTTCCAGTACTTGATACTGATAGCAAGTGGAAACCTTGGGGAGTGGTGAAAGATTCTGTGCGAGATTTGGTAGATCAATTACAGTATATAGTCGAGTGGGTAATTTGGTTGGTAGTGTATATTCCAGTCATTCTCATTTATTTATTGGTAATCTGGATAGTATACAAAATTGGCAATGTCATAGTGAAACATTATAAAAAAACAAAGCAGTAAAATTTTAAAAGTGCTCTTCATTGGGCGTCTTTTTTTTACACATTTTTTGCATAGCTCAGTTTGACGACTTAATCTAGCAGGCGTAAGATGTGAACATTTAAGTATTACTTAACCATATGAACCAGTTTGAAAATGCCATGAAGCAACTTGATAATGCTTCCAAAATTATAAATTTGAATTCCGATGTACATGAGATTTTGAAGAGCCCTGAGAGAGTTCTCACAGTATCTATTCCTGTCAAAATGGATAATGGCTCCACCAAAGTATTTACAGGCTTTAGAAGCCAATACAATAACGCTCTTGGGCCTTACAAAGGCGGTATTCGCTATCACTGGAACGTTTCTCTTGAAGAAGTGAAGGCTCTTTCTTTTTGGATGATGGTCAAGTGTGCGACAGTCAATATCCCGATGGGTGGTGGAAAGGGTGGTATTATTGTCAATCCAAAGGAACTGTCTGAAGGAGAAATAGAAAGATTGTCACGAGGATATATAGAGAAGATTTGGCGTGATATCGGGTCTGATAAGGATATTCCAGCACCAGATGTTTATACTACTCCTCAGATCATGGCTTGGATGCGTGATGAATATGAAAAGCTGGTTGGTCACTCAGATCCAGGAGTAATCACTGGTAAGCCAATTGAGCAGGGCGGTTCAGAAGGTAGGGGATTTTCAACTGCTCAAGGCGGAGCTTATTGCACCAGAGAATTGGCTACTAAACTTGGCCTAGTACCAAGCGAGACTACTGTGGCTATTCAGGGATTTGGTAATGCTGGTAGCTTTATGGCCAAGATTTTGGCTGAGATGGGGTACAAGATTGTGGCGGTTAGTGATTCCAAAGGGGGAATCAAATCAGATGATGGACTAGATATAAGTGCCTTGACTGTGTATAAAGAAAAGACTGGTTCGGTAGTTGGTTTTGGTAGTACAGAGGCAATTTCAAATGAGGAGATTCTGGAGCTTGCTGTGGATATTCTTGTGCCAGCTGCTCTGGAGAATGTCATTACTGCTGAGAATGTTGGTAATATTAGGGCCAAAAGTATCGTAGAATTAGCCAACGGACCAACTACGCCAGAAGCAGATGAAATTTTGAAAGAAAAAGGTATTATAGTTGTACCTGATGTACTTGCTAATGCTGGTGGAGTTACAGTCAGTTATTTTGAATGGGATCAAAATATCAAAGGTGAACACTGGAGTGAAGTAGATATTCTTGAAAAATTAGAAAAAATAATAGTTGACGCTTTTCATGAAGTTTGGGAAACCAAAGAAAAATATAATATAGATATGCGCACTGCTGCTTTTGTCAAGGCTATCGAAAGAGTGGCTAGTAAAATGGAAATTTAACATTCAAATTTTCAGGACGTACTACTGGTGAGTGGGAAGAAAAACAAAAAATTATTATCCAATATATTGATGCATAGAGTATGGAAAATTATAATCCAAAATTAATTGAAGCTAAGTGGCAAAAACATTGGGAAGAACACAAGACTTTTGCTACGCCCGAAGATGTCACGCCAGAAAACAAGTGCTACATTTTGCCACAGCTTCCGTATCCATCTGGCAGTGGTCTGCATGTTGGTCATGCCGAAGTGTACACTGCTTGCGATATCTATGCTCGTTATCAAAGAATGAAAGGCAAGAAAGTCCTGCAAGTCTTTGGACTTGATTCTTTTGGACTTCCTGCAGAAAATTATGCGATCAAGACTAATGTCCA
Source organism: Candidatus Magasanikbacteria bacterium CG_4_10_14_0_2_um_filter_37_12 (assembly GCA_002793015.1). Lineage (GTDB taxonomy): Bacteria > Patescibacteriota > Patescibacteriia > Magasanikbacterales > UBA922 > UM-FILTER-37-12. The sequence goes on along the minus strand of PFPK01000046.1, from coordinate 35,331 downwards.
TCCACAAGAAACTATTGATAAGACTACCGAAAATTTTGTCTCACAAGTGAAAGCTCTGGGAGTATCTGTAGACTGGGATCGGTTTGTACGGTCAAGCGATCCTGGATATTACAAATTTACGCAATGGTTTTTTCTTCTCATGTACGAGCGTGGTTTGGCTTATCGCAAGAAGCAAGCAGTCAATTGGTGCGAGAGCTGTAAGACAGTGCTAGCCAATGCCCAAGTAGTAGACGGACATTGTGAACGTTGTGATACTGTTGTCATCCAAAAAGAAATGGAACAATGGTATTTAAAAATTACTGATTATGCCGATAAACTTCTTGAAGGCCTAGACAGGATTGATTGGCCAGCCGAGACCATCAAGAGACAGAAGGATTGGATAGGGCGGTCTGAAGGGGCATTGATACAGTTTAATGTTTATGAAGTTGGTGAAAGTGCTGATATACGAAATACGAAAAGTACGAAATTACGAAATGTGATTGAAGTGTTTACGACTCGTCCGGACACACTTTTTGGTGCGACATATATGGTGCTTGCACCAGAGGGGCAGTATGTACAGGATTTGAAAGATAATATTACAAACTGGGATGAAGTGGAAAAATATATTGAAGAAACATCAAAGAAAACAGATCTGGATCGGCAGATTGAAAAAGATAAAACTGGAGTTGAATTGAAAGGTGTCAAAGCGGTGAATCCTGCCAATGATGAAGAGATTCCTATTTGGATTGCAGACTATGTTATTGCGACCTACGGCACTGGTGCTATTATGGCAGTGCCTGCACATGATGAACGGGATTTTGAGTTTGCGAAGAAGTTTGGGTTGCCGATTCGGGAGGTAGTGGCAAAAGATATTGGAGATCCGCTAGAAGGAGAAGAAAAGAGTGTTGGAGTTTACGGATTGTTGGAAAGAGATGGTAAGGTGCTGGTTATGTATGAAAAGAAGAATGATCTGTATCGTTTACCTGGTGGTACACAAGAGGAAAATGAAACAGATTATGAAACACTTAAAAGAGAATTTGCCGAGGAAACAGGATATATAAATAATATGCCCGGTGAATGCAAAGGACAGGTTGGGGTGCATTTTTTGACTACAAAATCCAAAGAACTAAAACATTACATACGGAAAATATTTTCAGTGCAACTTAAAAATGAGGAAAAAGTAGCGTTATATGGCGAGGACAAAGATATCTACGAATATATATGGATGACACGTGAAGAAGCTGTTTCTGCATTTGAGCGAAACAAAACATCCAACGTCTATCCGCATGATACTGGTGAAGGGCTTCTTGTTAAATACTATTTTGACGGATATGACGAATGTGTATCAGAACCCGGTATTACCATCAACTCCGACTTCCTCAACGGCCTCACAACAGAAGAAGCAAAAACAGCAATAATCGACTGGCTTGAAAAAAATGGTCATGGGAAGCGAAAAGTACAGTACAAACTCCGCGACTGGTCTGTATCTCGTCAGAGATTTTGGGGAGCACCAATTCCGATGCTCACTAGTCAAAAGTCCATAAAGTCCGAAAGTCAAAAGTTTGATGAATTACCAGATTTTGTTTTGAATTTACATGCGTGGGGGAGTGATCCACAGTCTCATTTTCATCCATGGATTAGTAAAGAACTTGCAGAAAAACACATTGTATCGATAACTCCTCTTTTACCACACCCAGAGCATCCAAAATTTAATGATTGGCTTGAAGCAACACAAAAAGAATTATCGAAAGATACAACAAACACCGTTGTTACGGCGCGCTCATTAAGCTGTTGGATAGCATTAGCACTTGCACAGACAATGGAGTTCAGAAAACTTGTTTTAGTAGCACCTTCTACACCTACAAAAGATTGGTATATAGGATTTGGAAGAGAAGGCTGGGGAGATGCAGAAAAAGAAATTGCCCTAGCATTTTTTGGAGATAAAGAAGATTGTTTAGATTTTAAAAAAATAAGAAAAAATGTAGGTGAAATTGTAATATATCTTTCTACAAACGATCCTTATATTCCATGCGATGCGACAAAAAAGTATTTTGAAAAATACATACCAGAAGCGCGGATAATAATTGAACGAGATGCTGGACATTTTGATATTGAACATGGGTATAATATTTTTTCATCTTTTTTGGATGAAATTATGCGAGAAGTCCGACCTGATTTGCGTCCACTTCCGGAATCAGATCTCCCTGTTATCTTACCAGATGACGTAGATTTCAAACCAACAGGTCAATCACCGCTCACGTATTCGCCAAGTTTTCAAGATGGGGTGGAAGAAAAATATGGTAAAGGTTGGAAACGTGAAGTAGACACATTAGACACCTTCATGTGCTCCTCATGGTATTTTTTTCGCTATCTTGATCCGCACAATGAAAAAGAATTCGCATCACCAGAAGCATTGAAAAAATGGATGCCAGTAGATTTCTATCTCGGTGGACCAGAACATGTCAATGGACACTTGCTATATGCAAGATTTTTCACCAAAGTATTATATGACGCTGGCTACATTGATTTTGATGAGCCATTTACCGTCCATCGCCACCAAGGTCTCATTCTTGGTCCAGATGGTCGCAAGATGAGCAAGCGTTGGGAGAACGTCATCAATCCAACAGATGTTGTCAATGAATTTGGGGCAGACACTATGCGCATGTATGAGATGTTCATGGGACCAATGGAAGAAGACAAACCATGGGATGAAAATGGTGTAAAAGGGATTAAGAGATTTTTGGATCGTGTCTGGAATTTGCAGGATAGATTAAGTGATAATGCTAAGTTAGATCTTGAGTTAGACAGAAAGCTTCATCATACTATTCAAAAAGTTGGTGATGATTTGTCCAAGCTTGGATTCAATACTGCTATTGCCAAATTAATGGAGCTAGTTAATGAATTTTATAAACAAGAAAAAGTTTTACTCACTAGCTATCAGTCACTAGTTACACTGCTTGCTCCATTTGCTCCGCACATCTCTGAAGAGCTTTGGAGTATTCTAGGACACAAGGATTCCATTTCCTTAGAAGCATGGTCTGCTTATGATGAAGATAAGCTTACAGGAGACAAACTTTCAATGGCTGTACAAGTCAATGGAAAAGTTCGTGCTTCTATTGTAATCTCTATTGATGCCACTGATGACGAAGTGGAGTCCATGGCACTGGCCCAACCAAATGTCGTAAAGTGGCTAGGCGGACAGGAGCCAAAGAAAGTAATCTACGTGAAAGGCAGAATCTTGAATATTGTGGTTTGACTTTAAAAGTTAGTGGACAAGCCACGCAACCCAACCCTAACCCTCCCCTTAAAAAGGGGAGGAGACTTACTAATTAGAACGTTCTCCCTCCATCAAGATTGAAGGGCGGATAGAGGGCGGGTTGCATGACTCATAGTGTTATTTCTATGGAGGGAATAAACAAAATAACCAATTCAAAAAGCAAAACATTTGTCCTGTTTTGCTTTTGTTTTCTCATTGGTATTGCTTGTGCTTCTGTAACAGATCTACAAATAGACTTTGTTTATTTGTATGTATCTTTATTTATTTCACTATCTACTTTAATTATTTTTTGGAAAAATAATTTAGTGCGTTACATCGTGTTTTCTTTGGTATTTTTTATTCTTGGAGTTGGTAGATTTTTTATTTCTATTCCAATAAACAACGACAACAACGTTATTTATTATGCAGGTGATAAAAAAACTATCATCGGCTATGTATCAGCAGAGCCAGACGTCAGAATGGATGGCGTTAGGTATATAGTTCACAGCCAAAAATTTGTTGATAAAACAGGAGTAGAACACCAGATATCTGGAGATATTTATCTAAAATCATTTTTGTACCCACGATATGAATATGGCGACAAATTAGAAATAAAATGTAGTCTAGAATTGCCAGAACCAATTGAAGATTTTCGTTATGACAAATATTTGGCTCGCTATGGAGTATTCACTTTGTGTCAAAATCCAAATATTACCAAAATAGGATCAGGCGATGGTAGCAAAATTTTGGGAGGAATATACACTCTCAAGTCGGTCGTGGCTGAGAAGATCAATAAGCTTTGGCATGAACCACAAGCCAGTTTTATGGCTGGTCTCTTGTATGGTTATCGAGGAGGGCTAGGAGAACTCAATGAACTTTTTAGTCGGACGGGCGTGACACATATTGTAGCTATTTCTGGATACAACATTACGATCATTGCGACCATTTTGATTAGTATTTGTTTAGCTTTTTATGTTCCTCGCAAAAAAGCCTTTTGGGTGATTAGTTTTGGAATCATAATATTTGTCATTTTTGCTGGCCTTAGTGCTTCTGTTGTGCGGGCTGGAATTATGGGAATTATTGTCCTTTTATCGAGACAGACTGGGCGAGTTTCACAGGTCGGCAGCGTCATGCTGATCACTGCGGTCGTCATGGCTGTACAAAATCCTTATATCCTGATGTGGGACGCAGGATTTCAGCTTTCATTTATTTCTACATTAGGATTAGTTTATTTGACTGTCAAAATTAGAAAGCCTTTTGAAAAAGTGCCAGAAATTTTTGGGATCAAAGAATCTTTGCTTTCCACACTTTCTGCAATTATTGCAACACTCCCATTGATCTTATTTCAATTTGGACGCCTTTCCATTGTTGCTCCGATTGTCAATATTTTGATTCTCTGGATTATTCCGTGGATTATGATGCTTGGATTTTTTGCAGTTTTGTTTAGTTTTGTTTTTCAACCTCTAGCTTTGGTAATTTCCTGGGTGGCTTGGATAGGTATGTGTTTTATTATCTTTGTGGTCAGGTGGTTTGCTAGCTTGCAATTTTCTGCCGTGGATGTGCGTTTTCCTCTTTGGGGCATGATTGTTGGCTATGTGGCAATTTTTTTGTGGATTAATAAAAAGCATACAAAAGTAGTAATTAGTAAGTAACAAGTTAATTTTTAGGAAAATTTTTTTACAACTATTACTTATTGCTTATTAACTTATTACTTTTATCTTAATTATTTATGAAAAAATCATTTATCTTCATCACAATTTTACTTGTCATAGTACTTGGGTTGTTGTGGTTTATAAAAAAAGACGACCAAGTGGACTTGCCACCAAATGAAAAATCTGCTGAACAAGTTCCTGTTGATCAAGTAAAGATTTCATTTTTAGATATTGGACAAGGTGACGCCACTTTGATTGAATTTCCGGATAGTCAGCAAATGCTTGTTGATTGTTCTATCGATGGGCGGATCATTGAGGCCCTTGGTCGAGTAATGGATTTTTATGATCACAAAATTGATTATCTACTTGTCACTCATCCAGATTTAGATCACTATGGTGGCTGTATTGATGTTTTGAACAGATTTGATGTAGGAGAGATTATTTATAATGATCTTAATAAGGAGTACGACAATTTTTGGCTTTCATTTATGGGTGCTATTGATTCCGAGGTAGCTCAAGGAGCTACGTATTTTATTGTTGACAAAGAAGACAGTTGGGATATTGCAGGCGCCAAATTACATTTTTTATATCCTGACCATCCGATCGATCTGGATTCTAGAATTCCAAGCATGGACAAAGACACTGGGGCCAACGACACGTCTGTTGTCTTAAAATTATCATATCAAGACCAAGATGTACTACTTATGGGAGATGCGGAAATAGATTTAGAAGATTATTTGATTAAAACTTATGGCGAACAGCTTGACGTGGAAGTTCTCAAAGTTGGACATCACGGTAGCAATTCTTCTTCTAACAGCACTTTTGTTAGCTCGACAAGTCCTTTGTATTCTGTGATTTCAGCTGGAAAAAATAATAAATTTGGACATCCTTCACCCCGTGTGCTGAAAAGATTGGAAAGATCAGAGAGCAAAATATTGAGAACTGACTTAGAAGGTGATATAATAATCAATATCAACAATGGTGAACTAATTGTAGGGCAATGATAAATCATGTTTTATGACAAAATTATTTTTAATAATAGCTGTTGTTTTATTTATACCTACATTTGTGTCAGCAGAGAGCTTCAATTTTTTGATTGACAAAGGATTGTATATTTCCAATAGTGATGCCTTTGCTGGAGATACAGTGAAAATTTATACAGTGGTGGTCAATAATGATTTTCCTCTTTTTTCCGCCAAAGTTACATTCTTCAGTAACAGTATCCACATCGGCACGGCAGAGATTGTTGATTTACCTTTTGAAGAAGCCAAGCAAGTATCTATTGATTACACTTTGCCAGAAGGAGTACAAAATATCGAAGCCAGAATGATTGATATCAAGGTAACGGATAATAGCGGTAATAAGCTTGATATAAATCAAGAGCAACTAGCTAATTATCAAGCTACTCGTGATTTTGATATTGATATTGATACAGATGGTGATGATGTTGGTAACAAGGAAGACACTGATGACGATAATGACGGAATAAGTGATGCTAAAGAGAGTGAATTAGGAACGGATCCACTAAAAGTTGATACAGATGGTGATGGTCTCTTGGACAAAAGTGAAATTGACGCAGGATTGAATCCACTAAAATCTGACACAGATGGCGATGGACATAATGACACCGTAGATTTTTTTCCAAAAGATAGTAAAGAGTGGACTGACTTTGATAACGATGGGGTAGGGGACAACGCTGATAATGATGATGATAATGATGGTCTTACTGATCAAGAAGAATTGGATTTTGGTAGCGATCCGCTAAAAGTAGACACTGACGACGATGGTCTAACCGACAAAATAGAAAAAGAAAAGGGCACAGATCCAACAATAAATGATTCAGACGGGGACGGAATTTTTGACCAGGAGGAATTGAATGCTGGCACAGATCCAACAAAATCAGACACTGATGGCGATGGTCTGGTGGACAACAAAGAGAAAGAATTTGGCACAGACCCACTAAAATCAGACACTGATGGCGATGGTCTCAAAGATGGCGAAGAGATCACAAAAGGTTCAGATCCTTTAAAGCAAGATACTGATGGTGACGGAGTATCCGATTTTTTGGACATCTTTCCTACCGATCCTAAAGAATCTATAGATACAGATTTGGACGGTATCGGTAATGAAGCGGACGACGATGATGATGGAGATAATATTAAAGATATCGAAGAAGTCCAATTTGGTACAGATCCACTTAAGTTAGATACTGACAGTGATGGATTAAGCGATGGCACAGAAATAGACAAAGGCTCCAATCCAATATTGGCGGATACAGATGAGGATGGGCAAGTAGACGGTGAAGATCAGAATCCTCTACAAGCAGATAGCGTTAATCTCAAGCGCATTATACAATTTTCTGCCTTAGGTTCATTTATTATTTTTATAATTTTTACCAGCCTTTATGCTTATCGACGTGAAAATCGCTAGCATCTAGTATAATTTAAAGTAATCAGTATTTTAATTGAAAATAGTATGAAATTATTACTTCGTTGGTTATTGAATGGTCTAACTATTTTGGCTATTGCTTATTATTTGCCTGGAGTGACAGTTACCGGATTTTATGCAGCTCTCATTGCGGCCTTGATTTTGGGTCTGATCAATGCTATCATCCGACCAATACTTTTGGTGCTTACACTGCCTATCAATTTACTTAGTTTAGGATTGTTTACATTTGTGGTCAATGGACTTATGTTCTGGTTTGGCTCCACTATTGTAAAGGGTTTTGAGGTAGATGGTTTTGTTTCAGCATTTTTTGGTGCATTAATACTGACTTTGGTCAGTTGGGTAGTCAGTAAAAGTTTAAAAAGTTAGATTAAATTTTAATATGAAAATAATTTCAGTAGGAGGATCAATAGTCATTCCCAAAACTGGTTTTGATATAAAGTTTTTGAAGAAATTTCGCAAGCTTATTTTGAACGAAGTAAAAAATGGTAATAAATTTATCCTTACTATTGGTGGTGGAGCGACTTGCCGAGCTTATCAAGACGTTGCCAAGAAAGTAACCAAGTTGTCTGATAGAGATTTGGATTGGGTTGGAATTCACTCTACTATACTCAATGCTAATTTTGTGAGAATTTTATTTGGTGAACATGCTTACAAAGAAGTTGTGAGGGACCCTAGCAAAAAAATTAAGACAAACAAACCTGTTATTATTACAGCTGGTTGGCAACCTGGTCACTCTACAGATACAGACGCAGTGCTTCTAGCCAAGACATATGGCGTGAAAGATATCATCAATCTTTCCAATATTGAATATGTCTACGACAAAGATCCAAATAAATACAAGAATGCCAAAAAAATAGAGCAAATTTGCTGGTCAGATTTTCGAGAAAATATCGTAGGAAATACGTGGAACCCAGGCAAGAGTGCACCATTTGACCCAATTGCAAGTAGAGAAGCAGAGAAACTTGGGCTCCGAGTTAGTATCCTAGATGGTACAAATTTGAAAGAAGTAAAGAATGTTTTGGGCGGTAAGAATTTTCATGGTACAGTGATTTACTAATATAAAATTTGTTTTCTAAAACTAGACATCGCCCTTAAAGAGGCGGTGTCTGTTTGTATAAATATCTTTTTTGGTATACCATATTGTTATAGTTTAATTTTATAAAATGGATCAATCAAAATACAAAATATATTCTACATCAAAAGAAGCTTGGGATGCTATGTACCAAGCCCTTTTTTTGGCACGTAAATCAATTTATTGGCAATTATATATTTTTACTGATGATGAAGTCGGTGCTAGATTTTTTGATTTGCTAGAAAATAAAGTGAAAGAAGGAGTAGACATAAAAATTGTGGTTGATTCATTCGGTAGTTTCAATATCTCTAGGAAGAGGCTTGCTTCATTAAAAAATTCTGGAGTTGATCTTCTCTTTTTTAATACTTCACAAAAAAGATTCCGCAATTTATGGAAGAGGTTTGCTACCAGGCTACACCGTAAAGTCCTTGTGGTAGATGAGGACGTTGGGTTTATTGGTGGTGTTAATATAGAAAAAAGTATGAAAAACTGGATGGATATTCAGGTAAAGATTGTTGGTAAGGCAGTCCACTCTCTACTACGATCCTTTACAAAATCATATATTATGTCAGGTGGAGAAAAAGATCATGTTAAACATCTTCTCAAGTACAAATTTCGTGTTCAAAATGATATTGAGGATCTAGAATTTGTCTATGACGAAGCAGGATCAAAAAAATCAAAAACTCGTAAGCTATATAGTGAAGCTCTCCTTAGGGCTAGAGAAAGAGTTATTCTTTTTTCACCTTACTACTTTCCAGATAAGAAATTTATCAAGTCACTTTGGGCTGCTCGAAAAAGAGGGATTAAAATTGATTTGCTAATCCCATTCCGTTCTGACGTTCAAGTAGCACAGTATGCTGCTTATACTTTTTTTTCGTTAATGAAAAAAATTGGGGTAAATATTCATTTTTCTGACGGTATGATGCACGGCAAGGGAGTCGTAGTAGACGAAGATTGGGCCATGATTGGCAGTAGCAATATTGATAAAGTTAGCTTTTATGATAATTATGAAGCTAATGTAAAGCTAAGCGAAGGTAACGCTGTAAAAAAAATTAAGCAGACTGTGCTTAATTGGATAGAAAAATCAACGCCATTTGATGCAGAAGGATGGAAGAAGCGTGGCAACTGGCAAAAAACAAAGGAGTGGATTGCTCTCAAATTATACAAAATGTGGTTTCCAAAAGAATAACTTTATTAAGTTACTTCTATTTCTCTCGTATTTTTATCAACATGCTTTATCAAGAGATTGATTGTTTTTTTATTTTTCAAAAGATTTGATATTTTTTCAGGCCACTCTATGATACAAACACTATTCTCGTCACCTAGATAATCTTCAACTCCGATCTCAATAAGTTGATCTTCATTTTCTAGCCGATATGTATCAATATGGACTAGATTTTTTATTTTTGAATTTTTTATTTTATAAATTTGCATTAAAGTAAAGGTAGGACTAACGATTTCATCCTCAATAATGCCGAGGCCCATAGCAAATCCTTTTGTAAAGGTTGTCTTGCCAGTGCCAAGATCACCTTCGAGTAAAATAATATCACCACCATTACTTTTTTGAGCAAGCTGTTTTGCTAGGTCTTGTGTTTCAGAAGGTTTTTTTGTGTAAATTTTTTTCATATATGTCTACGACCATACTTTTTCTTTTAGTTGTTCTACTCTGTTTAGATATCTAAGTGCCTTTTCTTGATCAGAGGATTTTAAAATTATCCTATCAAATTTTACCTAATTTTACAACTAAAAAGGTATTTTTGGGGTGTACACGACTTGAATTGTTATGAGATAATTATTTATAGTTTATCTAATTTTTAATGATAATTATCTATAAATCAAGACAAATATATCTTTTCTCAGATTGTGAATCTTTTACCACGTCATGAATTTAACAAGTGTGTTAATAGGTATAATGGAAACAAAAATGTTTATAATCTATCCTATCGTGGTCAATTCCTCGCTCTTATGTTTAGTATTGCTACCATTGCTTGTTGACGAACATACAAAATATGGGTACAATATTTCTTATTGTGTGTTTATTTTTTTATCTTTCATTCACCACTGTATGTCTGTATTTTATAGAATCATCACCAACCGAGTGCTCAAAAATCTGTTTGAGATAGAACTCTCATCTCTTGAGCGAACCGTAGCAGAGAACTCTGTCAAAAAGAAATACGCTTCGGGGCTCAAAAAAACCATCTGGTATGCTCTGCTGGCGATCCTTCCCATCCTTTTTCTGGATACGACAATTATTGTTTCCGTGCTCATTCCGATCACCATGGTTGCGGGTACTGCATGGTTTGCCATCTCACTGGCAAACATGAAACAAAAATTTGAAGCGTTTGGTCTTGAATTAACCTCAAATTTGTTTGAAGCATTTGCGATTTCACTTGGTCTGCTCTTTACCTTGAGTGTATTCTCTCTAGGTGCTCCGTTTTGGCAACCATTAGTAGCGGACATTCACAAGGCCCGTATCTGGTGGAAACTCATATCATTTTTCTTTGGTGCAGTCATTATCGGAAATATTGTCTACAAAATTTTTATTGGCTCGATAAAGTATGATATCAATGACGCCATGCTCACCGGGCAAAACGAAGTGGCAGAAAAATTTTACCGACGCGCACTGTCGGTACTCCATGCTCTCTCAGAAAGTCTGCACAGTGGCAAATCCCTGGAAGTGGCAAATTACTATATCGGAGTGGCTTTCTTTGAGATATTTTCCTACATGGAAAACATAGAAGTGGTGAAAGAAGCCTTGCCAAGATTGATGGACAAAGCAAACAAGCTGGTCAAAAATCCGTCCATGAAAAAAAAGGATGCAGACACTATTGCCATAGAACTTATTAAGGTATTTAGATCATACTGTGTGAATCCCCATGGTCATGAATCAAACAAAAGTCTCAAAGCCATAGCTGACGAGCTGTGGTGTCTGCATAACAATACCGACGAGAATCAGGAAATGACGGATACTCGTTTTGCAATTGTTTTCCAAGAAATTGCCAATCTACTCGAAGGACAGGGAGAAACCTTATTTTTCGTGAAAAAGGGAGAATAATGGCAAAACATTCTTTTTTACCCATTGCTATTTCCCATTGGCACCTCATCCATTCATCTTGACAAATTCCTTATTTTTCGTTATACTTCTGCCAACTGGAATTCCCCAGCAAGAGGAGAATTTTATTTATATAACAAATATATCTTCAACTATATCTATGGACATCCGAAACATCGCTATTATTGCTCACGTTGACCATGGCAAGACAACATTGACCGACGGACTGATGCGCCAGACTGGTATGGTCAGTCCAGAGGATGACTCAAGTATGGATAGCAACGTTATCGAGCTGGAGCGTGGTATTACGATTTACGCTAAGAACACTTCAGTATTTTATAAAGATACAAAAATCAATATCGTTGATACTCCTGGTCATGCTGACTTCGGTTCAGAGGTAGAGCGTGTTTTGCGCTCCATTGACTCTGTACTACTGATTGTGGATGCTCAGGAAGGTCCAATGCCCCAGACAAAATTTGTTTTGAAAAAATCACTAGAGCTTGGATTGAAACCAATTTTGATTTTAAATAAAATTGATAAGCCTGCAGCAGATCCTCGTCGTGCTCATGATCAAGTCCTCGAGCTATTTATGGATTTAGGAGCAAATGACGACCAACTTGATTTCGTCACTCTCTATGCCAACGGCAAAGGTGGTTATGCCAAAAGAAATTTGACTGATGAAGACAAAGACCTCATGCCTATCTTGGATGTTATCTTAGAGGTTGTCCCACCAGCTCCATCTGATACTACAAAACCATTCCGCATGCAACCATTCAACCTTGGCTATGACAACTATCTTGGTCGTCTTGCGGTGGGACGAGTATATGAAGGAACTTTAAAAAATGCTAGCAAAGTAGTTGTCAAAAAGCCTGATGGCGAAACTCGAAAAGGAAGCATTACCAAGATACAAAGCTTTAGAGGTGTAGAGAGAGTGGATGTCGAAGAAGCAGTGGCTGGAGACCTCGTCATGATTGCGGGTATTCCAGACATCTATATTGGTGAGACAATTTGTGTAGATGAATCACAAGAACCTTTGCCAGCCATCACTATTGATGAGCCAACTATTTCCATGAATCTTCTGGTTAATAATTCTCCTTTTGCTGGACGAGATGGTAAGTTTGTCACGAGTAGACAAATTAAAGAAAGATTGGAAAAAGAACTAGAAGTGAACGTGGGATTGAAAGTTGATTTTTCTGAAATTGATCACCTCAAGATTTATGGTCGTGGGGAGATGCATATTGCTGTTCTCCTAGAGAATATGCGTCGTGAAGGATTTGAAATGCAAGTTTCTCAACCACAAGTTATTTTGAAAGAAATTGATGGTCAAAAAAATGAACCTTTTGAAGAAGTTACTGTGGATATTCCAGATGCCTTTGTGGGGGTTGTAACTGAAGGTCTGGGCAAACGCAAAGGAATTATGGCCAACATGTCTAGTAAAGATGGCCAAACTAGAATTATTTTTGAAATTCCATCTCGTGGCCTACTCGGATACCGTGGTAAGTTTATTGTGGATACAAAGGGTGAAGGAATTCTTTGTAGTCAGGTAATTGGTTTCCGCACACATGTGGGTAATATCGAAAAACGCAGTGTTGGTTCTATGATCTCTATGGTCACTGGTAAAGCTCTCGGATTTTCTCTGGCCAATCTACAAAATCGTGGTACTATTTATATTGGACCAAATGTGGAAGTTTACGAAGGTATGGTGATTGGTAATACATCCAAAGGAGAAGACATGGCTGTCAACCCGATCAAAGGTAAACAATTGACAAATATGCGGGCTAGTGGTGCAGATGACGCACTCAACTTGACTCCACCGCTTCTGGTTACGCTAGAAAGTGGTCTGGAAATGATGGCCGAAGATGAATATTTGGAAATTACTCCTCATCATATTCGAATCAGAAAGCAACATTTGACTGAGTTGGATAGGAAGAGAAATAAGAGTTAAGAATAAAAATTAGATTAAGATCAAAAAACTACCTAAATAAGGTAGTTTTTTATTGGTGATCCGGGTGGGATTTGAACCCACGACCATCAGCTTAAAAGGCTGCTGCTCTACCAACTGAGCTACCGGACCGTTAATATAGTACAGACAAAATTATACATAAATTTTATTTTTTAGTCAATACTTGTTATATTATGTTCATGGATAAACTTATAAAGTCATAATCAAGTCTATGCCAGAACTCCCAGAAATAGAGACAATAGTCCGAGATTTGAAAACCCATATTGTGGGTCTTAGTATTGATCACATAGAATTGAGACTGCCAAAAATGGTCAAACAACCAGAAGGTAATTTTTTAACTCTTCTTGAAAACAATCATTTTTCCAAAATCAGAAGGCGTGCCAAGTATTTGATTTTTGAGATTAATAATTCTACAAATAGTATGGTTGTTCATCTTCGAATGACCGGACAGATGATCTATAAGCGAGAAAATAATTTTTTGGCTGGAGGACATGGTACGAAAGAAGACTTGAAAACTTTGCCAAACAAATTTAGTCATATTATTTTCTATTTCGTCGATGGTTCTCAACTTTTTTTTAACGATATGCGTCAGTTTGGTTATCTCGAAATTGCGGATGAAAACAGAATGCAAGAAATTGACGTTAAGCTTGGAGTAGAGCCTTTAGAGCAAGAATTTACATTGGAGAAATTTGAAAAATTATTAGAAAAAAAGAAAGTTAATATCAAATCATTTTTATTAAATCAAAAATTTGTTGTTGGACTAGGTAATATTTATGTTGATGAAACATTATTTGATGCAGAAGTATTACCAAATCGCCCAGTCAATTCATTAGCAAAGTCAGAAATAAAAAAAATATATAAAGCAATCATAAGAGTACTAAGACAAGCAGTGAAAGAGCGGGGGACTACTTTCAATGATTATCGTGATGCCAATGGCAATAAAGGCAATTTTTTCAATTTTCTTAAAGTTTATGGACGGAGTGGAAAGAAATGCAAAAGATGTAAGAGCAATGTTTTGAAAAAAAATAAAATAGCTGGTAGAGGAACCGTGTATTGCAGGGTCTGTCAGAAGTAATTTTTTTCTTGTTCAAAACTCAAAAATATGCTAAGATAACCGTATAAACTTAGCAAAATTATGCATTCACTCTCTACAAAAGAAGTCCTAAAAAAGTTGCACTCTTCGGAAAAAGGATTATCTAAAGACATTGCCAAGAAGATGTTGTCTGAAAATGGGCCAAATATTTTACCGAAATCTGATAATGGAATGACTAAATTCAAAATATTTTTTGAACAGTGGACAAGTCCACTGATTTTGATTTTGGTTGTAGCTGGCATTGCTAGTGGAATTTTAGGTGAATTTATTGACATGACTGTCATCGGTATTACAGTAGGGGTGAATGTCCTAGTCGGTTTTGTCCAAGAAAATAAAGCTGACAATGCTCTAAAAAAATTATATTTTCTCATTACCTACAAAGCAATGGTTCTTCGCAATGGAGAGAAACATCTTATCCCGAGTGAAGACATTGTAGTTGGTGATATACTTTTGCTCGATGCTGGAGATAAAGTCCAAGCCGATGGTCGGATAATAGAAAATATTGACTTTACAGTAAATGAATCTATTCTAACAGGGGAATCAGAACCAGTCGAAAAACAAAAAGAAAAAATAAAACAAGAAGCAGGAATAGGGGACAGAACTAACATGGTTTTTCGGGGAACGACTATTACCAACGGTCGGGCTCGGGTGGTAGTCACAGCCGTTGGAGAGAAAACAGAGTTGGGCAATATTGCCAGGTTGGTAAAGCAAACTAGTGACGACAAGACACCCTTACAACAACAATTGACAAAGTTAAGTAAAATGATTGCTATTGTAGTTCTTTTTATTTCTGTCGCTATTTTTTTTCTAGGAGTATTTGGCACTTCTGAAAAACACACATTTTTGGAAATGTTTGGAACTTCCGTAGCTGTGGCAGTTGCCGCCATTCCAGAAGGCTTGGTCATTTCTCTGACGATTATTTTGGCAGTAGGAATGCAGTTTATTTTGAAGAAAAAGGCTTTGGTCAGGAAGCTGGTTGCGGCAGAGACACTTGGTTCGGTAAGTGTGATCTGTACCGACAAGACGGGGACTTTGACAGAAGGCAACATGTCTATCACTAGTCTGATTACTGCTGAAAATAATCTTGATCACGACGAGTTAAAAGTCATTCATATTGAGAAAGAAGATCACCACCCAGATGCTCTTTTGGCATTCAAAATCGGAATTCTCTGCAATAATGCTATCACTCAAGAGATGACAGATAAAGAAATTTTTGTAGGAGATACTACAGATATTGCTTTTGCTCGTGTTGGCCTTGACATTGGAATCAAAAAACAAGAATTTGAAAAAATAGTTCCAAGAAAGGGCGAGCTACCTTTTGATAGTATCAAGAAATACATGGCAACTCTTCATCATATTGATGGCAAAGAAATTATTTATGTTAAAGGTGCTCCAGAAGTAATATTTAAAAAAGCCACCCACTATTATAAAAATGGCAAAGTTTGGAAATTAAATGAAAAACAAAAAAAGTTTTTTGAAGAGCATCTCAATACATTTGTTGAAAAAGGATTAAGGGCTATTGCCGTTGGATTTTCAAAAAAACAAAATTCAAATTCTGAATTAAATCAAAAAGATGTAAACGATGTAGTCTTAGTTGGCCTTTTTGCCTTATCTGATCCTTTGCGCAGTGACGTGAAGAGTACCATTGACATTGCCAAGAAAGCAGGAATAAGAATTGTGATGATTACTGGAGACCATGTCAAGACGGCACAGTCTATCGCTCGTGAAATAAATCTGCCAGCAGAAGATGAAAATATTTTTGATGGTGAAATGCTTGGAAAAATAAATAACGATGAACTTGAACAAGCTGTAAAACATATTTCAGTTTTTGCTCGTGTCAATCCAGAAGACAAAATAAGGATTGTCCAAGCTTTTCAACGTAATGATGAAGTGGTGGCAATGACAGGTGATGGCGTGAATGACGCACCCGCTATCAAGGGTGCCGATATAGGAATTGCACTTGGCTCTGGCACTGATGTTGCCAAAGAGACTGCTGATATTGTACTAGAAGACGACAGGCTTGGAACAATTGTAGACGCTGTGGAAGAAGGAAGAGGAATTTATCAAAATATCAAAAAAATTGTTTTGTATCTTTTGTCAGGGAGTTTTGCAGAGGTTATTTTGATAGCGGGAAGTCTTATTGGAGGATTGCCATTAGCTATTTTGCCAGCACAAATTTTGTGGGTTAATTTGATAGAAGATTCTTTCCCAAATATGGCTCTTGCCTTTGACAAGGGGGACAAAGAAAACATGAAAGAACCTCCTAGGAAAAGAGATGACTCAATCTTAGATAAGGAGATGAAGACGATGATTGCGATTATTAGTATTGTGTCAAATATAGTACTCTTTGGCCTTTTCTTATATTTTTGGCGCATTACAGGTGACATTGATCTGACACGTACTATTATGTTTGTGGGGCTTGGTATTGATTCTCTCCTATATATTTATTCGGTACGCAGTATGCGTCGTCACATTTGGAATATGAATCCTTTCAATAACAAATATTTAACAGCGTCTATAGCCTTTGGTTGGGCCATGCTTTTGGGAGCTGTATACTTACCTCATTTGCAATATTTATTACGTACAATAGCGTTGGGTTGGCAACACTGGGGCATCATGTTATTATTTGGGTTATTAAATGTTATGTTGATTGAAATAGTTAAAGGCATTTTTCTTGTTAGAAAATCAAGTACCACATGACAAATGGCACACAACAAATTTATTATTCATTTAATTTGAAATTATGTCTGCAATAAAAAAAACTTATCTCAATAAAATAAAAAATAACATTTTAAACTATGCAATGGTTCGTCGTGATGTAATAAAAGAATCTGGTGACGCTCTCCATTACGCCAAGCGTGCCATCTTTGCTATGCATCGTGACAATATGAAAGAAGCGGTAGAAAAAATTAAAGAAAGTGAAAAAATTATAAAAGCACTCAATAAAAAACATAGAAATAGTAAGGCAATTCTTGATGAAGGCGCTTACAAAGCTGCTCTTGAAGAATATGTGGAGGCAGTATTGTTTTACCAATTTATCACTACTAACAAAATTGATGAAATCAAGAGCATCAATATTCCAGGAGAAATATATATCGCTGGACTTTGCGACGTGCCAGGAGAGCTCTATCGCTATGCTATCAAGTCTGCGACTGAACGTAATGTAGATATGGTAAAAAAGTGCAGCAAAATGGCCGCTGAGATCACGGGTGAACTTATTGAATTTAATTTAACAAGTTATCTGCGCAACAAATTCGATCAAGCAAAAAGTGCCGTACAGAAAATTGAGAGAGTGGTTTACGAGTTGAGTTTACGCCAATAAAAATCCACGGCGACATAGGCTAAAAAGTCTGCTAGCCACCCATAAAGGAGCACAAAAGAAAAAATAGAGGCTTTCTAAAAAACTTTTTGCCAACACTACGACCATAGAAAACACCGCAGGTTATCACTCCTTTTGTGCAAGAGTGGCTGTGGGACACCCGAAGACACCCTGGCGTCTTGGTTGGGATGCAGTAAGCTTAGTATACGACGAAGAGTATAATATAAATATGAATCAGATTAAATCAATGCTTAAAAAATTAATCCCAAAAAAAATCTTAAATCTAAGACATCTTTTTTGGGCGTGGTATGGAGCGGTCAAATATAAGCATCCTTCAGAAGAATTATTGGTGATTGGAATTACGGGGACTAGTGGAAAGTCCACTACAGCTTATTTGCTTAGACAGTTACTTGAGAGCTCTGGACATACTGTTGGCGTACTTTCTACTATTGATTTTTATATTGCAGGCTTGGAAAAGTTAAACGATCAAAAAATGACCATGCTTGGACGGATGAAAATTCAAAAATACTTGCGTAAAATGGTTGAGAAAGGTTGTGATATTGCCATTGTTGAGACTACTTCAGAAGGCCGTGTTCAACATCGTCATAAATTTATCAATTATGACATGATGATTCTTACCAATCTTTATCCAGAGCATATCGAATCACACGGTAGTTTTGAGGCATACAAACAGGCTAAATTAGACTTGTTTGACTATGTTGCAAATCACAAATCTAAAATTATAAATAATAAATCAATTTTGAAAACAGCGATTGTTAATAAGGAAGTCAAGGGTTTTACTAAGTTTTTGGATTTTAATTTTGAAAATAAAATAAAATTTGGTATTGGTTCTGATTTTGAACCAAAAGATATTATTGTTGATAAAAACGGCCTACATTTCAAAATTCATGATCGGGAGTTTAATGTCAGTATGTATGGTGAACATAATATTTATAATATATTGGCAGTGGTAGTAATAGCCCGTCAGTTAGATATCTCTTGGAGTGTCATTCAGGAAGCAACAAATGAGTTTAAGAATGTGCCGGGACGAGTAGAATTTATAAAAGAAGCAGAAGAATATGGTTTTCAGGTAATCGTAGATTATGCTTTTGAGCCACATGCTATGACTGCTCTCTATCAAATTGTCGATTTACTTAAGCCAAAAAGAGTCATTCACGTTTTTGGGTCGACTGGAGGAGGAAGAGATAAAGAACGTCGTTTTACAGTTGGTAGTTTGATTGGGGAACGAGCAGACATCTGCATTGTGACAGACGAAGATTCTTATGATGATGACCCAATGGAAATAATCAATGATGTAGCAAGTGCGGTAGCAAAAACAGGAAAAATACCAAACAAAAATTTGTTCAAAATTTTGGATAGGGGAGAGGGTATTAAGAAAGCTCTTGAAATTGCTAGAGAAGAGGATTTGATTCTAGTTACTGGTAAAGGAAGTGAACAAGCTATGTGCATAGCTGGCGGGAGGATGATTGCATGGGATGATCGTGAAGAGGTAAGAAAAAATTTAGCTTTGTTATGATGGTTATGTTATGGATTTTTTAAAAAATCATTTCTTAAAAAACAAAAAAAATGTTATACTTGTAAATAAGTATGCCAAGAAACATAGACAAAAATGGTTTCAAGCGTTTTTTTGGATCACGCCTTTTTTTGGTTATAGCTCTTGTTGTCACTATTCTTGTTGCTTTTAGCTATGCGAGAGCGTATTATCAGGATTATACTATCCGACAAGAAATACAGAGTTTGCAAGATCAGGTCAAAAAGTTGGAAAAGAAAAAAATAGAGTCTCTGGAGATTCTCAAGTACGTCATGAGTCCCTCATTTGTGGAAGAAAAGGCCAGAACAGAGTTAAATCTAAAAAAGCCAGGCGAAAATGTGATAGCCTTTCCACAGCGTGATGAAGGATATATAACAAAGAACATTGTGAACAACCAAGATCTATCCCCAGAAGAGAATTTGGACAATCCAGCCCAATGGTGGTATTATTTTATACATTAGAATTCATATATAATTTGTCACTAGTTTTTAAAAAATAAATTTTAATTAATATTTTATGGAAGAAGAAACACGCAAAATGCCAACAGAAAATACACCATCAGACTCAAAGACTGTAAAAAAACAGCCAAATTCTGTATTAAAAACATTTATATTGGGAGTGTTAGTTGTAGTGTTACTTGGGCTTATTGGTAGTTATTTTGTGACTATAAATTCTGTTCACAGTTTGTCAGAGTCGGATTTTACGCTTCGTAGTGCAGAGTTTTTTCATGTTCCTGTAGCCAAAATAAATGGATTGAATGTCGCATATACGGATTATGTGATGGACAAAAAATCTCTTAGTTTATTTTATGCTACTCAAGACAAAAATGGAACACCGACACCTACGGCAGAACAAATTTCTGATCAAGCACTTAGTCGTTTGATGGTCAATCGCTTGATTGTTAATTTTGCTACACAATACAATACGGTTGTGGAAGACCAGGACATCACCGATGCTAAGGAAGCAATGATGTCACAGTTTCCAGACGAAGATACTGCCAAACAAGAAATTAAAAAGACCTTTGGGTGGAAACTAGAAACTTTTGTTGACAGAATAATTCGCCCAATAGTTTTGGAACAAAAATTGTCTGGGGCATTTGCTACTAGCAGTGATCAATTTGGAAGTGAATTCAGTTCAGAACAGACAAATGCTCGCCATATCTTATTTATGTTTTCTGATGATAAAGATAAAGTAGAATTGAAATCAGAAGCACAGGCAGTTTTGGACAGAATAAAAAATGGTGAAGATTTTGCTGAACTAGCTGCTCAGTATGGATCTGACAGCACCAAAGATAATGGCGGAGATTTGGGATGGTTTAGTAAAGGAATGATGGTCCCTGAGTTTGAAAACGTGGCTTTCTCTCTTCAACCAGGAGAATTAAATCCTGAATTAGTGGAGACAGAATTTGGTTATCACATTATTCAGGTTATTGATCAAAAAATTATCAAAGATTTTAATGCTTTCTTAGAATCACAAATTCGTGATGCTAAAATTGAAATTTTAGCGGATGTTCACAATCCTTTTGAAGGCTTATTTGATGAACCAGCCCCACAGCAAGAAGTTCAGGAAGCACAAGATACTACAAACACAGATGAGTTGTTGATTGATGAAAATGCAGAAACAGGCATTCAAGGTTAAGATTTGTCTTATAATTTTTTCTATATAATCCTTGCTATTTAGCAAGGATTATATTTATAGTGATATTGTAACCAATCTTTCAATTTGGCGGACAGGTTGTTCTAGAGAGTTCTTGTTTTTAAGCAAAAGTATGGTGGTTTATAATTAAAACTGTAAATAACGCTGGTGCATCTTGCATCTTGCATATTATGTTAACTCAATCAAAATATTTTAAATTAAAAATTGTACTCCCAAAAGAATTTGTAGAAAAGATAAAAGAAGTCTTGGGAGAGAATGGTGCTGGAAAAATTGGCAACTATGACTATTGTACATATGTGTATCCAGTGTCTGGTAGTTTTCGACCACTAGCCGGGGCTAATCCCGCTATCGGTAAAATAGGAAAAATTGAACATGTGGATGAGATGGTTGTGGAAGTTATTTGCCACGAAGATGATCTCTTACGTGTCGTAGAAGCCGTTAGAATGGATCACCCGTACGAAGAGCCAATGATTGACATTATTCCTCGTCTCGAGTTAAAATAGCCCTTACACAGGCCATCATAGCTTTCTAATCAATGACTCTGGCTGAAGTAGAACACTTAAGCGCCCGCGTAGCTCAGTTGGTAGAGCAATGCATTCGTAACGCATAGGTCAGCAGTTCGATCCTGCTCGTGGGCTCATTATTTTTTAAGCAGATTTGATAAAGTAGGACAAACCTATTTTTTTGTTTTTGCAAATATGTTATAATAAAAACCATTGTAATTTCTTGTCAGTTCGTTGGTTGTTCTGGCATGGTCAGTGCTAGAATTTTTACTGTAGGGAATTTATTATCTTACTTTCTAAAGATTTTTTCTTGCGGTCAAAATTAATTTATATCTATGATTTCACTCACTGGAATTTCCAAACAATATAGTAGAGATAGCGTTGGAGTCGATGATGTTAATATACACATTGGCACTGGAGAGTTTGTCTCTGTTGTCGGTCAGAGTGGCACTGGCAAGACTACTCTTGTTAAATTGATTATTGCTGAAGAAAGACCGTCAGCCGGCAAAATTGAAATTGGCGGATGGGATATTTCTCGAATTTCTTATCACGATATTCCGCTGCTTCGTCGTCAGATTGGAGTTATTTTTCAAGATTTCAAATTACTGCCAAAAAAGACTGTCACCGAAAACGTTGCCTTTGCTCTCCAAGTGGCAGGGGAGTCTGGTTCAAGAATTCGTGAAGTCGTGCCTCGAGTGCTTGATATTGTTGGTTTGGGGCATAAGGGTGCTCGTTATCCACACCAGATGTCTGGTGGTGAACAACAAAGAGTAGTTATAGCTAGGTCTTTAGTTCATCGGCCGAAGATACTTGTGGCAGATGAACCAACTGGCAATTTGGACTCCATTAATACCCAAGAAATAATGGAAATTTTAAAAAAAATAAATGAATTTGGCACAACCATTCTTTTGGTTACTCACAATCGTGAGATAGTCAATCAACTTAGGCGCAGAGTTATTACTCTTCAGAATGGTAAGGTTATTTCTGATGAAGAACATGGAAAATATAATTTAAGTAAAAAGCATTAAAAATTTATGTTTTCATTTTTACGTATTATAAAATTTGCTCTTCAAGATATTGGTCGTAATTTTGGTCTTTCACTCATGACGATTTTGATTTTGATTCTAATGTTGTTATCAGTGAATACATTGTTTGTCATTCAAATTTTGACAAATCAGGCTACACAATCTATCAAAGATCAAATTGATGTTAGTATTTATTTTAATGCTGATTCTACTGACGAAGAGATAAAGGAAGTGACTGAATATATAAACTCTTTTCCAGAAGTTGTTGAGGTTACTTTTTATAGCAGTGAACAAGTGCTTGATGATTTCAAAAAAACGCACGCTGGAAATGAGGAAATATTAGCATCCCTCGATGAATTAGACGAAAACCCATTAGGACCGACCACGGTCATTAAGACTCGTGTGCCTTCTGATTATCCCAATATTATTGCAGCTCTCAATATTCCTGAGTATGAGAATATTATAGAGTCAAAGACTTTTACTGATACAGAAGTGGCAATTCGTAAGATTGATAATATTACTACCCAGGTTGAGCGTTTTACTATTGCTCTTAGCACCTTTTTCGGTATTATTGCTTTCCTTATTATCTTCAACACTATACGCATTGCTATCTATACCCAGAGAATCGAAATTAGTATCAAAAAACTTGTTGGAGCCACTAATTGGTTTGTGCGTGGCCCATTCCTGGTGGAGTCTTTGATTTTTAGTGTTGTTAGCACAGCTGTTACTTTCTCATTGGTTCTCTTCATTATAAGCTTCATAGATCCATACGTGGGGGTTATATTCAACAAAACAGCCTTCTTGACAAATTACTACTTAGACAATATAATATTGCTCGTTGGTGTCCAGTTTGGGGTAGTACTTTTGCTCACCTTGTTTTCTAGCATATTGGCTATTAGGAGACATTTGAAGGTCTAAAGACGTTGGTAACTGGTAATCTGTAATTAGTACTAGTTTGTTTGTGGATCGTTCCGCTCCGCCAACATAAGCGGACAAGTTTGATGGAGAATTTAGGTCACTTACAATAAATATTCGCGGGTCGTCTAAAGGTAGGACTTCAGGTTTTGGTCCTGACTATCGGGGTTCGAATCCCTGCCCGCGAGCCAAGTATCAGAAAATTAAGATAGATAGTATGCAAAAACCAGCATATGATATAAATAAAATTAAATTTGCTACAGATAAACAAACTTTTGAAAGAGCCATTAATTTGTATGAAAACGGAAAAGTAACTCAGTTTAAAGAAAGGATCGGTTCTTATAATGCTGTAGTACTTGGTACCCAACCGTACAGAGTTTCAATAGAGGCTCGTCGTTATGGTTTAGCTACTTGTAATTGTTATCTTGGTCAAAGAGATACGCTTTGCAAACATATAGTAGCCGTATCTATCTATGCAGTTTTAGACGGTGAAAAATTAAAACAAGAAGATAAGGAAATTATTACTAGTCCAAAATGTAGCGGTAATTATGGTGAATTGGACAAAGAAGATTTGCTAACACTAAAAAAATCAATTACCTCGGCGATGAAATATATCAAGTCGTATAGTGGCCCATCTAGAATTTGGTTTGTGTATCAAGATTCTCTTGCAGAGGGTGTCAATCGTCTATCACATATTGTATCAACATTACCGGTAAGTGAGCAGACGGCAAAATTATTGGTTAATTTACTTTTGCGTCTAGACAAAAAATTATGCACTGGCGGGGTAGATGATTCAGATGGTACCGTGGGCGGGTTTATGACAGAAGTGGTTGTTCTTCTCCAAGAATATGCTCACATGGATGACCTTTGTGTGTCAGCTTTTGAAAATTTATGTGGTGTACAAACCTGTTTTGATTGGGAAGAACCATTAGTAAAGATAGTGGACGAAGGATTTGATGAATGAAAAAAATTAACACCGCTATTTTCAACAATGCCCGCAAACCACGAGCTAAAAAATATGACTAAAATTAGTCATATTTTTTGTGGATGTGAATAAGTATCATTGACATTGTATTACATATGTATTACAATGTAGGTATATTATTAATCAAAATATATGCGTCAAGTATTGAGTTTATCACTGCCACAACAAACAACAAAAGAAATTAAAAAAAAAGCGAAACAAAAAGGCTTTGCATCTGTTTCCAGTTATATAAAATATTTATTTGAAGCTGATAATGACGTGATTAGCGTTGCACAGCTTTTAAAAGATGTAGAAGAAACTGAGAGAGATTATGAGGAAGGAAAGTGCATACAGGCTGCGTCTATCACTGAAGCATTGAAGATATATGATAGTAAATAATGTTTTTTATGCACCGTCATTTTTGAAGGAGGCAAAAAAATTATCACCAGATATATTGAATATATTTGAAAAGAAAGAAAAAATATTTAGACTCAATCCTCTTCATCACTCTCTCAGACTTCATCAATTACATGGCGACTTGAATTTTCTATGGTCAATATCACTAAATAAAAATTATAGAACAATTTTCAAACGTCAAAAAAATGGTGATATTTTGTTTATTTCAATAGGTAAACACGATATTTATAAAAATCTGTAATTTTAGATAAAATTTATCTGCAACTAGCTAAAAAAAGTTCTGAAGCTCTCCCCGTATGCGAGCTCGACACAAAAAAAAGTAGGTTAAATACCTATTTTTCTTTTTATTTCAGCCAAAAATAACCAAGTATGACATTTTAAAAAAGCTCAAACTATGACATTTTAACTTTGGTTTGACACTTGATGCGTTCAGATTGACAATGATCTTCTATCATGCTATTCTGAAAGGTCTTAAACCAAATATTTTTTCGGATAGAAATACCAATCAGCAAATCTTTCTATGAACCTAGACAATCTCAAAATTATCTTAGCAAATGAGCCAAAATTCCGTTTTAAGCAAGCCTATAAAGCAATTTTTGTGGATCTAATTTCTGACTGGAATGACAACACAACTCTTCCTTTGACTTTGCGGGAATCATTGAATAGTGAATGCCAGCTAAAAATAAAAGCCAAAATATCAGGTTCAAAAAATACTGATACTGTTAAAGCCCTTATATGCCTTGATGATCTAAGTGTTATCGAGACAGTTTTATTAAAACATCGTGATGGCAGAGCAACAGTCTGTGTATCTTCTCAAGTAGGTTGTCCAATGCGATGTAGCTTTTGTGCCACTGGCAAGCTAGGCTACAAGAGAAATTTAGAAGTTACCGAGATAGTCGAGCAAGTTTTGTTTTGGCAGAGATATTTAAACAACGACACTGGTAAAAGGCCTGTTCGAGTGACCAACGTTGTCTTTATGGGGATGGGCGAGCCTTTTTTAAATTATAACAATGTCATGGAGTCGATAAGGACTCTCAATAATAAGGAGAGATTCAATATCGGAGCACGGCATATCTCTGTCTCCACTTGTGGACTAGTACCACAAATCAACAAATTTACCAAAGAGAAGATGCAAGTTAACCTGGCGATTTCACTCCATGCTCCAAATGACAAACTTCGTTCAGAGCTCATGCCTGTCAATACAAAATATTCATTGGATGAACTGATGAGTGCTATTAGAAATTATGTTGATGAGAAATCAAGGCAAGTGATGTTTGAGTACCTGATGATCGATGGAGTGAATGATAGTGAGTACCACGCCAAACAGTTGGCGAAACTGATCAATCGTCCTTTATATATGGTGAATTTGATTCGCTACAATCCGACCGGGAAATTTCGTTCCTCAACCCCAGTGGCTATTAAAAAATTTATGAATATTCTGATGAGAGCAGGAGTCAGAGTTACTCAGCGCCAAACTTTTGGTACAGATATTAATGCTGCTTGTGGACAGTTGGTTGGGGAGAAGAATAATTAGCAAAACCTTTGGCTGAATGGACAATGTTTTATCTGGAAGCCTATCGTACAAAGTTCAAGTGCTTTGATAAAAAATAGCCAAAATCTTACTAACATAGTAAGATTTTTTATCTTAAAAATCTATTGACATCTTGTATATTTTTTAGTATTATATATCCGACCTTTTTATACAAAAGATCATACGACATATTCGGTGGTAGCTCAGTGGTAGAGCAGTTGGCTGTAAACAATATATAGCAGCTCCCGATAGTAATATCGGGATGATAACGAGGTGAACTGCTGGAAGCCTGAACTCTGTTATGCAGAGTGGGTAATCAGCAGCCAAGCCTTTTCATTTCTTGACGTTGCGGATAGATTTCTGGCGTAGTGTGAGACATGAAAAGGAAGGTTCAGAGACTATCCCTTTAAGGGAGTACTCCCCTGATGTTCATCGGGGTGGGGAAGCGCCTCGCACCCACACGCTTCTCGGTCAAATCGAGATTTTTGGCAAGGGTGATAATATAGTCCATCCTTTTGGGAAACCAGAAGACAAGTGTAACCAATTGGTCGCGAGTTCGAATCTCGCCCACCGAGCAAAAGTTAGAAAACTTTAAAAATTCGCTTGCCATAGCGAATTTTTTAATTTGAACATTTAATTATAGAGGTGAGATGTTCAAACTGACGAGGGCTGTACTTTTTATCATAAATTTGATAAAATTTATTTAAACATCATATTAGTAATCAAAATATATGCTAAACAAAGTTTTAAAAAAATTAAAAGAAGCAGAAAAGAAATCTGGTGATGCTTCCACGAAGACATACCAAAATCTGCAAGTGAGCAGCCAAAAAGGATTTCATGCCAAAAATAGTAGCCCAACAGGTGCCAAAAGACAACGCAGTGTTGGTAACAGAGGTGATAAAGGAGCTAGGTAGTTTTTTTTCTGTAATGTAAATAATAAAATTAAAA
The DNA here is from genome assembly GCA_002793015.1 of Candidatus Magasanikbacteria bacterium CG_4_10_14_0_2_um_filter_37_12. Classification (GTDB taxonomy): domain Bacteria; phylum Patescibacteriota; class Patescibacteriia; order Magasanikbacterales; family UBA922; genus UM-FILTER-37-12. The sequence continues at coordinate 7,986 of PFPK01000046.1, read as the reverse complement.
GATAAAACCTTGCATTTTTTGATGTATTTCTGTATAATATTAATATATGATAAGATTTATCGCCATTACCATAGCTATCACTTTTTCCTCTATTTTTTATATAGGAGTATTGTCTATTACGAGTATGGAAAATATGGGAGACATGGAAGATCATGCCTGTCCAATGGCGAATGTTATCAATACATCATGTGTTGGCGACGCCGACGTATTGGCAATGATTACTTCACACCTTAGAGCTCTCACATCGCAGTTAACTTCTCTTGCTAGCGTCAACATTTTTGAGTTCTTTTTTGTCTATCTTATAATATCTTTATTTTTATTGAAAGATGTTGTAAGAATTCCTTATCTCTATTGGTATACAAGGAGAGAGCCTGAAAGCCATGTTTTGGTTTGGCAAAAAATACTTCGGTGGCTTGCAATAAATAACAAAGGAAATTTACCTCATTATTTTTTTGGACGTGCCTATATACCAATAATAGTATAATTTTTGGTGTATATTAAAACGTCCACTCAGCAAAAAGAGTGGACGTTTTTTGTAACATATTTATTTTGTCATATATGAAAAAGAAAAAGAAACAAGCGGTCGTGCTGTCTATAGGTATTGTGTTCATCGTTCTAGGCACTGGCATGTTGTTTGCATCAGGCGGTAAATCTACAAATATCGGGTTGGGAAGTGAAAAAACTCTTGCTTTAAACACGGAGAAGCCACACATGACGGTATACAAATCTCCAACTTGTGGATGTTGTGGAAATTATATTTCGTATCTCAAGCGAGAAGGATATAATGTGGAAGTTATTGATGTAGACGATATTTCTCCCACAAAAGAAAAATATGGTGTGCCAATGGATCAGTCAAGTTGTCACACGACTGTTGTCGGGGATGAAGAATATGTAGTCGAAGGGCATGTGCCTGTTGAAGCAATACAACAACTTCTTGCTTTACACTCAGATGTCAAAGGTATTGGTATGGCGGGTATGCCTGTCGGATCTCCAGGTATGCCAGGTACAAAGCGATCAGCTTTTAACGTCTATAGTTTTGATAGAGATGGTGGAACAGTATCGTTTATGTTCCTCTAACGTATTCTTTATGAAAAAACAGATTATAATACTTCTCAGTGGCCTCCTATTGTTTATCCCAACAGTTGCAAAAGCACATTGCCCTTTGTGTACGATCGGTGCTGGCACACTTGCTGTTGGGGCGACATATTTAGGAGTAAGTACCATGGCAGTTGGCGTATTTATCGGAGCCTTTGCACTCGCCCTTGGCTTGTGGATGGCGCGACTGGCAAAAAAATGGAAGCAGGTAATCCTATATCAGTCAACGATTATTACTATTTTGGTTGTCGTTTCTACTGTCGTACCAATGCTTCCGCTAGTAAGTGAGTATATGTCTATCAATATTTATTGGTTTGGCCCATACGGAAATATCTTCAACAGAACATACTTGATCCATAATTTTTTGATGGGAAGTATTATCGGAGCTGTCATTATGTTGGTATCACCATATATTAGTTCATGGATAAAAAAACGACAGAACGGCAAAATCATTCCCTACCAAGGCATTGTGATTACCCTTACTTTGCTTGTGCTTGTATCACTTGTTATCCAATTTGGCCTATGAATGACATCACGATTGCCCTTGTTTCAATCACCACACTATTTGTCATTGGGCTGGCAGTAAAACGTATTACGACATGGAAATTTTGTGTAATATGTAGTGCTGTGAGTGGTACATGGGTGTTACTACTTGTACTATCCTTGTTTGGGTATTACAAAGATGAGTTAGTTATTGCATTATTAATGGGGCAGAGTATCATCGGAATGTATTATTTGCTTGAAAAACGGCTTGATGAACGATTTCATCTCTTTCGACTTCCTTATATTTTGACGGGGACGTTCTTGGTGTATGTTGTGCTTACTTGGACAGAAAAAGCGATTTTTGCGAGTACTTTTGTCGTTATTATTTGGCTGTTATTTGGGAGTATTTATTTGACACGAAGGAATCCAAAGATACACAAACTTGTTGAGCAGATCATTGCCTGTTGCCGTGATTGGTAGATAATATCATAAAAATATTATTGTTTAATAACTAAAATATATGAATAAATTTTTTTTAATGTTCCTTACCTTTGTAATATTCTTCCCTGTCACTGCATTTGCACATACAGAGGGAGGACTTTTTTCAGAGGCTGAGAATATTATCGAAGAACAAACACCATGTGACCAGCTCACAACAGAACAGCTCGATCATCTCGGTGACTACTACATGGAACAAATCCATCCGGGTGGTGAACATGAGATTATGGATGTTATGATGGGCGGAGATGGTTCAGATAATCTGGTGCGTATGCACAGTATTATGGCACAACGTTTTTATTGTAATGATGACCAGAAAGGAGCATTGGAAGGTAGTATATTACCAAAAGTGATTGGAGGTATGATGAGATCTATAAATTTACGCGCAGAAAATAAAAATATTCCTGCAACGGTACAACCACAAAATATAAAACAAAGTTTCTGGCAATCTCAGATTTCTGTTCAAACATTGTTTGGGTGGATTCTGGTGTTGGGAGGTATCGGTGCCGTATGGATGTATACAAAAAAGAAATAATTGTATGCAAAAAGATTGACTCAATTACAAAAAATGTGCTGCGCCATCGCAGATGCATCATAATTATATGTATTGTCTATGAACAAAATTCAGAGACTCCTGTCGTATGATTCGTTCTGGTACTGGTTTGCTGGAACAACAGCGATAGCACTTCTTTTAGAAACATTTCTGTACGGCATGTGGGCACTTCCTATTGTAGGGTACCAAATTTCGTTTTTAACAGAACGGACAACATTGGATATTGTATTTGTTGTAGTATTCGCAATCCTATTTGGATTTGGTACAGCGCTCTATCACATCGTAAGACAACACACAGCCACAACATGTACTGTTGGGGGAGGATCAGGAATTCTTGCGCTTTTTACATTACTCTGTCCAGTGTGTCCGATATTTTTCTTGGGATGGTTCGGATTGTCAGCAACCGTCATGGCTATATCACCATATTTTTGGGGACTTCGCCTTCTCTCAGTCTTGCTTTTACTCGTTGGCATAACACTACTATGGAAGAAGTTTGCTCCCAAAGAAGACGGACAAAAAAGTATGTCGCATTATGTATTTAATCATCTCACAATAACTCTTATTATTTTTCTTTTTCTTCTTAATCAATCTATGATCATTGGTATAGGTCACGCCATAACAGGATCAACGATGAGTGGGGGAGTATTGATGACAGGAGATTTTGCAAAGGATGTTGTGGCACTTGTGACACCAAGAGAATTGCCATTTTATGGATCAGAACTTGGACTTGATATGTCGAATATGAATGCGATCAATGTGTCTATCGCAAAACTTGGCGTTATGGCACCACAGCAAGGATCAAAGCCAATTCAGCTCACTGACGAAGAGATGGAGCGATATATTGCCATAGGTACTGAGCCGTATGTGACGTGTGAATTTTGTTGTGGTGTAAAAACATTGGTTCGTGAAGACGGATCTCCAACATGTGCTTGCGCTCATTCGATTGCGATGCGTGGAACAGCTGCGTATCTCATCAAAAATTATCCTAACATGACAAACGCAGAGATTGCCTATGAGCTGATGCGACAAAAAGGATTGTACTTCCCAATACAAATGCAACAACGTATGGCGAGTGCACTTGCTGGTGAAAAATCTGATTTTCTTCCAGATATCAAGTATCTCACCATGAATCTAACAGATGCAGAACTTACGGATCTAAAAAAACAAGCATCATCATCTGGATTTACACCTGAAACGACAGCACCTGGTATGGTTGGTGGATGTTAAATAATTAATGACAAATAATTTAACTAAGTAAGTATTATAAATAGTATGATATCTCAAAAATCACTTTCAATTATTCTCGTCGTTGTCATTATTGCACTGTCATATCAGACAGTGGTGTTAGCACAAATGAGTAGTAAACTGGAAGAAGCACAAATCGGACTCGGAGCAAGTCCTACGGCAGTCAGCTTTACAGACGATGGCAGTGCTCCTCAAATGGTAGGGGGGTGCTAAATATTCTCATAAATTTATTTTTTGTAATAATATTATTTTATGTTAACAAATTCCAAAAAAGAGCATAATCAAGATCTCAAAGAAGATCTAGAAAAAAAAGATGAAGGATGTTGTGATGATGGAGAGACAAAGCAAAAATATATTTCATTACCAGGAACGAAGAATCCAACGGAAACTCTTCTTTTGATACTGGGAATAATTTTCATTCTAAATTTTCTTGTCATGGGATTGTTTACATTTCGCATGAGTGGAAAACTTGATGAAGCAATTAGTATTACAAAGCCACAAGAGGGGACATTGCTTGTTGTCGTTCCGGAAGAATGTCCGTTGTGTGGAGCAATGGATATAGAAAAATCCTTTGTTGAAAAACAAAACGTCGACTTGTTGGATACCAGAACAGTATCTGCAGAAAGTGAAGAAGGCCAGTCACTAATAAAAAAATATAAGTTTGAACATCTCCCAGCCATGTTGTTTTTAAGTGACGACACGATTAAATCATCTGTCAAAAAAGTTTTGCAAGAAAGTTCTAAAGTTGTTGACGAGAATACACTTGTGTGGGAAGACAAAATTCCGCCATATTTAAATATGGAAGATAATAAAATACTTGGTCTTGTGGACGTGATTTATCTTGCGGATGCTAGCTGTACTGAATGTTATGATGTACGTCAAGTACAGCGTTCAATATTGGCACAATTCGGTGTGGCTGTTAATTCTGAGACACTTCTTGATATCCAAAGCGAGGAAGGGCAGGAATTGCTTGCTAGATACACTATCACTAGTGTCCCTACAATAATACTTTCAAGTGAGGTGGACGAATATGCTACCATAAGTAATATCTGGTCTCAGGTTGGTACAAAGGAACAAGATGGTACGTTTGTATTCAGAAAAAACGAAGCTCTCGGTAAAGTTACATATAATGATTTGAAGACAAACAAAGTAATTATACCTGAAAAAGAGTAATTTTTTCAGGTATTTTTGGCACAAGATGAGTTGCTAACACATACATATAGTGTATACTATGTATAAAATAGCCTACTTTGAAAGGAGGTGATATGTATGCATAAACCAGAATGTGGATTTTGGCGATGTGGAAACAGCATCGGATTATTCTTATCACTTCTTTTTATTGTCTGTTTTGTATGGTATTTTGTACATCCAGTAGAACAAACAATGCATCTGCAGATGTTTCGACTTAGTTACGTTGGTTTTTCTGGAATGAATATACAGAGTTTTATTTCAGGATTGTTCCAGACGTATATTTGTGGATATGTAGGAGTTGGCCTTTGGATATTAGTGGGGTGTTGTTTTAAAAAAAGAACAGACTGTCACAAAGAATAATTACATAAAGTAAAGTATATATTCGGCGTCTGTTTTTTATATAACAACAGACGCTCTATTTATATTTTATATTATATTTTATGAACTATGGAATGAGAACTACAATTGTTTGTTCTTTTAAAGAGGCAATTGAAAAAACAAAAGACGCACTCACAAAAGAAGGGTTTGGCATCCTTACTGAAATAGATGTTCGAGCAACACTCAAGAAAAAGCTCGGTGTTGATTTTGAAAACTATTTTATTCTTGGGGTATGTAATCCGTCTTTTGCATACGAAGCGTTGAAAGCAGAAAAAGAAATTGGTTTATTACTACCATGTAATGTTATTTTATATGGGGTAGATGGGCATGTTGTTGTGTCAGCAATACAACCTAGTGTGGCTATGAACATGGTAAAAAATGACAAACTTGTTAAAATGGCTCGAGAAGTAGAAGAAAAACTAAAAAATATGATTAGTGCCATAATATAAATTTTTTGATTTATGAAAAAAGAACAATATCCAATTGTCGGCATGCACTGTGCATCCTGCAAAAAATTAATTGAAAAAATGGTCAACAAATTGAGCGGTGTAGAATTAGTCAATGTAAATTATGCCAGCGAAATTATGACTGTTGAGTATGATGAATCACAAGTGACTATTGCCAAAATAGGTGAGGCTGTTCAGAGTGCTGGGGGGTACAAGTTGATTGCTGGAGATTCAGGCACAGTGCTTGCCTCACCGTCAGAAGCTCAAAAAATACATGAGATGAATGGACCAAACATGGATCACAAGAGCCATGCGTCAGCTCTCAAAAAAGAAGAATATCAGAAGTTGAAAAAGACAGTAACATTGGTAGGGCTTGGAGCAATTCCTTTCCTTATCTTGATGATTTCTATGGCTTTTCGCCCATCTGTTGCCAATGAGATGATGAATCCACTATTTGGTTTTATCACATTTACTGGAAGCATATACAAAATTCAAGTTTTGCAATTTTTACAATTTTTACTTACAACACCAATTTTGTTTATTGGAGGAAAACAGTTTTTTATCAGTACCTGGCACGCTTTGAAAGTAAGAAACGCAAATATGGACACACTGATTGCTCTTGGCACCACGACGGCGTGGCTATTCTCGACTCTAGTAACGTTTGCTCCGCACCTGTTTGGTGATGTAGCCAGTGATGGATTTTTTGAAGCATCGGTTTTCATTGTATTTTTCATTCTGCTAGGGCGCTTACTTGAAGCACGAGCAAAAGCCAAGACTAGCGATGCTGTAAAGGCTCTCTTTCGACTTCAGGCAAAAGAGGCCACAGTAATAAGAAATGGTGAAGAAGTGAAGATTGCCGTAAGTGATGTACGAAAAGGTGATACCATTGTCGTTCGTCCAGGAGAAAAAATTCCCGTGGACGGACAGATTACTTCTGGAGCCAGTACCATTGATGAATCCATGGTCACAGGCGAGTCAATTCCTGTAGAAAAAAAAGTAGGGGGCAAGGTTATTGGTGCTACAATCAACAAAACCAGTACATTCCAGTTTAAAGCTGAACATGTTGGCAGTGAAACGATGCTCTCTCAAATTATCAAGATGGTAGAAGAAGCACAAGGTACAACTGCCCCAATTCAAAAATTAGCAGACAAGATATCTGGAGTATTTGTACCAATTGTCATTTCCATTGCTATTGTTTTAGCCTTGTTTTGGTTTTTTGTTGCGCCTAGTCTGGGGTTGATACCAGGGGATACTAGTGCACTACAGCTGGCAGTCTATATTGCCACGACTATTCTCATTATTGCTTGTCCTTGTGCCCTTGGGCTGGCTACACCAACAGCCATCATGGTCGGAACAGGAAAGGCAGCGAGCAAAGGAATCTTGATAAAGGATGCAGAAGCACTTGAAAAGGCACATAGTATTCATACGATTGTATTCGACAAAACTGGAACACTAACAAATGGAACACCAGAAGTTACTGAGTTTGTGCCATTAGAAAATGAAGACAAAGAAAATATTTTGGCCCAAGCGTATGCACTCGAACATTTGTCAGAACACCCACTTTCAGGTGCAATTGCTGTATTTGCAGAAGAGACTTTAGGTAGAAAGCCAGTATTGTCAGTCAATGATTTCAAAGCAGTGGAGGGGCGTGGCGTGTCCGGCAGTATTGAACAAAAAAATATTCTTCTGGGAAATAAACGACTCATGGATGAAGAAGGCATTGTCCTTAACATTGCACTTGCCACAAAGGCAACCGAGCTTATATCTCATGGAAAAACAACGATCTATATGGCTATAGGAGGAAATCATGTGGCTGTTTTTGCTCTTGCTGATACAATCAAGACATCTTCAAAAGAAGCTATTGATGTGCTTCATAAGATGGGTATCCAAGTGGCGATGATGACAGGAGACAACAAGTCTACGGCTGAAGCCATTGGGAAAGAGCTTGATATTGACATAATCATTGCAGAGGTATTACCAGGCGATAAGGCGGAGCACATAAAAAAACTTCAACAAGCTGAAAAAGGAAGGATTATCGCTATGGTAGGGGATGGAATCAATGACGCTCCAGCACTTGCTCAAGCTGACATCGGAATC
>PFPK01000033.1 GCA_002793015.1 Candidatus Magasanikbacteria bacterium CG_4_10_14_0_2_um_filter_37_12 | reverse complement strand
CGGGATTTAAAAAAAGCAATTAAAAAAATAGAAAAAAAAATAGAATTACTAGAAAAAAAGCGAAAAAAACTATTAAAAAAATCAAAAACAGCTCAAAAGAAATCTTAACAAAATAATCAATATGGACAAAAAACGCATCGCTCTCATCGTAGGCTTCCTCATTATTACAATACTTCTTGGGTATCTACTTTATAGAATCTTTTTTGCAACAAAGACTGTAGATATAGGCACGGGCACTTCTCCATCTGGTGAAGCAGGACAATTTCCAGCTTCAGGAGAAGGATCTGGTGTGATAGAACAAGGAGAAGGCGGGGCAGTAACTCTCCCCACTGTCGGAACAGTGCCTGGTACAGAGACAAATTTTGAAGAAAATATAAACGTAGTAGAAGAAGATACCAATGTAAACCTACTTGTGGATGCTACAGTTATCAGCCCACAAAAAGATTCAGTTGGCGTAGCCAAATTTTATAATCAGGAAGATGGCAAATTTTACAGACTAATGGATGACGGTGTAGTAAAACCTCTTAGCGACCAAGTTTTTTATGAAGTTCAAAACGCAACATGGTCCCCCACAAAAAATGAATCAATTATTGAATACCCAGATGGATCAAATATTTATTATAATTTTGATACAAAAAAACAAGTCACTCTACCACAACACTGGCAAGAATTTACTTTTTCCAACACTGGAGACAAGATTGCCTCCAAAAGTATGGGCTTTTCGCCAGAAAATCGTTGGCTGGTGACTTCTGATCCAGATGGTAACAATGCCACTGCGATAGAAGCTATGGGAACCAATGCTTACAAAGTGATTATGGATTGGTCACCAAACAAGCAAGTGGTAGCTCTATCAAGAACCGGAGAAATTTTAGGCAATGATAGACAAGAAGTTTTGCTTGTAGGTCTAAACGGAGAGAATTTCAAATCAATCATCGTGGAAGGAAGAGATTTAAAAACTGAATGGTCCCCATCTGGAGACAAATTACTGCACAGTGTCTACAGTTCAAGAAGTAATTTCCAACCAGAACTATGGATTGTCAATGCCCAAGGCGACAGTATTGGCACAGGCAGGAAACTACTCAATGTCAACACTTGGGCCGACAAGTGTACTTTTGCCGATGACCGTTTCATATATTGTGGTGTACCGACCAGCTTGCCAAATGGCTCCGGATTTGTACCTGAACTTACCAATAGCATCCCTGATAAACTGTACAAAATTGATACTCAGACTGGTCTAAAAAAAGAAATTATTATGGATGTACCTCATACGATCGATACTTTATTTTTGGACAAAAGCGGTAAAAAAATATATTTTACTGACAAAAGTCAGGTTGGATTATTTAATGTAGAATTATAAATATGATTAAAACAAAACATATTTTATTAATCTTCGCTCCTGCTGTTCTTTTGATTGTCATTATATTTTGGATCCGTTTAGCTCAATACAATCTGATTTTTAAAAAACCAAATATAACGCAGGAACAGATAAAACCTGAATTGGAACTGATCCCGATTTTTCCAGATGATCCTGTAATCGGAGAAGTAACAGCTGGTAAGACTGTAGTAGTTTTTGAAGATTTCGCCTGCCAAGGTTGTAAAAACCAGATGGTACTTCTTGATGCTCTCCGAACCAGATATCCAGGACGAATAAAAATTATCTGGAAAGGACTATCTGTAAAAACCTTCCCTGTCTCTAGCGAGCCAGCCCAGCGCTATGCTTATTGTGCTAATCAACAAAATAAATTTGAAGAATTCAAAAATCTAGCATTTGATAATACCGACAATCTATCTCCAGAGACACTATCTGCCATAGTAACAGACATTGAGCTAGACACTGTCATGCTAGAAGAGTGTCTTGCCACGTCAGGCCCAGATGATTATGTAGAGAGAAACAAACAACTTGCCATCCTACTAAATATACAGTCTGTACCAGCCGTATTTATAAATAATGAACAAGTCACCCCACCCGCCTATGTTGAGGGCTGGGAAACGATACTCCAACTATGAAGAAATTAGTGATAAAAAACAGAATAAATCAATGTATTTTTATGACATTATGTCTATTTTTTATTATTTCTTTTTTATCTCCTCAACCAAGTTTGGCTAAGACAGAGGATGGAAAAAAGGTGGCTGTTATTGGCTCATCTACCTATGTGGCCGGATGTGGTAAAAGTTGGGGTTTTGTACAGAGATTAAGAAAGTCTCTGCCAGACTACACCTTTACTTGTTTTGTCAAAAGTGGCTCTGGACATGATTGGTTTTTGCAACAATTCAACGATAATGTTAAAGGAAAAGGATACAACGAATTAATTATCTACTCTGGTCTGAACTCCCTTGGTTCAGCCTCATCTTTGGAAAAATCAAAAGAAAGCTTCAAACAAATTCTCCAGCCAGCCGAGCTAGAAGGAATTAGAGTGATAGTAACTGGTGCCCAACCATTTGCCAATTATAAAACATGGACGAAACTGTGGGGTAATAATCTCAAAGAAAATTCTGACTGGCTAAGTACAAAACCATACGGAGTGGATGTATTTGTAGATATTTATCCGTACATAAATGATGGAGCTCAAGGACTACAGACTATCTATAACAGTGGCGATGGTCTGCATATGAACTCCGACGGACACCAGTTACTACACCAACTAATCATGAGGCTGGCCTATGATGCGACCATAAATGTCCCAGACCTTCCAATAACTGAAGGCTCTGTTATCACTGTCAAAGATTTATCAATTTTTGGAGATATAGAATTAATTTTACAAAAACCTCAACCAAAAATAAATATTCCAGGACTTGATTTTTCTGATGCAGACAAACTCACGTCTAGAGCAGACGAAGATGGTAATGTCTTTATTCTCATCCCCTATCTTGGCGAATATTTAGCTACCATCTACAGATATGGTGTAGCCATTATGAGTATCATCGCCGTTGTCATGATTATCAATTCTGGATTCACTTGGGTCATCTCTGGAGGAAATAGTGAAAAAATATCTGAAGCAAAAAAAGTACTAGTGAATGCCATTACTGGTCTAATACTCGTAGTTGGATCATATACACTACTCTACACTATCAATCCAAATTTAGTAAAATTCAAAAACTTAAAGATACTTAGTATTACTGGCCAACCTCTTGAAGCATACGACAAAGGTGATGACAAAACACCAGTCAGTACTGGCACACCAAAAAAGTTTGCTGATACATCCTACGATGAAATTTTCCAAAAATATGCCCCTTGTGTTGGAGTAGATTGGCAAATTTTAAAAATTATATCCTTCTACGAATCCAAGTTGAATCCTGGTGTGATCAATAAGACTGGGTTTACTGGCCTATTCCAAACAAAAGAAAAATTTTGTAAGACATCTCTCAACAGACCACAATATGACGTAGATTATGAAACAGCTTGCAAAAATCTTACTAACCCAGAAGTTAGTACTATGGTAGGTGCTTCAATGCTCCGTTCATCAATTATTAAAATCCAAAAACAATGCCCTACCATTGATTCTACTTCGGCCATCTATTTTATGTATATTGGCCACCACAATGGGCAAAGAGCTTTAGAAAAGATATTGGAACACACATGCGATGTCGACAAAGCCAAAGAGGCTTCTTATAATTTCTGGACTATATATGATGGTGGTAAATATGCAGATTCAAAACCTATCAAAAGAAATGCTACAGTCATCTCGACAGAAGGTGACAATACTGCCAAAAAAGTAATGGCCTTGGCTATCAGCGTCGGAGTGGATAGAAATATCTCTGAAGAGAACAAGACTGTCTGTCCACTAATCAATAAAAGTCTGCAATCAATAAAATAAAGTGTGTTAATCTATGAATAAAATAATAACGTTCCCATATAAAAAAATAATAATTGCCACCAGCATATTGTTTTGTTTATTATTTTTTTACACACCAGCTGAAGCTTTAAATATTGATAAAAGTATAAAAATCGATGGAGCAACTCTACATGAATACACATCTTCATGTGCCAACGCTGACTCACTCATCCCGGCCAGTTTTGATTGGACTAAGCCAGCAAGTGATACATCCAACAACACTTGGTCAAAAAAACACTTGTTTCTAGGTGAACATGATTATTTTTTGTCAAAAAGAGGAATAATTGTGCCAGATGATATAAACAAAAAAGTAGATGCTGTGTATATATATTTTCATGGTTTGGGCTGGTGGGATCATACACCACAATCTCTATGCTCAGAATACAAATTATGTAAAAGTGCCAAAGTGTTAAAAGACAATGGAACAAATGCTGTGATACTGGTACCACAAAATGTAAATTCTGGATCAAAAGTACAACAATTAAAAAAATCCGAAGTAGATTGTTTCATGAACGAAGCAAATAAGATTATAAAAGATAAATTAAATCTGGACATTTCTCAATCATCTCTAATAGTGTCCGGGCATAGTGCCGGTGGACAATTTGTCAATCAAGTTACAAAATTAGGATATGAAGTGAAGGCCTCTCTTTTCTTTGACGCTTGTTACGGAGATGACAAAATACCAGGAGATGCTTGGTGCGTAAATACAATAAAAAGAGCCAACTCCGGATATGTATTTATGTATGGTAATGGTCAAGAATTAAATAATGCCATGACTGCTACAAAATATGCTGCCCCGGAAAAAGCGAGAGTTATAAAATTAAATATACCGGGTCATAAGGCAGTACTGACATATTGTTTTCCTGATCATGTCACAAACGATCTCTGCGGGGGTAACGGCACTTTGATGCAGGCAGGTAAAGAATCAATCGGAGGAGTAGTGAGCGAGATTGATATGATTACACTGAAACCACAGCCCAAAATAAATATCCCGGGTCTTAATTTTACCCAAGAAAATCTCTACTACCAAGCAGATAAATATGGTAATGAATTTATCTCTGTTCCTTATCTAGGAGAATACCTCGCGGCTATTTACAAATATGGAGTAGCCATTATGAGCATTATCGCTGTAGTCATGATTATCAATGCAGGATTCGAAATAATTATATCTGGTGGAAATAGTGAGAAAATTAGTGAAGCAAAAAAAGGACTACTCAACGCCATCATGGGCCTATTGCTGGCAGTCGGATCTTACACCATCATGTATGTCATCAATCCTGAATTAGTAAAATTTAAAAACTTAAGAGTAGCAACATACACAGCAGTATCTCTAGGATATACTCTAGAGAGTGAATATATCGAACCAGGAGATGAACTAAATAAAAAAGAATCTTCTAGACTATGTACAACTCCAGAAAGTTGCAAGCCAATTTGTGACAACAAAGCAAAATGGAGTGAATATAGACTAGCACACATACCTGACGTAAAAGAAAGTGTAATATTAGTAGATGAAATAAAAAAACAAAATATCAAAGGAGTCAAAGTCTTAGAAACTAAAACAAGAGTGCTACCATCACTTATTAATCCTCTAAAAAAAGCAGGCCAGCTCGCTGCGAGTCAGGGGTTAGAAATTACTGTTATGAGTGGATTTCGAACCCTCGAAAGACAGATATACCTTGCCTGTGATAAACTCTCCAGAGGAGTTATGGATTCTAAACTAATAGCTTGGCCAGGCGGCTCAAAACATGGCACAGGATCATCTATAGACATCCAACTAACAGGCGCCACAATAATAGATGGAAAACTGGAGACGGGACCAAGTTCTCCAGACAATAGTAATATACAAAATAATGATGAGTATTTAAAATTCAACAGATTACTAGCAGAAATTATGTACAAGGTTGGTTGGAAAAGATTAAAAACAGAAGTCTGGCATTTTGAATACCCCAATAGTCCTCTTGAAGATAGTAGGACAACTAGTTGTTTTGAAAAATCTTGTAAATAGATATACCAATGATTATGAGTAGTAAAGATAATAAAATTTTTGCTTGTTCACATTGCGGAGCACAGTTTGGTAAATGGGCTGGACGCTGCCTTGAATGTGGCAAATGGGGAACGGTAGATGAGTCGAAAGTCGAAAGTCGAAAGTCGAAAACAGAATCCGACAATCATGGTGTCGCCAAAATACAAAAACTTGCAGACATAGGAGGAAAAAACATTGTTCGCACCATAACCAATATATCAGAATTAGATCGCGTACTCGGTGGTGGTATTGTACCTGGTAGTTTAATCTTGCTCGGTGGCGAACCAGGCATTGGCAAATCTACCCTTTCACTTCAACTTGCGATGAGTGTAAAAGACACTCTCTACTTTTCCGGTGAAGAATCTATCGAACAAATTAAATTACGTGCCGATCGTCTGTATAATAAAGAAAACAAAAACAATTCATCAATTCATCAATTCATCAATTCATCAATTTCTCTCTCCAATGAAACGAACATCGATGTCATCTCCTCAACAATACGAAAAACAAAGCCAGCACTCTGCATTGTCGACTCCATGCAAACTATGTGGAATAGTGATGCCACTGGTGAAGCTGGAAGTGTATCCCAAATCAGAGCCTGCACTGTCACTCTTCTCGAAGTGTCCAAATCTTCTGGTGTACCGATTGTACTCATCGGACATGTCACCAAAGATGGCACTGTCGCAGGACCAAAGACACTTGAGCATCTAGTCGATACTGTCCTATATCTTGAGGGAGACAGATACCACTCATATAGAATCTTGCGAGCAGTAAAAAATCGCTTTGGATCTACAGATGAAGTAGGAATTTTTGAAATGAAACGACATGGGCTTGAAGGGGTACTAAATCCGTCGGCTGCTTTTCTTGAAGAGCGTGGGGAAGATATTCCAGGTAGTATTGTTACATGCCTTATGGAAGGCACCCGTCCCCTGCTCGTAGAAATTCAAGCACTCGTCAACAAAACTAGTTTTGGGTATCCAGTTAGAAAAGCGAGTGGCTTTGATCTAAATCGTTTACATGTCCTAGTTGCTGTGTTACAAAAACGTGCCAAACTTGACCTTGGGCAGTATGATATTCATGTCAATGTCGTTGGTGGTATGAAAGCTAGTGAACCTGCGGCTGACTTGGCAGTGTGTCTCGCCATTGCCAGTAGTTTCAAAGATAAAGCAGGTGGTAAAAATTTGGTCGTGTTTGGTGAGGTAGGTCTTGGCGGTGAAGTACGCAGTGTTTCTCAAATAGAAAAAAGAATTAAAGAAAGTGCTGGGCTTGGGATGAAAAAAATTATTACAGCCAAAAATAAAAATGTCCCGACTGTAAAAAATATACTAATAATGCAAGTGAAAAATATTGAAGAGTTGATTACAAAAACTTAAGATAAATAAGATTGTTACAACAAAAAAAACAGGTTAATCAAACCTGGTTTTTTAATTAAGATTGTTTCTTATGCATTTTTCTCACCACATCACCATAAATATTATACGGCCACAAAAGTTCAATAAACGAACGCAACCCTCTTGTTTGCAATAAGCGACTAAGGGCATACCGTTCATCATCCATTTTTTTCTTTTTCTCCCAATAGAAAGCGCTCTTATCTATCGTAGGAGTAAATACTTGTACCTCTTCAAATCTCTCCACGCCCTCTTTATCAACATGCTTCACATAGAATTTTGCAAAACGCATATCAGGAGAACTACCAGGGCTATCGCCTTTGAAATTATCGTTGACCGCAGGAGTGGGTTTGAAATCAAAAATATAAATTTCTTCACCTTTTTTTGCTTGTTTAAGCAAACCATCAATTAAACCAAAAACTACTGGACTATCCTCAACTTCACTGTCGTCAAAACATACCTGTCCTTTATCATCAAAACTACATAAAGACAATCGCCTCTTTTTCCTAGATTGCATCATCTGTTTCTCTTCATTATTTCTGGGGGCAAAAACAACCGATCTGGCATACATATCTTGAATTTGGTGTGGGCTAGCATAACCTCTAATAATCATCTTTCTGTATAAGGAATACAAATCTTTTAACCTAGTATCCACCTGTGCTAGTGTGGACATTCCATCGACATCCAATTTTCTAAGCCAAGTTTCTTGCGATCCGCCTCCCCCTTTATCACCAATTAGAGTCTTAATATCACTTAATTCTCCATCTGCTTCAATGCTCTGCAATGATACATATACCAGCGGTGCACTCATAATATTTTGCCACAATTTTGCTATTGGGCCATTACCTGCCTCCACCACCTGTGTATAGTACTCATCCACCTCCTGCATTATAAACATAAGAGCCAATTTTCGTCTCGCCTCAAATACCAATTCACGGGCGTTTTTACCATAAAAACCACGCTGTTCCATTTGTTCTTTGGCCTTTGATGTCACCCCAGCATATTGCAATAGCTCATATATACTAGCGTTTTTTATCTCTTCCAGTTCTTTCATGTGAATAGGATGAAATTCATCGCCTATAGCTGGATCCACACCCTGTGATACCATCTCATCCAAAAAACAAGTTATTCTATTTAGAATGACTCCAGGATTATTGATACCAAAGCTGTCACAAAAAATTCGTTCAACTTCTTTTTTGTCTTTCTGGTCAATATGGCCAAAATCATAAAATGATTCGCTACTCTCCACCCCTTCCACAACATTCGGTAAGATTTTACTTTGGGTTGCAAACATTTCTAATGAAGAAAAAAGACCTTTCAATTCAGGATGGGTTGTGGCTAGAGTAATATATGAATCACGTTTTTCGTGCAATTCAAGTAAAGTATAGATGACACGTAATACTGCCTCTGTTCTAGAACGACCAGCCTGCATCAGTTCCTCATCATAATTACTAAATTCTAAAGAACTAAAAAAAGCATCCCCAAAACCTTCCTCACAACTATGTTCATTCACAAATTCATTAAATAATTGCTCTATTTTAGAATAGCTGGTAGTTTCAGTTACACGTTGAGAAAATTCATTATATACCAGTGTGTCACATAATTTCTGACTCATTAAATATAAAATATATTTCTTTTTTTCAAGTTCTTTGGCTCTCATGTGTTCGCCAAGTTTCCCCATAATCTTCCATACATTAGCTTGCTCTTCCAAAGAAACAGATGACTTAAAATCAACTGGCTGAGTTTTCATTCTTTTTCTTGTTCCATCTGTCAAGAGACTATCAAACAATAGCAGGCCTGTGTCATCTCCTTCTTGTAGCCAGCAACCGTCTCCCCATAAACGTGCCATTTCGTGATGGTCAAGTGCTCTAAAAAAATTCATCTTGTCTTCTTGTGGATCTTGTGAGTAAGGACTGTCAAGAGGTAAAACATGAGAAACAAAAAAATTAGCATGAATATCTAAAGTGCCTTTTGTGGTATGTTGAAATTCATAATTCATATCTCCCAAATATTCGACATCAGCAGATCGCAAATGAGTTTCTTCTAACAATTCACGACGTGCCGTACCCTCAACTGTTCTGTCTGTCTTTTTTTTTACGCCACCAACAGGTACCAATTGACCAGCAGTCTCGGTGCTATCCGCATTTTTTTCTGCCAAAATTACATGGGTAAATTGAAAATCATTGAGTGCAGCCTCAAAAGACTGGCCATCTGACATTTTTTTTTCCAATTCAGCTCTAACATCGCAAACACTATTTGAACGCAAAATAAAAACACGGGCAACTTCGTGTGTTCCTTCATGTTCATGTATTGGTCCCGTTTCTACAAATCTGTTTTCTCTTTGCATAGGTTATATAATATCAAATACGGTATTAATCTTACCAACTTAAATATAAGCAGTCAATAAATTACTCCAAATGAATATTAAGCTCCCATTCTTCGACTTTCTTTTTTAATCCAACATATTTATCAAAATCAATTCCTCTTGCAACATCTCTCCCTATCTTAATTAAATCTCTATCATGCATCGTGGCCAGTCGTAATTGCTCCATACCGCTCTGATTCGTACCATAGACTTCTCCGGGTCCACGTATCTCCAGATCATATTCTGCCACATCAAAACCACTATTATTTTTTTCAAAATAAGTCAGTCGCTCTTGTACACTCTTGCTGTCGCTATCTGTAAAAAGAAAGCAATATGACTGGTGTTCGCTTCTACCAACACGCCCACGAAACTGATGAAGCTGTGCAAGCCCAAAATTTTCTGCCCCCTCGATCATCATCACGCTAGCGTTTGGAATATCCACCCCAACCTCCACAACTGAAGTGGAAACCAAAATATCTATTTCGCCGTTTTTAAATTTGGCCATGGTCTCATTTTTTTCTTCTGGCTTGAGTTTTCCATGTAAAAAATCAACCTTCAAATCTGGAAAAATGTACTTAGAAAGTTTTTCATACTCTACGAGAACGGATTTTTTGTCCACAATCACCCTAGTCCGTAGTCCGTAGTCCGTAGCCTTCTCCTTTTCTTGAATCAACGAACACACCACAAACACCTGCCTCCCACATTTCACCTGTTCCAGAATAAACCCATACGCTTTCTCTCGATTATGTGGATCTACCAACCTAGTTTTCACGGCTTTACGACCTGCCGGCATCTCCCGAATAATTGATAAATCGAGATCACCATAGACAGTGAGAGCAAAGGATCGCGGAATTGGTGTGGCTGTCATGGACAGAAAATGAGGCGTTGTTTTTTTATTACCAGATTTTTCCAAAATCTTCTTACGTTGCTTCACCCCAAAGCGATGCTGTTCATCCACAACCAGCAAACCAAGATCCTTGAATAAGACGTCATCTGTCAACAAGGAATGTGTGCCGATAATAATATTTACTTCACCATTTTTAATAAAAGAAATGGCCTCATCTCTTCTTCGATTTTTTGACTTGGCTATAATCCTCAATCTTCTATCTTCTATCTTCGACCCTGTGAGAAGTATTATTTCCAAATCTGGCAATAACGCCCCTAAAGACTGGAAGTGCTGAAAAGCAAGTATTTCTGTCGGTGCCATTAGTACCCCCTGATACCCACTCAAAACACAATCATAAAGAGCCATGGCAGACACGACTGTCTTACCAGAACCAACATCACCTTCCAACAATCTGTTCATTGGCTCATCCTTTTCCATATCTTGGATAATTTCCCAGGCCGAAATTTTTTGATCCTTAGTTAATTCGAAAGGAAGGCCTCTAACAAATTTTTTTATCTTCTTTTCATCAAATTTAATTTTTGGAGCTGTAGATCTTTTGATAGATTGTCTAATCATTTCTGCTCGAAGTTGGAGAAGGAATAATTCATCAAATTTCAATCTTCGTTCCGCATGTCTAAGTTCATCATTTGATTCTGGGAAATGAATCGCTTTCATCGCTTCTGGTAATTCCATTACATCCACTTGATCTCGAATATTTTCTGGTAACCAATCTTTTATATCTCTACTCAAATCAATAACCTGACTCATCAAAAATCTAATTTGTTTTTGTGTTATCCCCGATGTCAGTGAATAAATCGGCACAATACGAGCAGTGTGGGTGGTATTGTTTGTTGCCTTTTCATAAGCTGGTCCAACCATCTGCATGCCAAACATATCGTTTTTTACCTTACCAGAAAAAAATACTTCATCCCTCACTGCCAAAATTTTGGTAATAAATGGTTGACCAAACCAAACAATCCGCAGACTATCCGTCCCATCATTCACAATTGCTTCCGTTATAATCTTTCGTTTCCGTGGGCTACGCTTATTGGCAATAAGTTCAATTTTGGCTCTCACCGTCACTTCAGTCCCCTCTTGCAAATTTGCAATATCACAAATTTCGCTAAAATCTTCATAGCGAAAAGGATAATAATTTAGCAAATCATCTACTGTCTCAATTCCAAGATAGTTTAACTTTTTCTCAAGTACTTTTCCTACACGGTTGAGTTGTGATACAGAAGTTGCTAAATCCATATAACATCAATATACAATATAGGCAATAGAATACAAATAAATTGTCTATTGTTATGTGTATTTTGTCTTTTATCTTGATTATTCTAACACAAAACCTCCTGTGTGAGGAGAAAAAAATATACCAAAATTAATTGACAACCACATTGGCCAGCTCATGTTCTATCACATGCATCATTGTGTCAGCAGTAGTCTTGAGAACTAAAAAAAACACCAGAGCTGGAATGCTGTCTGCAAAAGGTAAAATAAATATAATACTCAAATGCATTGGAATAATACGCCAATATGGAAAAAACATTATCTTTCCAATATTGGGTACTCTAGAACTATCCGTTGCCTTGTTGGTTCGATAAGAAATAATATGATTGATAAGAAATACCGCACCAGCAATTTCTACTGTATCCCAAGCAACAACCCCACTCATACCAACCAAAAATATCGCATAGGCAAAATGAAAAAAACCATAATGAAATAAAAAGAAATAGGCCGTTTGTTTTTTATTTTTTTCTGTCGGTTCCACAGAACGTCCATTTATCTTAAATCCCTCAGTCGAAAAATTCTTAAGATCCAAAATCTTATAAAATTGAAATAGCCCAATAATCACACTTTGTACCCAATATGACCAAAAAAGTGTTGGCAGTGACCAATGTTGGTAGACTGCCATGACAATGACAACAAGATTGGATAACAAAAGTATTTTGACAGATGGCTTTTGGAATGTTTCTAAAAAAGTTTTTGGAGGCATATTTATAAATTATTACTATATAATTGTAACACAAAACCTCCTATACGAGGAGGTCTTTATTGTACAGTCAATAGAAGTTAATTATCATTTGTTGTCTGGGTGTATTTATTGTACCAAGTTAGAACCTATTTTCAAAACAAAGTGAGGTAATAATGTCGCACGCGCGGAGCGCGTGGTGGCTTGAAACTAAATCGTACGCTCGGACAATCGCCCCGCCACCGCCTCGCTTCACTCGGCAACCCCAAAAAGAAAAATGTTCCTTGCTCTTTTGATTTTCGCGGGGGTGGATTTTTT
>PFPK01000016.1:38027-39374 GCA_002793015.1 Candidatus Magasanikbacteria bacterium CG_4_10_14_0_2_um_filter_37_12 | reverse complement strand
ATTATTGAAGCTGGATTTGGACTTGGTGAAGCCATAGTGTCTGGACAGATTACTCCTGACTCCTATGTTGTCTCCAAAAGTGATATGTCTATCTTGGATATTAATATTGGTAATCAAAATAGGAAATTACAACGAACAACGAACAACGAACAGACAGCAAATGCGAACGAGTGGATTAATATGGGAGAGGAAGGAGAAAAACAAAAATTGACCGGTAAACAAATTATTGAACTCTCTGAGTTGTGTATCAAGATTGAAAAGCATTATGGATTTCCTTGCGATATTGAATGGGCTTTTGCTAATGGAAAATTTTATATTACCCAAAGTCGGCCGATCACGACGTTGAAGAAAAATATTTTGGAAGATGCCGTGTCAAAAAAGTTTAAATTTATGTGGGGTCAACGCCAGTCTGCAATGATCACAGAGGCTATGATGGAACAAGTAACAGTCGCCCTAAATGATAAAGTGGAACCAATAAATTCCGGAGTTAGTGAGACGATGTTTGTCTCCGAAAATGGCATATTCTCACATTATATGCCAGAAGATTCCATTGTCGAAATTGAAAAAAATGGTATTTCGTATGATAGTAATATCTATGCAAAAAATTTATTTCAAAATATTGATTCGCATATCCGCAATTTTTTTCTTTTTGCCCAGAAGATCCAAACATCGGATTTAAGGATATTATCCAACAAAGAACTTGCGGACTTGTTCAAAAGTTATCACAGTTTTATCAGAAAAACATTTCATTATTATGCTACTTCCACACCACAAGGTACGGCTTATATTGTTAAAAAAATAAAAGATATTTTACTTAGTAAAATTGATGATGCGTCTGTAGTTGATGATTACTTCGTCACATTAAGCACACCAACAGAGATGGACCAAACCATGAAAGAGAGATTAGACTTTTTAAAAATTGTTGAAAATCCAGATTTTTCTGAAATAGATTTTATTGCTTATTCACATAGCTATCCAGCATTGTTTTTCAATACCTATAAACAAGATGTCGTCCTTGAGTACCTCAGAGAGAGAAAATCAGAAGAACAAAAATTAAACAAAAAAACAGAGTCTGAAACTAAAATTATTTTGGCAAGTTTATCAGATGTTCGCAGACAACAAGAAAAAATTTACACATATTTAGACAATTCGGATCTACAGAAATACTCGACTATATTACAACATTCTGGTCTCGATAGGTATAGGTTAAAGCATGTGTGGAGTGGCGGTGAATATGCTTGTCTCAATTTGATTTTAGAAATTCAGAATAGAATGAATATATCTTTTGACGATTTTATAAAAACTTACCTTTTTAGTGATATATTTAAGTTTTTTGATTCTGGTGAA
>PFPK01000016.1:0-38015 GCA_002793015.1 Candidatus Magasanikbacteria bacterium CG_4_10_14_0_2_um_filter_37_12 | reverse complement strand
AGCGATATTGCAAAAAGAAAAAAATGTTTTGTTTTACATTATTATGATAATATTGTCCATTTTTTTGTAGGAAAAGATGCAGTAGAGAGGAAAAATAAATGTGTTGGTATAAAAGATTTATCCGTAGATTCCTCTGATTTTGTTAGAGGAGATATTGCCAACAAGGGCATTGTTCGAGGCAAAGTAAAAGTTGTTTTGGTAGACGATCTCAGCCAATTTGTTTTGGATCTCCAATCATTTGAAAGAGGTAGTATACTTGTTACTACAATGACATCGCCTGTCATGATACCAATTTTGGAAAAATCTTCTGCTATTGTGACAGACGAAGGTGGTATTACTTCTCATGCGGCTATTAGTGCCCGTGAATTTGGGATACCGTGTATTGTCGGTACTCACGGGGCAACAAAATTTTTTCAGGATGGCGATACTGTGGAAGTAGACGCTGATCAAGGCGTAATAAAAAAATTATGAACCTCGCCGATCTCTACAAAAAACAAATTTCTTTATCAGAGTGGTTTGACGATATTGAGCATACAGACACAGAAATATTTCGGCAGGAAGACAATTGGAAGCGCAAGAGAATGGGAGAGTTGTCAGAGATAATTTCTTTTCCTTTTGACAAGCCAACCAGTTTTGAAGTGATAGATATTGTCAATTCTTCGATAGATTTTGACACTTTTTTAGACAAGCGTGGTCATGAGGTCTGTGCTCTTCGGCTGATACCCAAACAAGAAGGTCTACCAAAATTACGGATGCGTGGGATGAGTATCAATGACGTTGTCAGCCAGTGGCTACCAGAACAAGGGATTGATCCAGTTCGTTACCAAGCAGATTTTGTACCACATCCAAGCGATCATATCTGGTCGACAATTTTTGTTGTCAACGAACATGGTGTGATTGGTGAAATGGTTGCTGGTGGTCACAACGAGCTTACCCAAGGCTTTCATAGCACAGTCAAGCCAGTGCGTTTTTGTTATAATTTTGAAAATAAAACTTTAGAAACATATCCAGTAAATGACAGTGCTGAGAGACATGTTGAAGAAATTATTTATTTTTTATTAGTGAAAGATAAAGAAAAACAAAAAAAAATTAAAAATAAGTTTTCCTCTTATTTTGTCAATGATTATCTTTGTGGATATTTTGAGACAGTCAAATCCACTGATCATGGTACATGGTTTATTGATTGGAACAGAGTGCTTGGCAGACTACATAAAGATTTTTGGCTACCAATCAAAACTATGGCAAGGGACGGCGGATTGACTGGTATAGTAGGAAGTCCTGGACAATCTACTGGCATAGCCAGGATTATTCATCCCGACAATATTTCTTCTGCTCTTTTTAATGAAGGAGATATTTTAATTTGTCTCATGACTAGTCCAGACTATATTCCACTTATGAAGCGTGCTGGAGCAGTGGTGACAGAAGAGGGCGGGATACTTTCTCACGCCGCCATTGTCAGTCGAGAGATGAAGCTTCCTTGTATTGTTGGAGCGAAAAGCGTTTTGAAAGAATTGAAAAATGGTGATATGGTGGAGGTGGATGCGTACAAAGGTATTGTTAGAAAAATAAAAAATTAGTTGATAACTATGAACCGCAAAATCTACAAAAAATTGCAAGAATTTGGCAAAGTAAAACTAAATGAACCTTTGTCAAAACATACCACTTTCAAAATTGGAGGAGAGGCTGTTTTTTTTATATCTGTTGATAACAATGAAAAGTTGGCAGGACTTTTGAAATATCTTGACGATGAAGGCATTGGCCGTTTTATTCTTGGTGGTGGAAGTAACATTTTGTTTAGTGATGAAGGGTTTGAAGGAGTGGTTATTTGGGTTCATAGTTCGGAGTTCGTGGTTTATCAAGATTTATTGGAAGTAGACGCCGGGTTATCATTAGTAAAAATTGCACAAGAAAGTATAGCAGCCAATTTGCAAGGCCTAGAATGGGCTGTGGGAATTCCAGGGAGCGTTGGGGGTGCTGTGCGGGGTAACGCCGGATGTATGGGAATTGAGATAAAAGATTTTGTTATGAAAGTGCAAGTTTATCAAGACGGAGAGGTAACTGAATTCAACAATGAAGAATGCCAGTTTGGTTATCGTGATAGTGTTTTTAAACATAATGGTGGTGTGATTTTGAAAGTTTGGTTGAAATTGAAAAAAGTAGATGAGACTTCCAAAAAAGAAATGATGGCAAAAGCTTTGAAAAATCTAAATTATCGTGTCTGTACTCAGCCAAAAGGCTATGGATCAGCTGGTTGTGTTTTTAAAAATTATTTGGTTGACAAGAGCGAACAAGAGCGGATAAAAAAATTAACAGATGACAAAAAAATATTGGAAACAATGGAAAAATACAATAAAGTGCCGATTGGCAGGCTCGTTGAATTGGTCGATATGAAAGGTGCAAAAAAAGGAGGGGCAATGGTTAGCGAAGAGCATGGAAATTTTATAGTAAATTTGGGTGATGCAAAGGCTAGCGATGTTTTATTCCTAGTTGAAGAAGTAAAGGAAAAGGTGTATAATAAATTTGGAGTAAAGTTGGAGGAGGAAATATTTGTAGTTCAAGGTTCTTAGTTTGGAGTTCATGGTTTTACTTAGTTGATTTATCAACAACAAATATCCATGAATCACGAACTATAAACCATGAACCTTAAATCTAAGAATCATAATTTATAAATATATGCTGATCATCACCCAGGCCACAGGCGTCGACATGACCGATGCCATCAAGGA
The DNA here is from genome assembly GCA_002793015.1 of Candidatus Magasanikbacteria bacterium CG_4_10_14_0_2_um_filter_37_12. Lineage (GTDB taxonomy): Bacteria > Patescibacteriota > Patescibacteriia > Magasanikbacterales > UBA922 > UM-FILTER-37-12. Next base: position 35,289 of record PFPK01000016.1, on the reverse strand, counting down.
ATATGTAGAAGAAAAGATTGGAGGGCTGGAGAAATATTTTGACAATATTCAAAAAGCAGAAGTTGATGTTGGTATGCATTCTCATCATCACCAGAAAGGTAAGGTATATTATGCTGAGTTGAATTTGTACGTACCCGGCAAGATGATCCGTATGGTCAAGGAAGCTGAAGACCTTTATAAGGCAATTGATAAGGTCAAGGATCACATGAAAGTAGAATTAGAAAAATTAAAAGGCAAGATGAGAGATAAGGATAAAAAGGTTTTGAGAGATCAAAAATGTTATCAAGAATAATTTTTAATTTTAGAAAAATATGATAGAAGATGAATCAACCACAAAAGAAGGTTTGGCAGGTCAGACTGGTGCAGAAGATGCTCGTGATAATAGGATTTTATTTGAAAGAATTTTGATTATAAATGATCTAAAAGATTCAGCTCTTGACTTGGCAACAAAATTAAATAATTTTTTTGATAAAGATGTAGGTACAGTTGAAGAATTGAGAAATTCTTATAATTCTTTGAAAGAGAAATTTGACCAATTAAAAAAAGGTTGGGATATACTAGAAAATAATTTGATTATTATGTTAGAAGATGGTCGTGACAATGATTTATTTAAGAAATTAACACAAGAAAAAAGTGATTTTGTTAAAAACAATAATATGGTTATACCATCAGACTTTAAAGTCGAATCTGCCCTTGCTACTGATAAACTAGATGAAAGTGCTCTTCGTTTAGCAGAAAATTATGGTGGTTATTTGGATGGAAAGAAAAATGCTGCTGAACTGATAGGAGTTTATTTACATTTTAAAGATGAATTAAATAAATTTGAAAATAATCTAACACAAAAAATAAACTCTGCGTTGATTAATTTTGAGAAATAATTTATTGTTGGCGTTGTTTAGTTTTGTTTAGTTTTGTTTAGTAATCATTTACTCTATTGTTAGAGTAGTATCATTCTCAAGAGATGTAATGAAAAATCAAAATAAGACCACCTTGGTGATATTGAGGTGGTTTTTTTACAGTTCACTTACATATACATTTTTTACATTTTTTGCAGTTTACTAGACAAATCAAGTCAAAACTGTTATAGTTTTACAAACTTTATATGTAAGTCAATAGTCAATAGATCATAAATTTTTTTTTGAGAGCTTTTTATTACAAAATACCTATAAACTAAACACCTAGTAACCTAAATACCTAAAAATATGTCCTGGTATACCAAAATAGCGGGTGACCAAAATGTCAAAAAATTGAAAAAACTCCAACCGATTGTTGATAAAATTAATGGGTTAGCTTCTGATTTTGAAAAATTATCCAATGATGAATTGAAAGCCAAAACTCCAGAATTTAGGGAGCGTTTGACCAAAGGTGAGATTTTAGATGATATTTTGCCAGAAGCCTTTGCTACAGTACGCGAGACAGCAGTCAGAACTATGAAAATGCGTCATTATGATGTCCAACTGCTTGGTGGAATTATTTTGCATCAAGGTAATATTGCGGAGATGAGGACTGGCGAAGGTAAGACCCTCACTGCTACATTGCCAGTTTTTCTCAATGCTTTGTCTGGCAAAGGAGCTCATGTTGTCACGGTCAATGATTATTTAGCCAAACGTGATGCTGTCTGGATGGCACAGATTTATGATTTTTTGGGACTGAGTGTCGGTGTGATACAAAACCAGCGTGTTACATATATCTATGATAGTGGCACTAACAATAGGGCTACAGACGACAGTTTACAGTCTACAGACGTTGATGACAGAAAGTCTGTTGACCGTAGTTTGTTGATTGTAGACAAGTCAGAAGGAAGCGAGTTAGACAAAAACCGCGATGAAACGGGTAGCTTCCATGTTGAAGATCAGTATCTTCGGCCAGCCAGTCGTAAAGAGGCCTATCATTGTGACATTGTCTATGGTACCAATAATGAATTTGGTTTTGATTATTTGCGTGACAATATGGTTCAATCTATTGAAGACATGGTCATGCGTCCAGGAAATGAAATGCATTATTGTATCATCGATGAAGTTGATTCGATTCTCATTGATGAAGCTCGGACTCCATTGATTATTTCTTCTCCTGCCGAAAAAGCCACCGAACAATATTATCAATTTGCCAAGCTAGTGACACAGCTTACGGAAAATGAAGATTACAATGTCGATGAAAAGTTACGTAGTGCCACTTTGACAGAGGATGGTATCAAAAAATTTGAAAATTGGCTTGGAGTGGAAAATATTTATGTGGAAGCCGGCATACGAACAGTTCATCACATCGAACAAGCTTTGAAAGCAGAAGTACTTTTTAAATGCGACAAAGATTATTTGGTAGATAATGGTGAAGTAATTATTATTGACGAGTTTACTGGACGCAAGATGCCTGGACGTCGTTATTCTGAAGGTTTGCACCAAGCAATTGAGGCCAAGGAAGGTGTAGAGATCCAACGTGAAAGTCAAACTCTCTCCACGATTACTTTTCAAAATTTATTCCGTATGTATAAGAAGATGTCTGGTATGACTGGTACGGCCAAGACAGAAGAAGAAGAATTTTTCAAAATTTATCAAACTGATGTTATTGTTGTACCGACCAATAAGCCTGATGCTCGTGTTGACCGACCTGATCGTATATATATCAACACGCGTGGTAAACACAAATCAATTGTTGAAAAGATCAAAGAATGTCGAGCCAAAGGTCAGCCTATGCTCATTGGTACTATTTCAGTTGAAAAAAATGAAGAACTCAGTGATTATCTTACTTCTCAAGGTATTGAACACGAAGTCCTCAATGCCAAAAATCATGAACGAGAAGGAGAAATAATTGCTCAAGCTGGACGGCCGGGGGCAGTGACGCTTGCTACCAATATGGCTGGACGTGGAGTGGATATTAAGCTTGGTGGTTCTCCGGCTACCAAAGAAGATGAAGAAAAAGTTTTATCGGCTGGTGGTTTGTTTGTTCTTGGTACAGAAAGACATGAATCTCGTCGGATTGACAATCAGCTTCGGGGACGAAGTGCTCGTCAGGGTGATCCGGGAGAGACCCAATTTTTTGTTTCTACTGAAGACGACTTGATGCGTATATTTGCTGGAGACAGATTGAAAAATGTCATGACCAAATTGAAAGTACCAGAAGACATGCCGATTGAACAAAAGATGATTACTAAAATGCTTGAAAATGCTCAGAAAAAAGTAGAAGGACATCACTTTGATATTCGTAAACATGTTCTTGAATATGATGATGTTTTGAATAGACACAGAACAGTGATTTATAGCAAAAGAAGACAAATTCTAGAACTGGCTGAAAACTCTATAGTGCCAGAAGAAAATGCTCCAGAGGTTGTTGAAGTTGAGGATCAGGACGAAGAGAACCCTAAAGAAGAAAGAAAATTTTCTTCTCTTAAAGAAATGATTCTTGACATGATTGAACAAGAGATCGAATTTGTAGTCTCGTACCATACCAATCCAGAAACTGATCGTGAAGATTGGGATTTAAAAGAAGTTTATGAAACAATGAAAACTATCATGCCTTTTTCTCAAGAAGAGCGAGAAGCGCTTCTTCATGCTGGTAAAAATGGGGACAGCAAGTTGGAAGATGTGGAGATTCGAGATAAAATCGTCAATATACTCCTTGATAAAGCCAAAATAGAATATGATAAGACGGCAGAAAAAATAAAAGAAAGTGTCAATGACGAAGAAGGTGCAAAGCAGGTCATGCGTAGTGTGGAAAAGAGTCTATTGCTTCGTGCCAATGATACTCTTTGGGTAGAACATCTAGAAAATATTACTCATGTTCGTCAAGGTATAGGACTGCAGGGTTATGGACAACGTGATCCCCTAGTAGAATACAAACGCGAAACTTTTCATCTGTTTAATGCTCTCTTGTCTGATATCCAAAAAGAAGTAGTCTATACTTTTTTCAAGATTAATATCGGCCTTCAGCTTGCCCCAACCATTATGGCGACTGACAAGATGACTCTCGAAGGTGCCAAAAAAGACATGAGTGAACAAGGTAGTTATATCCAGAAAAAAGATCGCAAAGAAGATGGTAAGAAAGTGGGTCGGAATGATGCATGCCCTTGCGGAGCCAGCAAAGAAGACGGAACTCCAAAGAAGTATAAACATTGTCATGGCAAATAATTTCGGTTGGATACTAAACAGGCGAAGTCTGCTTTTGGAGAAAGGAAGAAGAAAGAGTATAATGGCCTTTGTACCTTGCAAAACCTTTGCCACCACTAATGTTCATGTGCATAAATAAACATTGACTAAAAAAGGCAAATATTGTAAAATAGCGACCACTGTGAGTGACGCTTTTTTATTTCATAGTTGAGCGTTTTTCGTAGATAATTCTGATAAAATTAAACTATGGCTTCAAATAAAACCAGAAAACAATTGCGTGCAAAAATCAGATGGGGAATTGTTGGAATTTTTGTGCTTTTTTTGATTACACTTGGCTATGATATGCCAGTTTATCTCAATCGTGGAATAAGTAAAATAAACAATGCTGTGGCATTGGGAATTCCTACTGTTCCTGAAAAAGGTTTTTCACTTGGTCTGGACTTACAAGGTGGTGCACATCTGATTTATGAAGCTGATACTACTGCGATTGTTTCAGATGAGAGGAGTTCGGCTGTTGAAGGTGTGCGAGATGTGATTGAGCGTCGAGTCAACGGAATTGGCGTAGGTGAACCAAATGTCCAAACTTCAAAAGTAGGAGAGATTTATCGTGTGATTGTTGAGCTTCCTGGTGTTACTGATGTAAAAAATGCCATTTCCATGATTGGTGAGACTCCAATTTTGGAATTTAAAGAACAAAATAATATTCCACCACGCAATTTGACTGCGGAAGAACAAGCACAAATTGATGAGTACAATGTGGATGCCCAAAAAAGGGCTAACGAAATTTTGACTGATGTAAAAAATGGCACTGATTTCGAACAGGCTGCCAAAGAAAAATCAGAAGATGAACAGAGCAAAAATAATGGTGGATATCTAGGTTACCTGAGTGAACACATTATTTATTCGGAGATTTATGATTGGGCTAGTACAGCTAGCGAAGGCGAAATATCCAAAACTCTGGTGGAGACAGAAGATGGCTTCAATATTTTAAAGCGTGGCAGTGAGAAGGATGGCGACCTAGAAGTTTCTGCTAGCCATATATTGATTTGTTATCTTGGTGCTAAAAACTGTAGTTCTGAAATGAATAAAGATGAAGCTTTTCTTAAGGCTCAAAGTCTTTATAATCAAGCAAATTCTTCAAATTTTGAAACTCTTGTTCGTGAGAATTCTGACGATCCAACTACTAAAGAAAATGGTGGTGATTTGGGAAGTTTTCCACGTGGCTCTACGTCACTACCTGCCTTTGAAGATGCCGTTTTTGGAGCAGAAGTGGGCAGTATCATCGGGCCAATAGAGAGTGAATTTGGTTATCATGTAATTTACAAAAAATCAGAAAAGACTGCCAAACAATATGAAATATGGCGTATTTTCATTGCCAATCAAACAGCTAAAGATATATTACCATCTCAAGACAAGTGGATGAATACCAGCCTATCTGGTGGCCAATTAGGAAGAGCTGAAGTAACAACGGATTCTCGGACAGGTGCTATTCAAGTTGCTCTTCAATTTGATAGTGAAGGAAAAGATTTGTTTAAGGACATTACCGAGAGAAACGTAGGCAAGCCTGTGGCTATCTTTCTTGATGGTACGCCAATTAGTATTCCTGTTGTCCAACAAGCCATTGGCGATGGAAGGGCTGTGATTACTGGCAATTTTGATTTAGCTGAAGCCAGACTATTGTCACAACGTCTCAATGCTGGTGCACTACCAGTCCCAATTGAACTAGTTTCCCAACAGAGTGTCGGGGCTACTTTAGGGGCTGTTTCTCTCAAACAAAGTCTTTATGCCGGTGTTGTTGGCCTTATTCTTGTGATGATTTTCATGATTTTGTATTATCGTCTCCCTGGTTTGATTTCTGTCTTAACTTTGAGTCTGTATGCTGTTTTGACTCTGGCAATCTTCAAATGGGTAGGTGTGACGCTTACTTTGGCTGGCATCGCTGGTCTTATTTTGTCTGTTGGTATGGCAGTTGATGCAAATGTACTTATTTTTGAACGTCTCAAAGAAGAACTTCGTGAAGGAAAGAGCTTGCGTACTGCTGTGGAAGAAGGATTTTTACGTGCTTGGTCATCCATCAAGGACGGTAATGTTTCTACTTTGATTACTTGTGCCCTCTTGTTATTTTTTGGATCGAGTTTTGTAAAAGGTTTTGCCATTACTCTTGCACTTGGTGTCTTGGTAAGTCTTTTTACTGCTGTAACCGTTACTCGTATCATATTGCGTTTTATAGTACCTTGGTTTAAGGATAATAAAGCAGCCTGGCTATTTTTAGGAACGAAAAACAAATAATTTTATGATTAAAATAATCCAAAATAGAAAAATATCTTTTGTCATTTCTTCCGTCTTGTTTGTTGCCAGTGTGATTTTGCTTATTGCTATCGGTTTGAAACCAGGTATTGATTTTACTGGGGGGTCTCTATTGGAAGTTTCTTTTTCAGACACAAGACCAACTATTGACGAAGTTCAAAATGTCTTAGCGCCACTGGATCTCGGTAATCTCAGTGTTCAGCCAGTAGATGAGGATGGTATGATTTTGAAGATGCGTTTTATCTCTGAGGAAGAGCATCAGGCTATCCTAGATAATTTGCGTAATGAATTGTATGCTAGCTCAACAGAAGTGACAGACACTATTGATACTGCAGAAGACACACAACCTCAAGAAGTGAGTGCTGTCGTAGATGACAATAGTGGCACTGTAACTATTGAAGTAAATAAAATTGATATAGAAGCACGCATGACTGAAAAGCGTATTGAAACTATTGGTTCATCAATTAGCTCTCAACTTCGTTCTCGTGCTTGGCAGATTGGTCTCTTGGTTGTTTTTGCTATTATTATCTATGTTGCTTATGCTTTCCGTAAGGTATCGAAGCCTGTCAAGTCTTGGAAGTTTGGGCTAGCTGCGATTATTGCTTTGGTGCATGATGTTACTATTACCATGGGGATCTTTGTTCTGTTGGGACATTTTTATGGGGTAGAGGTTAATATTTCATTTGTCGTTGCTCTTCTAACTATTCTTGGCTACTCGGTCAATGATACTATTGTAGTTTTTGATCGTATTCGTGAGAATTTGATTAAACATGGTTATAACAATTTTGAAGAGCTTGTTAATAATGGTGTGAACGAAACTTTGACTCGCTCTCTCAATACTTCTATGACGACTATCTTGGTTTTGGCTACTCTATTCTTTTATGGTGGAGACAGTGTAAAATATTTTGCTCTTTCTCTCATAGTCGGCATATTCATTGGTACTTACTCTTCTATCTTTTTGGCCAGTCCGATATTGGTGGCATGGGAGAGGTGGAAGTATAGAGATTAAGTAACATATGGATTACGAATTGTACGAATATACGAGAAATAAAAATCACTATTTAACTAGTGATTTTTTTGTTAGGATTACCGCCGAAAGGCTGTGGCGTATAATGTGATGTGAGTACTGAGCCTGCCTTTCGACATTTCTTATTGCCTTCAGGACGCATTTCGCAATTTTCCTACCTATCTGCAGGCATATTGTTCATAATTTTGTACATATTTATTATCTTATGACATCTTTAATTGCTTCCTTAACTTTATCCGAAAAACTACCATTTAAGATCCACTCCAAATATCCTGGATCATTACCAGCAAGATTTTGGAGTGTTTGACCTTTGTTTTTACCGAAGTTGATGGCCAACTCGCCGTCTACAAAGCGGAGTTTACCTTCGACATCATAAGCATCTGGATCAGCAGGAAAACAAAACTCATGAAGTTCTGCTGGGGAGTAGGGAAGATCGTTGTAGTGAGCAAATTGACCATCTAGCACTTCCATCGAAGCTTTGATGTCTGCCATGGCGTCGTGAGCATCGACCAGTTCTTTGCCACAATATTTTTTATAAGCTGCTGATAGGGTACGTTGTTCTTTTCTCATGAAAATTGTCATGACGTCTACTATCTTGATGGTCTCTGTGTCGAGATTAAGTCCAATACGGTTGAATTCTTCAGCCAGCATAGGGATATCGAAGTTTTTGACGTTGTAGCCTCCTAGATCGGTATCTGTGAAGAGTTCAGCAAGTTCAGTTGCAATGTCTCCTAGCTTGGGCTTGTTCACCACCATGTCGTCGGTAATGCCGTGGACATCACTAGCTCCTTTGGGGATGGACATGCTGGGATTGATGATCCATTCGTGTTCTGTCTTAGTGCCGTCTGGCATGACTTTGATGGCTCCGATCTGAACAATGCGGTCACGGTAGACATCGACGCCAGTGGTTTCGAGGTCAAAAAATACTAGTGGGCGGGTGAGGTTGAGCATAGTGTTAGGTGTTTAGGTTGTTAGGTCTGTGAATTATAAATTTTATATTCCAAAAATCAAACCCTCTCCACCCAATGTTCATCCACATCCACTTCCAATTTCAAAAAAACTTTCTTATTGAGAGACTGCTCTAGCTCTCTCCTGGCCATCTGCCCAATCTCTTTGATCTTCTGCCCACCCTTTCCAATAATTATTTTCTTGTATCTTTCCTGATTGGTCAGAATTCGTGCCTCTATTACAAACATGTCTTTCTTTTCTTTGATATTATCTACTTCCACAGTCAGTGAGTAGGGAACTTCTTTATCAAGAACAGAATAAGTTTTCTCACGAATAAGTTCAGCTATCCAAAAGTCATTGGTCAGATTGGTCAGCTGATTGTTTTCGTACATCAGTCCACCTTCTGGCAGAAGACTAATTACCTTTTGCTTTAGTGGATCGACATGGCTGCCCTTGAGAGCAGATAGTGGATAGACTGCCTCGAAGTCCTGGCCCCAGGCCACATAGCTGGCTTGGTGCTTTCTTTCCTCTTCTGGCAAATCACTTTTGTTGATTACAAGAATCTTCGGAATATCCAGATGACGAATCATCCCGTACATGGCTCGCTCTTCATCACCAATTTCTCTGGTTGGATCTACAACATATATAATCAGATCAATATCTTGGAGAGCATCCTTGACTCTATTGGTCAGTTTGGCTGTCAAAGGACTGCGTCTATCCTTGAAGATTCCAGGTGTATCGATGAATACCGCCTGCCCATCCTCATGATTCAGAACTCCATGAATGATATTTCTGGTCATCTGGGCACGAAAAGAAGTGGCTGCAATTTTAGTGCCGACCAGGGTATTCAAAAGTGTGGATTTTCCCACATTAGAGCGCCCAACTAGGACAACAAAACCTGATTTCATAAAAACATTGATCTTACTGATTTAATATTGGATTTCACTGATTTTTGATTGTTTGTAATATTAAGCTTTTTTCTATGCTTTTAGGCATATTGCTTAGTTTGTTTATTATCTTACTTGGTCTATCTTACATTACTCTTGCCAATTTTTCAAGCTATATGCTACAATAACTATATATATGAAAGTACTACTTTTAAAGGACGTCCAAGGGACAGGTTATGAGGATGAAATAAAAGAAGTAACCGAAGGGTTTGCTCGTAATTTTTTGTTTAAAAAAAAGTTGGCTGTGGTTGCTACTGATCAGGTCATAGCTCAGATGAAACAAGAAAAAGAAAGAAATACCAAGAACGCTGAAAAAGAATTAAAAATTTTTCAAAAGAAAGCTGGTAGAATTGATGGTGCAGAGATTGAAGTAGAAGAGCGTGCCAATGAAGATGGTGGTCTCTATGCTGCCGTGAGCCAAGCTAAAATATCCAAAGCGATCAAAGAGCAGCTCGGCGTTGAGCTTGACCCAAAACAAGTTAGATTAGATAAGCCAATCAAAGAAGTTGGTGAACACGAAGTTAGATTACGATTTGGATTTGATCATGGTTTAGAAGCAGACTTACGAATTATCGTTTCTCCAAAATAGCACCCCTCCTACTTCGGAGGGTTTTTTAATTTATAAATTCGTGATATAATTTCGCACATAGTCAGTGTATCATTATTTTAATTGTTTATGCCAAAAGTCAAAAAACCAAAATTCATTTTCATTGTTGGTGGAGTGTTGTCTGGAGTTGGTAAGGGTGTCACATCGGCTAGCCTTGGTGCAATTTTTGAAGCCAAAGGTTTCAAGGTCACCGCTCTTAAGATTGATCCTTATGTCAATGTCGATGCTGGAACCATGAATCCAATTGAGCATGGTGAGGTGTTTGTGACTGACGATGGAGATGAGACCGATCAGGACATGGGCAATTATGAGCGTTTTCTAGATATGAGTCTTAGCTCAGAAAATTATATGACCACTGGCCGGGTGTATTTGAAAGTAATTGAAAATGAAAGAACCATGAAGTACAAAGGCAAATGTGTTCAAGTAGTTCCACATATCCCAGAAGAAATTATTTTGAGAATAAAAAAGGCTGCTACCAAGTATGACGCTGAGATCACTTTGATAGAGATTGGTGGTACAATAGGGGAATACGAGAATATTCTCTTTCTTGAGGCAGCCCGCATGATGAAGCTCCAAAGCCCAGATAGTGTAGCGATTGTTTTGGTTAGCTATCTGCCAGTACCAGCACACCTAGGAGAGATGAAGACCAAGCCTACCCAGCATGCTTCTCGTGTTTTAAACCAAGCGGGATTGCAAGCTGACGTCATTGTGGCTCGAGGACAAATGTCATTAGATAAGCCCCGTCGAGAAAAATTGGCCACTTTTTGTGGTGTTTCAAAAGAAAACTGTATCTCTGCTCCAGATGTTTCTTCTATTTATGAAATTCCTGTGAAGATGGAAGACCAACAAATCGGCAATAAGATTTTGAAAGCCCTCAGGATGAGAACGAAAAAAACAGATTTGACAGCGTGGAGATCTTTTGTTCACAAAATTGAAAATGCCAAAAAAGAAGTACATATTGCTGTTATTGGTAAGTATTTTGGGACTGGCAATTTTACTCTGGCTGACTCATATATTTCTGTTATTGAATCATTGAAGCACGCTTCATGGCATCAAGGTGCCAAACCAATTTTAGATTGGGTAGATAGTGAAGAATTTGAAAAGAGCCCAGCTAAAATAAAAAATTTAAAAAAATATGATGGTATCTTAGTGCCTGGTGGATTTGGTACACGTGGTGTAGAGGGTATTATCAAAGCCATTCAGTTTGCCCGTGTCAATAAGATTCCATACTTTGGGTTATGCTACGGTATGCAACTCGCCTCGATTGAATTTGTCCGTAATGTCCTTGGAAAGAAAAAAGCCAACACAGTAGAGATGGATCCAAATACTTCCGAGCCAGTGATCCATATCAATCCAAAACAAGCCAAAAATGTTTCTGAAGCCAGATATGGTGGTACAATGCGTCTCGGAGCATATGATTGTGCTCTTCGTAAAGATACTAAAGTCCATAAAGCCTACGGCGTGGATTTGATTTCCGAGCGTCATCGCCATCGCTATGAATTCAATAATGATTATCGCAAAGAAGTGGACGACGCTGGACTACAAATTGTTGGCCTGAATCCAGAATCTGATTTAGTAGAAATTGTCGAATTGAGAGATCACCCATTTTTTGTCGGTGTGCAATTTCATCCAGAATTCAAGTCACGTCCGATGAAGCCTCATCCGCTGTTTCGTGATTTTATTAAGGCTGCTTTGAACAAAAAATAAGTACTAAAAATAATTTACAAGCTTTTCAGCTTATTTTTTAGTACTTGATTTTTTGGCTAAGATTAGCTATAGTAGCCCTATATGCTAGAGAAGAAAGAGAAAATTCTAGTAGCCATGTCAGGAGGCGTAGACTCTTCTGTGGTTGCAGCCCTGCTCGTCGAAGTTGGTTATGATGTAACTGGTGCTTTTATTATTAATTACGATGCCAACAAAGAAGGTTTTGGATCATGTTATACAGCAGACTACAGAGATGCTTTGCGAGTAGCGGCAAAATTAAGTATTCCACTTTTGAAATTAGATTTTGCTAAGGAATATAAGGAATTGGTATTAGACTACATGTATCAAGAATATGAGAAGGGCAGGACTCCCAATCCCGATGTGATGTGTAATAAATTTGTGAAGTTTGGAGTGTGGTTGGATAAGGTACGAGAAATGGGGTTTGATTATATCGCAACGGGGCATTATGCGAAAGTCGAAAGTCGAAAATCGAAAGTCGAAAGTTATGAATTGAAAATAGCAAAAGACACAAACAAAGATCAAACATATTTTCTTCATCAATTAAATCAAGCACAGCTTTCGTATACGCTGTTCCCTCTTGGTGAATATACCAAGATAGAAGTTCGTGAGTTGGCCAAGAAATTTGATTTACCGACCGCCAATAAGGATGAAAGCATGGGAATTTGTTTTGTCGGTGAGGTGGATATGAAAGAATTTTTGCAGAATAAAATCAGGCCTACACCTGGTAACATCGTCACTTTTGATGGCGTAGTTTTGGGTCAGCATGATGGATTGGCTTTTTATACGATTGGACAGAGACATGTTGGGGTTGGAAGTCAAAAGTCTATAAAGTCGAAAGTCGATAATGACAGCAAGCCCTTGTACGTTGTAGACAAAAGATTTGATGCCAACGAACTAGTGGTTGGACATGAGGATGATCCGCTACTTTGGAAAAAGGAAATTATGGTTGGAGATGTTAATTGGATCAGTGGACATCCTCCCATTTTTCCTTTACAATGTGAAGTAAGACTACGCCACAGACAGGAGTTACAGAAGTCTAAAGTCACAAAGTCTTTAAAGTCGAAAGTTTTTGTTGAATTTGAAAAAAATCAAAGAGCCGTAACGCCGGGACAGTTTGCGGTATTTTATAAAGATGGGGTTTGTTTTGGAGGAGGAGTAATTGAATAATTTATAATTTGAAATTTTTAAACAATAGACAGTGATAATTTACAATTTGTAATTTACAATTTTCAATTTGAAAACAATTTACAATGACTAAATTTACAATTTTCAAACTAACTTAAAATTGAAACATTAAGAAATTAAAAATTGTTTTCAAATTAAAAATTTCAAATTAAAAATTATTCACTTATGAATCAGCCAAATTTTTTAGTAGAATTATTCAAAGCCACCTGGTTTTATTTTGTCCTGATTAGCTTGGTCGTCTATGTTGCTATAAAATATTTTAGATAAACATATATGAAATTTCAAACATCCCCATCTACCACGAGGCATTGGCGCCTCGCTTACCTCGGTCTAGCCTTGGCTATTGCTGTATTTTATGATTTCTTTCTTTACAAGGTTCATTACGGATTTGGTTTTTTTCTGTTTGTTTCGCTATATTTGATTGGATTTATTGCCCTAGCTGAGTTGACTAAACAACTTCATCAGAAATGGGCTTTGTGGTTTGCTTTACCTATCTTGGTATTGGCTCTTGATGTGGTATTTTTTAATAATGATCTCGTGACTAATTATCTGCCATACTTGGTAGCTTTACTACTTTTTTTATTTTCAGTCACTATTACTATCAAAAATCCTCATAAGTTTTTATTTTCTTTTGCCAAGATTCCTTTGGTCAGCAAGTTTGATCAGCCAATTGTCAAGTGGTTTCAGATTTTTAGAGATCTGTTTACCTCTAAGGAAAGCAAGCATGATAGACTGTATAAAAATATTGCTATTGCCATGGTGATATCTGCTCCGATTTTACTTATTTTTGGCGAGCTATTTGCTTCAGCTGATGCTGTATTTGCGGAGTGGGTCCATAATATTTTTGATTTTAATATCACCCTAGAATTTGTTTGGAGAATATTCCGTACTTTTGTTTTGACTTTATTTATTGGCGGATTTTTTTATGTTTTGGTTGACCCTAGTTATATTCTCGGTGATAAAAAAATGAACGTTTTTAAGATTGATTGATAGTATTATTTCTACTACTATCTTACTGTTGATAAATGTTCTATTTCTCATTTTTGTCATCATTCAGATCAATTATCTGTTTGGTTCTCAAGAATTTGTGATTATGAATGGTATAAGGTTTGCTGATTATGCTCGGAACGGATTTTTCCAACTGACTTTGGTGATTGGATTGGCAGGGGCGATGTTGATTGTTTTTTATCGTTCAGCTGTCCACCATGGCAGTGTAATTTTTCTCAAATTTTTGAAAATTTTTCTCATTTTGCAAGTAGGAGTAGTAGCTGTCTCGGCCTTGGCTAGAATGAATCTCTATCAGGATAAGTTTGGTTTTACTGTTTTGCGACTCTATGTGGAATGGTTTATTTATTTCAGCATGTTGATTTTGTTGATTTCCGTTGTGAGTATTGCTGTAAACTGGAAGTTTCGTAATTTCTTTTATACATGTGCGGTACTAGGGCTTGTGGCTTTTTGTGTGGTCAGCTCAGTCAATGTTGACAGTATGATTGCGAGAGGAAATGTGGATAGATATATTCAGGATGGTAAGAATTTGCATATGTATTATCTTATCTTTAATTTGTCTATTGATGCAGTTCCAGAAGTACAGCGAGCTTTTGAACAGCATGGGTATGTGTTAGGACAGGACATGAATAGTAAATTTAATTTGTATTCTGGTAATAGACAAAAGAATTTCCAAGAGCCCCTATCATACACCAAAGATAATTTTCAGTTGATTTATTTGCAAGATTATACTAGTCTACATAAACCAATTTCAGACAAGGGTTACGATAGTTTTTCTAAAATAAAGCAATCTTGGAAAGAATTTAATTTTGGGGTAGAGAAATTAAAGAGTTTGTAATCTATGACCACCAAAGAACTCCGCCAAAAATATTTAGATTTTTTTGCATCAAAAGATCATGCCGTCGTCTCGTCGGCTTCTTTGATTCCAGAAAATGATCCAACAACTTTGTTTACAGGATCAGGTATGCAACCTATGGTGCCGTATTTGCTTGGGGAGACTCATCCGATGGGTGGCAAGATTACTGATTCTCAAAAATGTTTTCGTGCCGTAGATATGGATGAGGTGGGAGATAGCCGTCACACAACGTTTTTTGAAATGCTTGGCAATTGGTCACTTGGGAGTTATTTCAAAAAAGAGCAAATCAATTGGATGTGGACATTTTTGGTAGAAGAAATTGGTGTGGATCCAAAACGTTTGTATATTACTTGTTTTCGTGGCAGAGAAGACATTGGTATTCCAAGAGATGAAGAAACAGCAAAATTGTGGCAGGAACATTTCACAAAGATATGTGTTGAAGCAGAAATTGTAGATAATGCAGAACGTGATGGTCTGCAAGATGGAAGAATATTCTATTATGATGCAACCAAAAATTGGTGGAGTAGGGCCGGAATTCCCGAACACATGCCTGTTGGTGAACCTGGGGGACCAGACAGTGAGATGTTTTGGGATTTTGGGGAAGAATTGGGACTTCATGAAAAAACTGAATGGGCGGGTAAACCATGTCATGTAAATTGTGATTGTGGAAGATTTATTGAGATTGGAAATAATGTATTTATGGCATACAAGAAAACTGAACATGGTTTTGAAGAACTAACACAACAAAATGTTGATTTTGGTGGCGGTCTTGAACGTATGGCTATGGCGTTATTGGATGATCCAGATATTTTCAAAATAGACTTGTTTGCTCAGTCACGCAAGATCTTAGAAAAAATAACAAACAAGAAATACGGAGAAGAGAAAAAAGAAACATATGCATTTCGTGTGATTTTGGATCATCTGCGTGCAGCTACATTTTTGATCGCAGATGGTGCAGTACCTTCCAACAAAGATCAAGGATATTTTACTCGTCGATTGATTCGTCGTGCAGTGCGTTTTGGAAATGAACTTGGTGCGAGTGATTTGTTTACATCAGACATATCACAAGGATTTATTACTACCTATAAAGACACATACATTGATTTGGTGGAAAAACAAGATTTGATTCTATTCGAGTTGACATCTGAAGAAACAAAATTTCGTAGCACACTCGAGTCGGGTATGAAAGAATTCGAAAAGCTTTTGAAAGGATTTGAAATGGCGTATGAAAAAACAGGAAATAAAATAACTGAGATTTCTGGCAAACAAGCTTTCAAGTTATATGACACATACGGTTTTCCTTATGAAATGACCGAAGAGCTTGCGCGAGAGCACGGATTGAACATTGATAAAAAAGAATTTGATGAATCATTTGAAAAACATAGAAACCTGTCTCGTGAGGGAGCTGAACAAAAATTTAAAGGTGGTCTTGCAGATACTGGTGAAATGAGCGTAAAATATCATACTGCAACACATTTATTGCATGCGGCTCTTCGAAAGATCTTGGGTGATCATGTCGAGCAAAAGGGGAGTAATATTACAGCAGAACGTCTGCGGTTTGATTTTACACATCCTGATAAAATGACTGATGAGGAAAAAAAGAAAGTCGAAGACCTGATCAATTCTGTTATTGCCAAAAATTATCCAGTGTCATATAGTGAGATGACTGTGGATGAAGCTAGAAAGAAAGGTGCCATTGGTTTGTTTGGAGACAAGTATGGCGCCAAAGTCAAAGTATACACTGTTGGCGACCCTGGATGTATCTCCAAAGCAGAGGTCGGATCACCAACATTTAGTATGGAAATCTGTGGTGGACCACATGTTGAGCATACTGGGGTATTGGGTAAATTTATTATCAAAAAAGAGGAGTCTAGCAGTGCAGGAATAAGGAGAATAAAGGCAACGTTAGAATAATTATTGGCGGATGGTGCTAAATTTTTATCAATGTTTTTAAACAAACTATTTAAAATATATCTAGATGACCAGGGTTTTTTGCCATTTTTTGGTTTGTGTTATATATTAAGATTGTTGGTTTGGTCTATACAACCAACCAATGTCCCTACACACTATCTTGTTACTTGGCACGGGAAAAATGTTGTGGAAAAACAAAGCAAATTATTTTTTGCTAAGTATTGGGAGGGGCCGTCTACAAGTAAAAGACTGGTTTGTAATGTCTATATAAAATCCCGCGAATTTCTACGTCGCGGGATTTTATTTTTTTTAACTGCTTAATTTTCTTTGAATTACAAAACACTCTTTTCTGTCATCATTGAAATAAATTCAACGCAAGCTCTGAACTTGTTTCAGGTTCTGTTTCATTGAGTATCTCTTTTTACAGCAAGATTCTGAAACAAGTTCAGAATGATAATTTGGGGTGTTTCATAATTCAAAGTAATTTTACAAGTAATATTTTTTTTAGAAAATAATTTTAAGCCTGTCCTTTGCTTAATTTATTCTATGGACTGAGAGTCCTTAGTTGTTAAAATAAAAATATGAATATTTCTCAGATATGGGATCTTTGTCTACAGTTTGAATATGACGAAGAAAATCTTGTTAACGATCTTGATAATTTTTTAAAACAATATTATCACGCTAAAATTTTAGACTGTGCCTGTGGTAGTGGTTTTGCCACTATTGATTTGATCAAAAAAGGCTATAACATCACTTGTAGCGATGGTAGCGAAGACATGATCGAAGAATTTCTTAAAAAAGCACAACAAAAAAATGTAAAAGTAAAAAAACCTTTAGAATTAAAGTGGTCTAAGCTTAGCGATACTTTTCAGAACGAGTTTGATATTATCATGTGTCGTGGCGGCTCTATACCATATGCCTGTGCTTGGAATACTCTTCGAGAAAATGGTATTGAAAATATAGAAAAAAGTCTCCAAAATTTTTATATAGCTCTCAAATTAGGAGGACAGTTATATATTGATATCGCCAACGATCAGCCAGAGGTTACAAACTACGCTCCAGTAGAAGTTGGTGGTAAGTCGCTGGAAGCTTCAGAAATTGTTTTGATAGACAAGAAGACCAGAAAACGCACTTGGAAGCCAACGGTTGTCCTAGATGGAAAAGTACACACCTCAGAGAGGTATTCTTATTACCTGACAGATCTGGAACTACGTAATTTGTTGTACCAAGTTGGGTTTACTAAGGTAGAAGAGATCTTTATTCCTAGCGAATACTACACTGTTTTTTTGGCGACTAAATAATTTCATTTATTTTTTTTAGTGGTCCAAAGATTTTTTCAAATTTTTTATAATAACATTCAGCTTTTTTCTGATTTTTTTGTAGAGTAACTTTTATTTTATTTTTTTGTTTTAGAATACAAGATAATATTTTGTCAATATCTTTTTCATTTTCAATCATTTTGTAGCAGTCTTCAACCAAATTGGTGCTTCTTTTATCAAATTTTATTTCTAAAACTATATCGTCTATCACGTCTATATATAAGTTTGGGTTTTTTATAATCTCTTTGGCTTTGACAGATATGTATGTTTCTTCTTGATCTTTTTGGTTCGGTCTTTTGGACACAGTATATTTATCAAGAAAAAAATTACTTCCCACAATAGAAAATTGTTTGACAAGACTAAAATAGTTTCGTCTGTATTGGCTTTCTTGATTAATTTGGAGGTTCTCGAACCATGTATGCGGACAGTAACTAAGGGCAATTCCTGTCTTAGATTTGTTGGCCATAATGATGAGCAATTGTGACCAAAAATTATTCATTTGGAGCATGTTAGTGAAATACCAGACACGTTTTTCTTTTTTTTGGTTAGGCAACAATAGATCGTGGTAGTCTTGGTCTAAATACGTATTTTCCATTGTGTCTAGTAGTTTGGCGAGGTCTAGGATCCATGGAGTTCTGAGGCTGTAGGCCTGCTTTTCTTTGGTGATTACTCCATCTTCTTGTAGACACCTTAGTGCCCTATAAATACCTTGGACAGTGGCTTTGACTTTACTAGTATCTAGTTTTTTTTGAATTTTTTTTGCACTCAATCTACTACAGTTAGATAACAAAAAAACAATGTGTTCTTGGATGTCTTGTTTTGATCCTAATAGCATACTTTTTAAGTCGATTATTGGATAGATATATCATAGCAGATTATTATCTATTTTGCCTAGCAGACTATTGTTATCATACATAAATTTTTCGTTGTCCTCAGCTTGATAGCTGTGTATAACTTGGCAAAAAAGTATGATAAGACTTTTCAGAATGCAAAATATTTGCTATACTGAGCCTAGTAAGTCTTGTTATTAGCTGGAGTATTTATACTTGACAGATAATCGTTTGTCATGTAAAATACGTCCAGAATTAATGTTTTTGTAACAACATTACGGAAGACAATAATATTTGTTTCCAGGTTGTAATATCTAGGGTTAATTCTTGTCCTGACTCAGGTTGGGATTAAAAGCAAACATTCATGGCAAAAAAAGATGATATTATAGAGGTTCGTGGAGTCGTAGATGAGGCTCTGCCAGGTGCCAAATTTCGAGTTCGTTTGGAGAATGATCATGAAGTTATTGCTACCATAGCAGGAAAGATGAGAAAGTTCAATATTCGGCTGAGCGTAGGGGATGAAGTTAGGGTAGAAATGAGTACTTATGATCTTACCAAAGGACGAATTACCTATCGTTTCTAAAAATATAAAAAATATCAACCAGTGTGGTGGAGCATTTTCCTGCGAATAGGCCGATCTGTCATTAGGAAAAGCATCGATATCGCGACAGTGGTTGGTATTTTTGTTTACCTCCTGCTTTGCTTGAAATCTTGTAGGGTAAGTGTATGCACAGTTTTGAAAAATTTGATATCAATTTGTGATATTGATTCATAAAAATTATGAAGAACAGAGCCTCAGTCAAGAAAATTTGCGTAAAATGCAAGATCGTACGAAGAAGCGGTGTTGTTCATTGTATTTGTGAAAATCCAAGACATAAACAGTGTCAAGGTACAAAAAAACGTAAAAAATCAGCTTAAGTATCAAAATATATGAGAGTATCAGGTGTAGACATTCCAAAACAAAAACGAGTGATTGTTGCCATCACCTATGTTAAAGGTATTGGTAATGCTATTGCCAAAAAAGTTATTGAAGCTACCAAGATCGATGGTTCTACACGGGTCAAAGATCTTACTCAAAAACAAGAAGATTTACTTCGTAATATTATTGAAAAACAGTACAAAACAGAAGGTGATTTACGTCGTGAAGTAGACGCTAATATCAAGCGTTTGAAAGATATAAAATCTTATCGTGGCTCAAGACATGCCAAGCGTTTGCCAACACGTGGTCAAAGAACTAAAACAAATTCTCGAACTACTCGTGGCAATATTCGTAATAAAGCAACAAGTGGTAAAAAACCTGACGCACAAAAGACATAAAAATTGATTTACACAGTTATGGCTAAGCCAACCAAAATAATAAAAAAGAAAAAGAAAGTCCAAAAGCTAGTTAGTAGTGGGCGAGCTTATGTTCAAGCTACTTTCAATAATACTATTGTCAGTCTTACTGATCCAAATGGTGACGTCTTGGCTTGGGCCAGTGCTGGTATGGTCGGGTTCAAAGGGCCAAAAAAGGCTACGCCATATGCTGCCGGACAAGTAGTAAAAAAAGTGACTGAATTAGCAAAAGCCTGTGGACTTAAGGAAGTTCATGTTTTTGTCAAAGGAATTGGCGGGGGACGTGAAGGGGCAATCCGTGGTCTTAATGCCAATGGTTTGCAAGTTTTGTCCATTAAAGATGTTACTCCAGTTCCACACAATGGTTGTCGTGCTCCGAAGAGACGACGAGTATAAATATGATTATGATGCAATATACTAATAGTACGAATGATACAAATAAATATAAATAGTTAGAGGTATCAAAATTAGTATTTATTAGTATCATTAGCATGAATTAGTATATATATTAGTATTAAATAAAATTATGGGAAGATATATTGGTCCAAAAAATAAAATTGCTAGAAGATTCGGAGTTAACCTTGGTCTGAAGACTAACGCTGCTAAAGTGTCTAGACGTCTTACTCAACGTCCAGGTGTGCATGGTGCAACACGACCAAAGTCTTTGTCTAGTTATGGAAAACAACTGGTTGAAAAACAGAAAGCCAAATTTATCTATGGTCTTCGTGAAAGACAATTTCGTTCCTATGCTAATGAAGCCAACCGTCGTGAAGGAGATTCAGGACGCAATTTACAAGAAATTTTGGAAGCCCGTCTAGATAATGTGGTCTATCGTATGGGTTTTGCCATTACTAGAGCCCAAGCACGACAGTTTGTTAATCATGGCATGTTCACTGTTAATGATAAAAAAATTGGTATTCCATCTTATCTTGTTAAGGTCGGTGACGTAGTAAAAATAAAAGATAACAAAGCAAAAAAATCTCTTTTTCATGACATTACAGATAGACTTTCGCAAGCCACAACACCATCATGGTTGGTAGTAGATCCAATCAAGAAGGAAGGTAAGGTTGTTAGCAAGCCAGTAGAGGAAGATCTGGATAAAATTTTTGATGTCACACTTATTATTGAATACTACTCTACTAGATAGATAGTGTTCGCCTGTCATCCACGACGGAGCTCTCCGTCATAAACACGACATTCTATGGAACAAATTATACTCCCATCAGCCATTGAATTTTTTGACACAGACCGTACCAATGTTGGTGAAATGGTGATCTCACCATGTCATCAGGGATATGGTACTACTCTTGGGAATGCTTTGCGTCGTGTGCTTTTATCTTCACTTCCTGGAGCAGCAGTAGAATCAATCAAGATTGATGGTGTACAACATGAATTTTCTGCAGTCGAAGGGATCCAAGAAGATGTGGTGGAAATTATTTTGAATCTAAAACAACTTGCTGTTCGTTCATATTCTGACGAACAAGTCGTTCTTACCCTTCGTAAGAAGGGTGCAGGTACTGTTACTGCAGCAGATTTTGAAAAAAATTCCGATATAGAAATTGCCAATCCAGAGCTGGTAATTGCCAATATTACAGATAGCAAAAAAGAATTTGTTATGGAGATTACGATTGGCCATGGACGTGGTTATGTATCCACATCACAAAAAGAAACAAAAAATTTGGATATTGGGACAATTGCTATTGATTCTCTTTACACACCTATCCGTGATGTTGGATATAAAGTGGAAATGACTCGTGTAGGGGATGTCACAAATTTTGAAAAACTTACTTTAACAATTGAGACAAACGGGACAATTACTCCAAAAGAGGCTGTTACGCAAGCTACTCAAATTTTGATGCAACATTTTGCTTTGATTTTGGATAATACTCCAGAAGATTCAAAAACAGAAAGAAGTACTGAAGTTGAAGAAACAGAAGAATAAATATTAGATAGACTATATATGAGACACAGAATCAAAAAAAATACATTAGGACGACAAAGAGCACAAAGAGTGGCTTTGATGAAAAGCCTGGCTGAGAGTTTGGTATTGCATGACAGTATTGTGACCACCAAAGCCAAAGCCAAAGCTTTGAAGACTTTTGTTGAGCCGTTGGTTACAAAGGCAAAAAAAGGCGACCTGGTAAGTAGACGTCGTCTTATTTCCGCATTGTTTACTGACAAAGTTGTCAACAAACTCATGGATGAGATTGGTCCTCGTTATAAAGAGCGACCAGGCGGCTATACTAGAATTACCAATATTGGTTATCGACCAAACGACGGTGCAGAAAAAGTCAGAATTGAATTTATATAAAGTTTCAGAATTTTTAGATTTTTAGTATGAATAACCAAGAAATAAAACGTGAAAAACATGAAATCGACGCCACTGGACAGGCAGTCGGTCGGTTAGCTAGTAAGATTGCTATGGTTTTGCGCGGAAAAGACAAGCCAGATTTTTCTCCACATATTGATAGGGGTGGTATTGTAACAATCATAAATGCTTCTCAAGTTAAATTTACTGGAGATAAATTGGTACAAAAAGATTATTATCATCACACTATGTATCCAGGAGGAATTAGACGTACCCCAATGAAGAAAATATTTGATAATGATCCAGGAGAAGTAATTCGTCGTGCAGTCTATGGTATGCTTCCAAAGAATAGGCTTCGTGATGAAATGATGAAAAGATTGGTAATCAAGTCTTAACAAGATTTGATTGGGACGAAAATTTTTTCACCGATGGTTTTTATTACGATTAGACTAGTATTATATACCCTCCGGTAATATGGAGAAGAAAACTAATAAATATGGTAGAAAAAAAGACTGAAACAACAGAAAGAGCCGTAGGCCGAAGAAAACAAGCTTCAGCCAGGGTTCGTATCACTCTTGGAAAAGGTAATATCTTGATCAATGATCGGGAATTGACAGACTTTTTTCCAATTCTTATTTTACAAAAAAAAGTCACAAGTCCGCTTGAGGTCGTTGGAAAGGATAAAGATTTTGATGTGTCTGTTAAAGTTACTGGTGGCGGCGTTCATGGGCAAGCTGATGCAGTTCGTCATGGTATTGCCCGTGCTCTTGTCAAATGGAACGAAGATTTCAAACCACTTCTCAAAGTCGAAGGATATCTCACTCGCGATTCGCGTGTCAAAGAAAGAAAGAAACCAGGTTTCAGGAAAGCTAGAAGGGGCCGACAGTGGAAGAAGAGATAGCATACGAATGTACAAAATTCACCATTTTATTTGGTGAATTTTTTGTTTTAGTATTTGTTCGAGATTACCTCATTGAGTGAGGGTGCCATTCTGAGTCGTAGACGAAGAATCTTTAGCAAGGAAGACATTCTTTTAAAAGAAAGATCCCTTTCTTTTTTCTTCATTTTAGCGTAAAATATAGTACATATGAAGACTGGAATTGCTAAAAATGCTGCTTTTATGACCATGGCCTCTGTTGGTCAGAAATTAGTGGCCTTTGTTTATTTTACGCTCATTGCTCGTCATATTGGAGTTGTTGGGACTGGTAAGTATTTTTTTGCTCTGTCTTTTACTACTATCTTTGTAGTTTTTGTTGATCTTGGCTTAACCAATGTCTTGGTGCGTGAATCAGCTAAGTTGAAGACAAAAATCCAGGCATATTTTTCAACAATTTTGTCAGTAAAAATAGTGCTTGCAGGTTTGTCTTATATTGGTGTTGTTGTGTTGATCAATATTATGGGCTATCCAGTGGAGACAAGACAGCTTGTTTATCTTTCAGCGGTAACAATGCTTTTTGATTCTCTTCATTTGTCTATCTATGGAGTTTTGCGTTCCATTGGGAATCTTAAGTATGAAGCGATCAGCATTGTTGGTAGCCAAGCCATTAGCCTAGTTCTAGGTACTATTTTTCTTTACTTAGATTTCCCAATAATATTTTTGATTTTAGCTTTTACAATCACAAGTTTTTTCAATGTCTGTTATGCTACTTTTGTTCTTTATAAAAAATATCAGATCAAATTACTTCCCAAATACGATCCAGAGATTTTTAAATATATTGGTAAGATTGCTATTCCATTTGCTTTGGCAGCGATTTTTGCCAGAGTTTATTCTTATATTGATTCTATTTTACTTTCCAAATTAGCAGGAGACATCGCCGTTGGTTGGTATGCTATTCCTTACAAAATTACCTATGCTTTTCAGTTTGTACCTCTTGCTTTGGTAGCTACAATGTACCCTCGTTTCAGTGAATATTTTGCTTATGATAAAGCAAAACTTTCTTTTATATTTGAGCGGGGGATTAAATACCTGCTTATTATCGCCATCCCGATTGCAGTAGGAATTGCTATTTTATCTGAGGATATTATTATTAAACTCTATACCGAAGAATATCGAGCATCCATTTTTCCATTACAAATATTGATTACTAGTCTTATTTTTTCTTATCTCAGTTTTCCTATTGGTGCATTTCTCAATGCTTGCAACAAACAGGTTATCCAGACTACAATAGTTGGCGTGGTAATGGTTGTTAATATTATTTTAAATCTATTCCTAATTCCTCACTATGGTATTGTTGGTGCAGCTAGTGCAGCCTTTATTGGTAATTTATTTTTGACAGTTTTCGGATATTTGGTTGTTCCAAAAATAACCAAGATTTCTCATTGGTTTATTTTTAAAAGTTTATTACAAATTTTGCTATCTGCTGGAGTGATGGGGTTAGCGGTGTGGTATACTAATTTGTATACGAGTTTTTTTATCGCTATTGTTGCGGGTATCGTTGTCTATGCCTTGATGCTATACTTTACAAGAACTGTTACCAAATCACAATTAACAGAGGCTTTTGAATTAGTTAGAAAGTAAAAAGTTTATAAAGTCATAAAGTATTTACTTATCAACTATCTACTTAACTCCCTATGAAAAAAACACTAATTATTACCTTTGAATACCCGCCAACAGTCGGCGGCATTGCTACTTATGTTCATGAAATGGCGTCTTCTTTTGATTCTAATAAGATGGTGGTATTAGCACCGAGGCATAAGAGGCAAAAAGAATTTGATAATAATTTGAGTTATAAAATAATTAGAAAAAAATTACTTTATCCAAAATTTGTTTGGCCAAGATGGTTGAAGTTATTTTGGCAAGTATTGTGGATTGTTAAGAAAGAAAAAATTGAGATAATAATGGTTCACCACATTCTTCCTGTGGGTTATGTAGGAATAATGATCAAAAAATTATTAAAAATTCCATTTTTGCTTTTTTCTCATGGCACTGATTTGGTAGTTGGTAGAAAAACAGCTTGGAAAAGTAAGATGGTCAAGATGGTGGCGGATAATGCTGAGGAGCTGGTCTTCAATAGTCAGTCCCTCCAGCATAGATTTTTGAGTGTCTTGCCAGAATTTGAAAATAAATCATTGGTTCTTTACCCATGCCCTAACAAAGATTTGTTGGTTAGCCCACCAAAAGAGGAGTTGGAAAAATTACGTTCGCTCTATGCCCTTCAAGGAAAACAAGTAATTTTGTCAGTTGCACGCCTAACAGATGGCAAAGGATTTCCACATCTTATTCGCATGATTCCAGAGATTTTAAAGCACATACCTCATTTAGTCTGGATTATTGTTGGTGATGGGCCAAAGAAAGAAGAAATTTTTAAAGAAATACAAAAAAAAGATTTGCAAAATGTAGTCCGATTTGTTGGAGAAGTTCCTTATGGTGAATTGAAAAAATTTTATTACGTTTCTGATTTATTTATACTTCTTACTCATCCTGACGAAGGGAGAGAAGAAGGGTTGGGTCTGGTATTTCTTGAAGCAGCAGCTTGTGGTTTACCTTCTGTAGCAGGCCGAAGTGGCGGTGTAGAGGAAGCGGTGTTAAACACTCAGACTGGTATGGTAGTGGATATTTTTAAAGGTGATCTTTTAGTAATTAATACAATTGTAGATTTGTTACGCAATAAGAAATTTGCTTTTGATTTGGGGCATCATGCCAAGGACAGGATCAAGAGTAGTTTTCAATGGAAAAATCAGTTGAAGAGGTTGGAGCTTTGGCTGAAGAAAGAAGACAGCGGTGGGATAAATTTACTTTAAACACCTAAACATTTGAACATTTTAAATGTCTAAACACTTATGGATCAGTTGGTTAGTATAATTATTCCAGTATATAATCAGTCTCAGAAATTGTTGAGAGCCGTTTTGGATTCTATTGAAAAGCAGATTTATGATAATTTGGAAGTGGTTGTTGTGGATGACGGAAGCGAGCCAGCTTTCAACTTTCAGACTTCAGACTTCAGGTTTCCTATTGAAGTTTTACGACAAGAAAATATGGGGGCTCCGGTGGCGAGGAATAAGGGTTTTGAATTATCAAAAGGGGAGTATGTGATTTTTTGGGATGCGGATATTGTGGGGAACCCGGAGATGATCGAGAAGATGTACAGTGCATTAGAAAAGAATAAAGAAGCTAGCTATTCATATTGTAATTTTCAATTTTCAATTTTCAATTTTCAAAATAAAAAAATGTCATCTCGTCTGTTTGATGAGTCAGAATTGAAGAAAAATAATTTTATTCATACCACTAGTTTGATTAGGAAAGATGTTTTTCCTAGGTTTGACGAGAATCTGAGGCGCTTCCAGGATTGGGATTTGTGGTTGACGATGCTCGAGCAGGGTAAGAAAGGCGTGTGGATTGATGAATATTTATTTAGTATTGTGAAGAGTGGAAGAATTAGTTCTTGGTTGCCACGTATTGCTTACCAGAAACCTTTGAGGTGGCTACCTGGGGTCGCTGGGAAGGTGAGGAAGTACGAGGAGGGGAGAGAGGTTGTATTGAGGAAGCATGATTTATAATTTTTATTATTTATGAAAGTTGGTTACGTACAAAATTCTCCTATCTTTGGAGAAAAACAAAATAATTTTGAAGAAGTCCGTTCATTATTAGTGAGAGTCACTGCTGATCTTATTGTACTACCAGAGCTGTTTGCCACTGGCTATACTTTTGTGTCAAAGGAAGAGGCTACAGAAGTTGCAGAATTACAAGATGAAATAACTGCTGATTTTCTAAAAGAAATTTCACACAAGACTGGTGCCACGGTTGTGGGAGGTTTTGTAGAAAAAGAGGGGAATAAAATATTTAATTCATCGTTGATTGTATCAGGGAATAAAGTAATTGATACGTACAGAAAGTTACATCTTTTTTATAAAGAAAAAAAGTGGTTTACACCTGGAGACAAACCTCTCAAAGTATACGATATCAATGGTGTGCAAGTTGGGATTATGATATGTTTTGACTGGATGTTTCCAGAGGTATGTAGGACATTATCATTACAAGGTATGCAAGTCCTTGCCCATCCAGCCAACCTCGTAATGCCGTATTGCCAATCTGCGATGGTGACAAGGTGTCTTGAAAACCGAATATTTGCTATCACTGCAAATAGAGTGGGACAAGAGAATAGAGGCGATGATGATTTTACATTTACTGGCGGAAGTCAAGTAATTGGATATGATGGTAAAGTTTATTCGTCTGCTCCAAAAGATATTAGCAGTGTTTCAATTATTGAAATTGATGAAATTCAGGCAAATAATAAGAAGATAAATGAGTTTAATGATCTCTTTGAAGAAAGAAGGCCTGATTTGTAAGAATTATAAGTGTTGTACAGTGTAACTCAAACCTTTATATTTGATCGCATCATCGCATACAAACTACTTTAGTAAGATAAAATAGAACACGGATTGAATTAATCTAACGAATAAAAAAGAATTCGTTAAAATTGATCTAATTCGTTAAATTCGTGTTCTATCAAAACTATGAAAGAAAATATAAAACAAAAAATAAAAAATCTTCGCACCCAAATAAACGATCTTCGCTACAAGTATCATGTTCTTAACGATCCCCAAGTTACTGATGCTATGTATCAGGGTCTGATGGATGAATTACGAAAAATTGAAGAAGAACACCCTGAGTTAGTCACTCCAGACTCATCAACCCAGCGTGTGGCAGGAGAACCTTTGGAAAAGTTTGAAAAAGTAGTTCATACTGTCTCACAATGGTCTTTTAATGATGCGTTCAATAGAGAGGATTTAGATGATTGGGAAGAAAGAATTTTGAAAATTTTAGAAAAAAAGTTTGGTGAACGACCAAAAGATTTGAGTTACACTTCGGAATTAAAAATTGACGGGCTACATATTGTGCTTACTTACAAAAAAGGAAAACTAATTGTCGCAGCTACTAGAGGAGATGGCAGAGTTGGCGAGGATGTTACTCAAAATATCAAAACAATTCAGAGCGTGCCATTTGTTTTGAAAAAAGAAATTGACTTGGTGGTAGAAGGCGAGGTTTGGATCGGGGAGAAACAATTTGCGCTGATTAATAAACAACGAACAGCTAACAACGAGCCAGTTTTTGCCAATCCGAGAAATATGGCGGCAGGAACTATTCGTCAGCTTGATTCAAAGATAGTGGCGGAAAGAAAATTGTCATTAACTACTTATGATATTTCTGGTGGTGATATGCCAGAATCACAAGAGAGAGAATTAGAATTATTAGATGTTCTTAGTTTCCCGACTGATCATGATTGGCAAGTTTGTAAAAATATAGATCAGATTTGGAAAATGTATGAACAATGGATTGACCGTGATCATAAAAAGAAAGAATTTATGATTGATGGTTTGGTGATTAAAGTTAATCAAAAAAAATATCAAGATGCCCTAGGGTTTACTGGCAAAGCACCACGCTGGGCTATTGCGATGAAATTTCCAGCAGAGCAAGGAACAACCAAGATTGTGGATATTTATTGGCAAGTTGGTCGTACTGGCACTTTGACACCTGTAGCTTTGATGGAGCCTGTACGATTGGCAGGCACAACAGTCACTCATGCTACTCTCCATAATTTTGATGAAATTGAAAGATTGGGTGTACGATTGGGCGATATGGTTGTTGTAGAAAAAGCCGGTGATATTATTCCAAAAGTTGTTCGAGTTTTGGATAAGATGCGAGATAGTAGTGAAAAGAAGGTAGTGATGCCGAAGAAATGTCCTATTTGTCACTCAGAAATAGAGAGATATGAGATAGGAGATAAAGGGGCAAGCGGTGTGGCTTTGATTTGTACAAATAAACAATGCTATGCCAAAGAACTAAAAAATATTATCCATTTTGTTTCCAAAAAATCTTTTGATATTGATGGGCTTGGAAAAAAGATTGTCGAACATCTTATGCAAGAAGGGCTTATTAGAAATGTAGCTGATATTTTTACTCTGACAAAAGGTGACCTAGAGCCTTTGGAAAGATTTGCTGAGAAGTCTGCTGACAATTTGGTTGACGCAATTGAAAAAGCAAAGCAAGTGTCTTTGAATCGTTTTATTTTTGGGCTTGGCATTCATCACGTCGGGGAAGAGACTGCCATTGCGCTTGCTGAACATTTTTCCACCAAAGGAGGGCTACTCTCTTCTGGCTGGGGTAGTTTAGAAAAAATAATGAATGCCAATTTTGAAGAGTTAGAAGAAATTAATGATGTTGGCCCACGAGTTGCTAAGTCTATTTTTGAGTATTTTAGAAATGGAGAAAATCAGAAGTTGATTGAGGATTTGATGGAGAATGGTGTGAAAGTCGAAAGTCGAAAGTCGAAAGTCGAAAGTCGAAACTTGGTTGGGAAGACTTTTGTGTTGACAGGAACTTTACAAACTATCACGAGAGACGAAGCCAAAGAAAAAATCCGCATGGCTGGTGGAAGTGTTAGTGGCTCAGTGAGTAAGAAGACTGATTTTGTTGTAGCTGGAGATAACCCAGGGAGTAAGTATGGGGTGGCCAAGAGTCTTGGTGTTGAAATACTTAGTGAAACACATTTTTTGTCAATGTTGAAATAAAAATGATAATAAGGTAAAATAGAGTTATTATGCAACTTTCACCACAACAAATAGAACAAATAGCTACTCTAGCTCGTCTCGACCTGAGCGAGTCAGAAAAAACCATGTATGCCAAGCAGATCTCGGTTATTTTGGATTATATAGATATGTTGAATGAAGTGGATACGACTGTTGTTGAAGAAACGTGCCAGGTGACTGGGCTTGAGGATGTTTTTCGAGAGGATAAAGTGGCTGATTGTGATGAAGAAGTAAGGAAAAATATTATTACTCAATTTCCAGAGAAGCAAGGGAATTTGTTGAAGGTGAAAGCTGTCTTTCAGGCAGAATAAGCAGAATAGTCTAAAAATTACTCTGTGTACTCTGTATACTTTGTTTTTTATGAAATTAAATCAACTAACAATCGTACAAGCCCATGAAGGTCTCAAAAATGGAGACTTTTCTTCGGTTGATCTCACTCAAGCTTGTTTAAAAAGAATAAAAGAGCGTAATGAAATCATTAATGCTTTTATTACTGTTACGGAAGATTTGGCACTAGAAGAAGCAAAGAAAGCAGACAAGATGATTGAGGATGGTAAACAGCAAATGTTGACGGGTATTCCTTTTTCAGTAAAAGATGCCATTTGTGTAAAAGGTGTGCGTTCTACTGGAAGTGCCAAAATCCTTGATAATTATATCGCACCATACGAAGCAACCGTGATTACCAAAATTAGAAGACAAGGGACAGTGCTACTTGGAAAAACAAACTGCGATGCTTTTGGTCATGGAGCTAGTAATGAAAATTCGATGTATGGACCAGTTCGTAACCCTCATGACGAGAGTAAAGTCGCTGGCGGATCATCAGGCGGGGCAGCAGCAGCTTTGGCTGATCACCAGTGTATATTTTCTATTGCTGAAGACACAGGTGGTTCAATTCGCTATCCTGCTAGCTTTTGTGGTGTAGTCGGTCTGCGACCTAGCTATGGACGAAATTCTCGTTATGGTATCATGCCAATGGCTAGCTCATTTGATACAGTTGGTCCGATGGCCAAAACTGTGGAAGATGTAGCCATTTTGATGGAGATTATGGCGGGGGAGGATGCTATGGATGCTACTACTGTGCCGGACGTTGTGCCGGAGTATAGCCAAAAGCTGAAAGTCAAAAGTCAAAAATTTAAAATCGGGATTCCAAAAGAATATATGGAATTGGAAGGTTTAGACACTGAGGTGAAAGATAAGATTGAGATTAAAATTAAGGAATTGGAAAACATAGGACATGAGATTGTAGAAGTTTCTTTGCCACATACCAAATACGCTATTCCTGTTTATTATATTGCGGTACCGAGCGAAGACAGTTCTAATCTTGGCAGGCTCGATGGAATTCGTTATGGTGCTCAAGCCGATGCTGATAATTTGTATGACGTTTATGCCAAGTCTCGGGGGCAAGGTTTTCCAGAAGAAGTAAAACGTCGCATTATGATTGGTACTTATGCTCTGTCAGCTGGCTATTATGATGCCTATTATCGCAAAGCTCAAAAAGTAAGAACTCTTATTATACAAGATTTTGAACAAGCATTTGAACAAGTAGATCTGTTAGTTACACCAACCTCACCATTTCCAGCCTTTAATCTTGATGAAAAAAAGGATGACGTGCTTGCCATGTATCTGGCGGATGTCTTTATGTCGCCTGCTGCAGTAGCTGGTATTCCAGGGCTTTCTGTTCCTGTAGGTGAAACAAAGGCTGGTTTGCCGGTGGGAATGCAGATAATGGGACCTAGACTTGGGGAAATTAATGTATTATCGCTTGGTCATACAATCCGGATTGTCTTAAAAAATTATTCGGAAATCTGAATACTATGCGCAAAGAAACAATAAAAAAATTAAAAGATCACTCTAAGAAAGACTTTAGTTATAGTCTTAATGAGACAGGTGACTATCGTGATACTTGGCGAATCTTTAGGATTATGGCAGAATTTGTGGAAGGTTATGAGTTTATGAATTCGCTTGAAAATGAAGTCACTGTTTTTGGTTCAGCCAGATTTAAGGAAGGCGAAATATATTATGATCTAGCAAGAGAACTTGGGTCTCTTTTAGCAAAAAATGAATTTACTACAGTCACAGGAGGAGGGCCTGGAATTATGGAGGCAGCCAATAGAGGATCGTTTGAGGCTGGCGGAGAATCTGCAGGTCTTAATATCCAGCTTCCTTTTGAACAACGCATCAATCCTTATGTCCAAAAGTCTATTGCTTTTTATTATTTTTTTACTCGCAAAGTAATGATGACTAGTCCAGCTCACGCTTTTGTATATTTTCCTGGTGGATTTGGAACGTTAGATGAGTTTTTTGAAGTGGTCAACAGTATTGAGCTTGGTAAGATGTGTGACATACCTATTATTTTGGTTGGGCGTGAATATTGGGAACCAATTGTTGAATTTTTGAAAAGTAAATGTTCAACTTTTGATCAAAAGAAGAAAGTCCAAATAGATAAATGGTACATTGTGAATACTCCAGAAGAGACCATAAATATCATCAATAAACAAGGCACAAAATCTTTGGAATGTGATTTATCACCAATGAATTTTCATAGTGGACAAAAGAACATCGATTGGAAGATTTTTCGTATCATGGCTGAGCTGGTGTCGGGGTTTGAATTTCTTACTGGTTTGGTAGAAGATGTTACCGTACTTGGTACAAGACACATGGATCAAAACAACAAATTTTATAAATCTGCTTACAAAATAGGGGCGATGTTGGCTGAAGACAAGTATAGTGTAGTCACTGGTGGAGGCATCGGGATTAGCGAGGCAGCAAACAAGGGGGCAATGGAGGCTGGCGGACAGTCGCTTGGTGTTGGTTTGGAAGTATACGGTAGTTCATCAATGAATTCATATGTTATGAAGTCCATTATGTTTCAGTTTCCTTTTACAAGAAAACTTATTATCACTGCTCCGTCCAAAGCTTTTATATTTTATCCTGGCGGATTTGGAACTTTGCACCATTTATTTGAGGTATTGACTCTTATTCAGACTGGTAAGATGCAACGTGTGCCAGTCATTCTTTTGGGGAGAGAATATTGGCAACCAATTCATGAAGTAATAAAAACTATTTTTGTTCATAAGTTAGAAACTATTTCTGATGAAGATGACGAATTATATCAGATTGTAGATAGTGAAGAATCAACAATGCAAATTATCAATGAATTTCGTTCTAAATAATTGTTTTGTTGATTGACTTAAGGACAATATTTTGGTATTGTCCTTTTGAGTTAAGGAAGGTTCGCATAGTGGTCTAGTGCGCCACCTTGGAAAGGTGGTAAGGGTGAAAGCCCTTCGAGGGTTCAAATCCCTCACCTTCCGCACACAAAATAACCCCCATACAATAGGGTTATTTTATTATATAATTGCTAAAATAAGGTAATTAGTGGGAAACGTAACCAAAATAGATTAACCTCGGTCATCCACATTCCAACATCGTTCCGCTCCTTCCGCAGTTGATCTGAACTTTATATTATTTGTAAGTATTTTCATCTCTTAGCTTAATTGCATCAATAATAATTTCTTTACTTTCTTTGTGATATATTACTCTAAATCTTCCAGATCTCAATTTATAAAAATCAGTGTCTTTTAATTTTTTAATATTTAATCCTTCATTTTTTCACTTAATATTTTTTTGTTCACTCCTAAAAGAAATTCTCTTTGTTTTTTACTTATTTTTTTAAGTAATTTTTCTATCTTGTCCATAAACTTAGATAGTCTTTTGTAAAATTTTTACCAAATCTTTTGCTTTGTTATCTTTTTCTTTATTGTCTCTTATAGCATCAAAAACAGTATATTCTTGTTTTTCATCAATATTATCTAAATTTATAGGTTTTATTTCTAAATGTGTATCTTTAATGCGGGTTATTTTTATTGACTGTCAACTTAAAAATCTATATACTATAATCATAAGTAATAGTATAACTATACAATATACAAAAAAGAAAGACTGTTATTGCAGATAATATAAAAAAATATAGAAACAAGCTTGACATCTCTCAAGATGTGCTTTCAAAAAGGGCAAATCTTGCTTTTCACACGATTGTAAAAATTGAAGCAGGGTCAACGCCAGATCCTCGTATAGATACTGTTAAAAAAATAGCAGACGCTTTTGGTGTTAGCTTGGATGACTTAATGAAATAAAAAATATGGTCAAGACAACTTTAAATAACAATTTACATAAAGCACATAGGGCGAAAAAAGATGAGTTTTATACTCAGCTTGTTGATATTGAAAAGGAGTTAAAACACTATAAAGAACAATTTCGTAACAAGGTTGTATATTGCAATTGTGATGATCCTTTTGAAAGTAACTTTTTTAAATACTTTGCCTCAAATTTTAATGCCTTAGGTTTAAAGCAACTTATCGCTACGAGCTACAAGCCATCACCAATTGCCAATACACAATTATCATTATTTGGAGACGACAAAACGCTAGCCAAGCCAAAAGGTCGTCCAAAAGTAACAGCAAATAAATTCATTATCAATGAAGTTAGTGATTTAGACGGTGATGGTGCATTTGATTTGCGTGATATTGCACAGCAGTTAAAGGCTAATAAAAATAACGAATGGACTCCATTAAAATATGACGGAGATTTTAGAAGTGAAGAAAGTGTTGAGCTTTTAAAACAAGCAGATATTGTTGTAACAAATCCGCCATTTTCATTGTTTAGAGAATATGTTGCACAGTTAGTTGAATATAATAAAAAATTTTTGATTCTAGGTGATCAAAACGCTATCACTTATAAAGAAACTTTTAAATTGATCAAAGAAGATAAATTGTGGCTCGGTTATGATAATGGTGGAACAAAATGGTTTCAAGTTCCTATGGATTATGATATTCCAACAGAAACAAGGAAAAAGATTGTTAATGGTGTTAAATATTTTAGTATGGGGCGTGTTGTATGGTTCACAAATTTAGATACAGTAAAGCGTCAACAAGAAATTACGCTATATAAAAAATATTCAAAAAATGAATATCCGGAATATGACAATTATGAAGCCATTAATGTTAATAAGGTGAGTGATATACCGATGGACTACAAAGATGCAATGGGTGTTCCAGTCACTTTTCTTGATAAGTATAATCCTAGTCAGTTTCAAATAATTAGTTCTAATGATATTCGTAAAAATAATAATGTTCCATTTAAAGAACATGGACTTATTAAAGATAAAGATGGTGCAATAAAGGGAAAGCCAGTTTATGTTCGTATAGTTATTAAAAATAAAAAACCACAAAAATAATATGAAAAATATAATAATACAATTTAATAGTTTTCAATTTTCTATTATTACAATTTGTGTATTGTTATTACAATTTTTCTTATCAATTTGGATAAAAAATAGATTAGAAAAATCAA